>NZ_QUIH01000002.1:0-514601 GCF_003479985.1 Clostridium sp. AM43-3BH
AGAAAAGCGGTTCCAACAATAGCAAAACCCTGCAAAAGCAGGGCTTTGTCTACAGTCTGAGAATGTGCCTTGGCACATTCTTGCGCCTTGCGCGGTCGCTTGCGACAATCTACATCTTCGCGCAAGTGCGCATCTTTGGCACGTTAGTGCCTTTTTTATGTGACAGGGAATTCTTCGGAATTTCCTGTCACATAAAAAAACCAGACCTTCTCATCGGAAAGTCTGGTAGTATAATTAGAGTAGCATCTTGTCAAGGGAAATGCAACCGACTTTGTTTAAGACGCAGGTTTCCTGTTTAAGACGCAAGTTTTTTCCTGCGGTTTTATGTTATACTAATATTGGATTATTGTGCAAAGGAGATGGCACGATGCAGATTGCGATTGTGGATGACAGAGCAGAGGACAGAGCAAAACTGTCTGCCTGCCTGGAAAATTATATGAAAAAGCATCAGCTGGACTATACGCTGACAGAATTTGAGGACGGAGAGAATTTTCTGAAAGCTGCCGCCCAGGTCAATTTTCAGCTTGTCTTTATGGACATCTATATGGAGAACATGGATGGAATAGAGGCCGCCAGAAGGCTGCGCCAGAAAAACAGGCTTTGTAAGATCGTTTTTCTGACCATTACAGAAGATTATGCCCGGATGGGGTACAGCCTGTCCGCCAGCTATTATCTGCTGAAGCCGCTTTCGCTCCATCAGGCAGATTTTGAAGAAGCGATGGAGCTGTGCCAGCTAAAACCGCCCTATGAAGTGATGACACTTTCGGTTATGGCTGACCGTCAAAAGCTGGAACTTCCCACAGAAAAGATTCTATACATAGATTATCAAAACCGTATGACACGGATTCATACGGCGGAACGCGTGATACCGGTAAGCGGAGGCTTTCAGGAGGTTACTGCCGCATTGCAGAAGGACAAGCGTTTTTTGCCCTGCTACCGGGGCATTTTAATCAACATGGATTACATCAGCCAGGTTGACAGTCAGACCTTCCGTTTGATAAACGGGGAGGAACTTCCGATTGCCCTCCGCAATGGAAAACAGCTGCGGGAAACCTACCGTCAATATGTTTTCTCTGGAATGGGGGGTATCATATGAGAATGAAGCAAATGCACAGGCGTATTCTGGAGGGCTGTCTGGCCTGTCTCCTCTGCTTCACCTGCAGTATCCCAGCATTTGCCGCCGAAACTGCAACCCCATCCAATGCCGATGAAAGAAGGGAGATTTTGCCGGATTTAGAAAGCGAAGCTCCGGGGACACTGGAGAGCAAAACCCCGGAAGCATCGGAAGAAGTATCCCTCGTCCTTGTCACAGAAATACAAAAGGAAGACGAACTGCTCTCCCTGCCAGATTTCACCCTGCCCCTTAGAACCACACCGTCTGATGATGACCTGGAGGAAATTTATCAGCTGGCCCTTCGGTATCAAACCGTCTGCGCCACTGTAACAGCAGGTGAAGAAATCCGGCAGGAAACATTTTCTGTCGCATGGGATTTTTCGGCCATTGACCAGACCACTCCAGGCGAATATACCGCAGCAGGCCGGATTGAACTGCCAGAGGGGTATGCCTTTGGTGAAGCTGTCTTGCAGGAGCTTCAGATTTCCGTCCGGGTGGAAGAAATGCCGCCTGCTGTCATTACCTCCATAGAGCAATGGTATCCTTATACGGACGCGTTTGCGGTTCAACAGGACAGCGAAACCGAAACGCTGGAAAATTTGTTTGCCTTTTCCCCTTACTATCTGGAATGCTATGCGGAAAATGGAACCAGCTACACCGCTGTGGTGGAATGGGATTTTTCTGGTATTGATCTGAATACTGTGGGACTGTACCATGCCATTGGAAAGCTGACCGCACCAGCAAATACTGCGTTTGCAAAGGGAATTGCTTTCCCTGAAATCTCAATTCCTGTTTCTGTACAGGCTCCAGGCAGACCGGACATTAACTGCTTTCTGTCCGCCAGAGGAAACCTTCATTTTCCCTGGGTCACACCGCCGGGGGAACTGGATGAGATCAGCGTATGGCTGTCCGAAAACAACGGTTCATGGAACCGCCTGGAAAGTGGCGTTTATGTGGGTCAGGAAATGCTCTCGATTGCTACCCGTCTGCTGATGCCGGGCAGCAGTTACCGCCTTCAGGTGGATTATGACGGCGGACAGACCGGCATCCTGTCCTTTACCTACGCAGATGGAATTGTCCTTGAAGGGTATCATGAAGGCGACCGGGATGGAGGGGATGCAGGCGGAAATCCTCCCGATACCATCATTCAACCGCCTCCTGAAGATACCGACGATCAGGATGACGGTTTCGCAGACAGGCCCTCCACAAAGCCTCCAAAACCGCCTGCAACAAATGGCGGCAGAGTGGATTCCAACGATTCTGAAAAAACACCACCTGTCAGTGAAGAAAATGATCCTGCGGATCATGAACCATCCCACAAGTCTTCCGAGCCATCCTGGGAGGGAAAGGATGATTCCATAGATATAGATAAAGACGATTTCCCATCGGAACAGGCAAACGGTGATACAGAGGAAGATGCGGATTCCAAAAGCCCTGATTTTTCAGAGTTCTTCGATGAAACCACCGACCGGATTTCCGGCACGCGCTTTTTGATGATGCTGCAAACAGGGGAGCAAAGAGCCGTCTTTTCCAAACAGGGAATCACTATCAACATACCAAAAGACGCCTTGCCGGAGGGCATCCAAAACGAAGATCAGATTGAAGTCATCATCCAAAAGGATACGGACGGCGGTTTTTCTTTTTCGTTTTCCATCAATGGAACTGCGCTCAGCTCCCTGCCGGATGTTTCTGTCATGCTGCCCTGTCCAAATGACCCGGCAGCCGGCACATGGTTCCTCTGTGATGAAAGCGGCGTGGAAATTCCCATAACCGGTTATGACGATGCGGCAAAAGCCGTCTCCTTTCAGATCAGCCATACAGGGGCATACACCATTGTGGGAAAGGAAGATGCCGTTTCCCTGGCACAGGCCGCCGACACAGAGCATAGCCGGTCGCCCATACTCCTTTTGATTCCGACCTGTCTGCTTCTTCTGTCTGCCGGTGTGTTTTTCCTAAGGAGGAGGCGAAAATAAGATGGTATCTTCTGCGGTAAAAAAATATGCTGCCTTATGTATGGTCTGCCTGTGCTCATCCCTGTTTTTTCTTGGCCTGTATCAGTTCAATAATAAATATAGCCAGAACACAATCCAGGCGGCAAATGGGATTCTGGCGCTTTCTGAGGAAGAACTTCAAAAGTCACCGGTGCGCTTTCTGGTATCCGGCTGGGCATTTTATCCTGACGCGCTTTTGACCCCGGAAGAAATACGGGATGAAAGCCATTATATGCGCTACCTTTCCATCGGAGAGCAGACCAATTTCTCCAGCCCTGCAAAACCTTCTCCCTATGGCTGCGGGACTTATCAGATGACATTCTTTCTGCCGGAACGGAAGGAAACATATGCGCTGGAAATCCCAGAAGTGTTTTCTGCTTACAACCTTTATCTGGATCATGACCTGATCCTGCAAATGGGGGAACCGGCACAGGGGACACCATTGGTTCAAAACCGCATGGTCACTTTTCATGGCGGAAAACCGGTCACACTCACCATAGCGGTCAGCAACTATGACCACTTTTACGGAGGAATTGTCTATCCGCCTGCTTTCGGAACGATGCTGGCGGTCAATACAACCAGAGGAATCCGGTTTGCATTCTGCCTGTTCAGCTGTACAGTTACCTTTGTCTGTGCGCTGCTGTCCTTTTATTTCAGCCGCCGGATGAAACAGAAAAATACATTCCTGTTCGGACTGATCTGCCTTGCCATGTGCGGCCTGTCATCCTATCCTGTGCTTCATATGCTGGCTGCGGTTCCCGTATTCCCCTGGTACACGATTGAACTGTTCTGTATCTATCTGGTTACCTGGCTGATCGTAGTTCTGCAAAACCGGATATGCAGACCGGGCTTCCTGCCTGCGGCCATCAGTAATGGGGTGGGCGCTGCTTTTCTGGTATATGCGTTTGTGTATGGCATGATGGCTTCCCATCTCTCCCTTGGAGCCATTCGCTTTTTCTCTGCATCGGTCTTTTGTTATAAGGCGGCATCTGCGCTCTATCTGCTTATCATCGCTGTGCTTGCCATTCACAGAGGAGAAAAACGGAGCAGGCCGATCTTCTATGCTGCGGCAGCCGCAACCTGCGCCTTTATATGGGATCGCCTTCTGCCGGTTTATGAGCCGGTTATCGGCGGTTGGTTTTTGGAATGGGGCAGCTTTTTCATAGCAGCAGCCATCGGTTATTCCCTCTGGCGCGATGTGATAGAAGGATATGGAAACAGCCTGATTTTCCAGGAAGAACGCAAGCAGGTCATCCGTCAGCTTTCTATGCAGACCGAATACAGCCGTCAGGTTTCTGAAGCAGCGGCAGAAAACAGAAGGCTGATCCACGACATCAAACACCATCTGCGCACCATAGACCGCATGGCCTCTGAACGTGGGCAGACGGAGATCTGCTCCTTCCTGTTACAGGTAGAGGAACAGGTTGCTGCATCATCGGGTCACTCCCCTGCCCAGTTCTGCAAAAATCCCGTCGTAAATGCACTGATTGAATACTACTACGGCATGGCGCAGACACAAGGGACAGAATTTCAGGTGCGGCTCGATCTTCCCGATCAGATGCCGCTTACCGATGTGGAACTGTGTACGGTGCTGGGCAATCTTTTGGACAATGCCGTTGAGGCGTGCAGCCGCCAAAAGCAAGGGGTGCGCCGCGTTTTCATTGCAGGCGAAACCAGAGGCAATATGTACTTTTTGAAGATTGAAAACACTTACGACGGTCTGACCTTGCAAGAGGGAAAAACATTCCTCTCCCGAAAGGGTACATCTGCTGATCATGGAATCGGGCTTTCCTCTGTCCGAAAAATCATTGAAAGCCATGGCGGTGATCTTGATCTTGTTCCCGGTGAGGAATCCTTTCTTGTTGGAATTACAGTGGGTTTATAAACATTGCTCATACAAAAGGACACCATTACTTACATTTGCATAAGCAATGGTGTCCTCTCTATTTTCCAAGTTCTTCTTCCATAATATTCCTAATCGCTTTAATATCCGTAAAAGTCAATTTTATTCCACGATTATACATAGCCAGTACTTCATTCAGATTTTCAACAAGTACCTTATCCAACTTTTTATGTATCGTTACAGGCTGTTCCTGAATCGTATGAACATGGTCAAAATATTTTTCAATAACAGGAAATGTATTCTGTATCAAAAAAGCATTTTCTTTCCCTGCAAATAATCCAATCACTATCGTATTGCATTTACCATATCGTTTCTTTTTCTTTTCAACGATTTCCTTGTATTTCTCAGCTTGTGAGCTAATTGGTATCATCCAATACAATTTTGGATTTTTTCTATCCTGAATTGCATAGTAATGAGGACGATAGTTCCCCTGTTCCTTATTACTCATCAAATATTTATCCTGAACCAAGTCAAAAAATTCATCCTTGATATGATACGAATATCCCTGTTGTATCTCCATAAATAACCTTTCCTATGTGATAAAATTCCCCATCAGCATTCACTGATGGGGAACATTTACAAACTATACTATTTTTATCCCACCTGTATAGCAAGTGGCTTCATTTACGAACTGAATTATTTATACCCCGCACCATCAGCAAGCGGCAAACATTTACTTCTATCTTTAGTATATACAGTTTCTCTGAATTTAGCAACCTGTTTTTTAAGTTTAGAAATATTTTTTACTATATCATGGCTCATCATTTGTCGTAACTCTGTCGTAAAATACAAATTTAAGCCTCTTAAATTGCTTGAAAACGCCCTGTTTTCGGCATTTTATTTCTCCAAACTCTTCATCGTCGGGAATTTTTTTAATTTTTCTTCATTACCCTTCGTGATGCTTCGCTGTGCTATTTCTATTAAATTGTCTTCTCTTCATTACCATTCATGATGAATCATTGTAAAATCATATCTGTTGTCAATTTGATCTCATTTGGTTATTTCTGTTGTCAGATGAAAGGGTTCATAAGCCCTTCTTAAAATACATCCATTGTTGCAGCCAAATGTTCAAATGTTTCCTGTTTTTTCTTCTCTGTCGCTTCTGCATAGATATCCACAGTGGTCTGAATATCCTTATGCCCCATGATCGACTGGATTATTTTCAGGTTCGTTTCTCTTTCACAAAGCCTTGTGCAAAATGTGTGTCTCAAGCTGTGCGCTGAAAAATCCGGCAAGAGCACCGGCTCCCGGTGCTCTTTTTTGCCTCTATTTCTTCTGTTGCGTTATAAGCAGATGAGATTCTCTTGATTGCCCGATTAACTGACTGGGCATTCATTATATTTCCATAACGGTTACAGAAAACAAAGCCTGTCATCCCATCAATCTCTGCATCTGTCCAGCCATTTTCTTTCTGCTCTTCCCAGATCATTTCAAAAGCATCTTTCACTGTATCCAACATGGGAATCGTACGCATTCCGGCTTCTGTTTTCGGCGTTGAAATGTGATTTTCCGATGCCCGGTCTTCTCCTACCGGATAATACGTTAGATTATATATCCAGACCGTCCATCTGATCTTTCATGAGCTGTGCTTCTTTTTCCCGAAGCGTTACAAGGTCTTGTGCATAAACATATTTACGTCTTCCGAGAGGATCCGTATAAGTATATACATATCTTCCGTCTGAACGTCTCTGTGATTCACCTTTTTGCATGAAAAAAGCAGCTAACCTATTTTTCATAGACTAACTGCTCGTATTTTAGTTCCATATTCAGTTTTATTCTACAAATCCGACAGTGAACTTCGGTCGTATGCGCCATTTTTCTTATCTTCCGGATGTGGTTCCAGTCCGATAATTGTAATATCTTTCTGGTCTGGTCCATAAACCCAGTACATTCTCATTGCGCCACTGGTTTTATTTTCCAGATATGATTGCCACACTTTCATTCCATAACGTCTGGATAATGGCTCTATTTCATGGGTTTGAAGACTCGGATAACCCGGATCAGCCGACAACAGCTTTAAAGCCTTTCCCCATTTTTTATACAACTGTTCTTCCTTCTTTTTTATATTACCGGAACGATATTTCTCCTGCAGATCTAACCAAAGTTCCTGCATTTCAGGAATTCCCATTCATATATTAAAATTCATCTCTTATTCCTTTTAAAAATCTGACAGGTCAATAGCCGGGGAAACATCGCCTCTCTTAAAGTTACTTACTGCACGATCCATATCTGCCAGAGTTCTGGCTGAAATGCTCTCTGGCACTGCCAGTTCCCGAGGTTCCAGAATAATGCAGCCATTTCCGTATTCTTTTACATTGTAATACTGATAAGCAGCTCCTCTGAGCGTAATTCTTTTTTTGTTATCCAGATGGGCAACATAATCTTTCATCGCTTCCATTACCAACACCTCCTACGCAAGCATTTGTGTGGGAAATCCCACCTCTTATTATTATAATACGCTTTTCTATATTATCTGTCAATCTACTTTTACTTACTCCTGATACTTGAAAGTATTCATGCACCGGCAGACGGCAGGTGGCAGATGAGTCCGACATAACTAAGCTCTTTAATAGCAAAATTAAACTTAAAATCAAATTTTTTGTACTGATTTCCTGTTTTATTAGATGTATATAGTTTCTGTTCAAATTCAGCAATATGCTCATCTAACTCACTAATTCTGTCTCTAATTTCAGAACGCTCTAACTGTCCACCTGCTTCCTGAAGGACTTCACTCATTTGGACAAAGGGGTATGAAATGCACACCCAAAATCGCTGCTTTTCAAAAAATTTTTCAAAAAATTTTTCGAAATAAAAAAAGCCGCCTGCTCCGGTTAGGAAACAGACGACAAAACACGTTCTAAATGTATTCAATTTTCAATTTCTTTTTCTTTGCTTCAAGCACCTTACATAGAACATCATCTACTGCATCGGTGTATCGTCCCTGAGCTGCTAAATTGTTCTTCAGTGCAATGAGTGATTGTATCACTGGGCTTCGTTCTTCTTCATTTAAGTATCAGGTGTAAGCGGTAAGTTCTTCTCCGACCACTCCGAAACAAGCTCCGGGTGTACTTCTGCTAAACTGTTGTTCATAGCCAAACCTCAACCTCCTTGTGCTTAGAGTATATGAAGTTTTGGCTTTATCTTGTAGTTTGCGAATATCTGTATAAATAGAAAAAGCCCTTTGAGAAAAGGATTTCTCCTCTCTCAAAGGGCAAGTTGGCAAACTGGAATTTGGTGTGTGCTTTATAAATTTTTTCCGATCCACTCAAGTTCGTTCATGGAATCCTTATTTTTTTCAAGTTCATCTCTGGCTGTTGCGTAATATGATTTTTTGAAAAGCATATCCCATGAAAGATATTTTGCCATACAGTCAAACTGCTTATCAATCAGCTCATACTGGATACTGCCTACGGGAGAACCACCTACAACAATTGTGCCAACTTTTTTGTTTTTTAACTGCAATCCACGGCAGTAGCACTTATCAATGATAAGTTTCAATTGTGCTGACATTCCCCACCAATAAACTGGTGTAGCAAAAAGAATCATATCTGCGGCAGCAATTTTATCAATTGTAGAATTTGTATCATCCTTGTCGACGCATCCCTTAGAGCATTGACAGACACCACATCCCTTGCATGGTGCAATGTTGAGTTTGTCGGGTTCAATGATTTCAATTTTATTCTTTTCTGACGCTCCTTTTATAAATGCATTGATTGCTGCCAGCGTATTTCCTTTTCTGGCACTTCCATTAATGATTACAATTTTCATGCGTGTATCCTCCAACTTCCGATTTGTATTTCTGTTTGTTTTAAAAATGGGCAACTCCGATTGGAATTGCCCACTCATTGCACTAATTATGCGATTTTTTCTTGCTTGCACCGATTTCTGCATCAATTGATGTAAGTTTGATGTAAATCGCTGTTTTTTTAGTTTTTTATCAAATGAAGTACGTCCCGTCTATTCGGTAAAACGGTACATCTTTACATCACATCGACTGGCGTCTCCATGCGTTTTTCGCCTTATGTCGGTGTTCGCAAGCGCACACCGCCGCAAGGCTCAGTTTCTCATCTTAATAGAGCTTTGCACCTGCCGGAATATGGTTATCAACCATCAGAAGATGAAGTTTTTCTTCGCCCTCTTCCTCATGGATTGCACTAAGTAACATTCCACAAGAATCAATTCCCATCATGGCTCTTGGTGGCAGATTTGTGATTGCAATCAGTGTCTTTCCAACTAACTCTTCTGGCTCATAATAAGCGTGAATACCGCTTAAAATGGTTCTGTCTGTGCCTGTTCCGTCATCAAGAGTAAACTGTAACAGCTTCTTTGACTTCGGTACTGCAACGCACTCTTTAACCTTTACTGCACGGAAATCTGACTTGCTGAATGTATCAAAATCAACCATTTCTTCAAACAATGGCTCGACTTTTACCTTAGAAAAATCAATCTTTTCAACCGGTTTTTCAGCCTCTGCCGGAGCTGCTTCGGAAGTCTTGGAAGCTTTCTTATCAGCGTCCAGTGACTTCATCGTCGGGAACAGCAGTACGTCACGGATTGCCTGGGAATCGGTCAGCAGCATAACCAGACGGTCGATACCGTATCCGATACCACCTGTCGGCGGCATACCGATCTCCAGTGCATTCAGGAAGTCTTCATCCGTATGATTTGCTTCCTCATCGCCAGCAGCAAAAGCCTCTTCCTGTGCTTTGAAACGTTCTCTCTGATCGATCGGATCATTTAACTCAGAGTATGCGTTACACATCTCGCGGCCGTAGATATACATCTCGAAGCGCTCAACCAGCTCCGGATTGGACGGTTTTCTTTTGGTCAGCGGAGATACCTCAACCGGGTGATCCATAACGAAGGTCGGCTGAATCATCTTCTCCTCGCAGAACTCCTCGAAGAACAGGTTGATGATATCACCCTTCTTATGGCGCTCCTCAAATACAACATTGTGCTCTCTTGCGATTGCCTTTGCTTCCTCGTCAGTTTTAACAGTGTTGAAGTCAACGCCGGAGTATTTCTTAACTGCATCGATCATGGTGATGCGCTCGAACGGCTTGGACATATCAATCACAGTGCCGTTATAGCTGATGACAGAACTTCCGCAGACTTTCTCAGCCAGATAGCGGAACATGCTCTCGGTCAGCTCCATCATGCCCTCATAATCGGTATATGCCTGATACAGCTCCATCAGGGTAAATTCCGGGTTGTGACGGGTATCTACACCCTCATTACGGAATACACGGCCGATCTCGTAAACACGCTCTAAGCCGCCTACGATCAGTCTCTTTAAGTAGAGTTCCAGAGAAATACGGAGTTTTACATCCTCATCCAGTGCATTGTAATGGGTCTCAAACGGACGTGCAGCCGCACCGCCGGCATTAGCTACCAACATCGGGGTCTCCACTTCCATAAATCCGCGTCCATCCAGGAAATTGCGGATCTCCTTGAGGATCTGAGAACGTTTTACAAAAGTGTCTTTTACTTCCGGATTCATGATGAGATCCACATATCTCTGACGATAACGGATATCCGTGTTGGTCAGTCCGTGAAATTTCTCCGGCAGAATCTGCAGACTCTTGGACAGCAGTACGATGGACTCTGCGTGAACGGAGATCTCTCCCATCTTGGTGCGGAATACGGTACCTTTGATTCCGACAATATCACCGATATCCATCTTCTTGAAATCTTTATAAGCCTCTTCGCCTACGCTGTCTCTGGCAACATAAGACTGGATATTGCCCTTTAAATCCTGCACATTGCAGAAAGATGCCTTACCCATCACACGTTTGGACATCATACGTCCTGCGATCGTAACCTCTTTGCCATCCATCTGCTCAAAGTTATCCTTGATCTCGCTGCTGTGTGCAGTTACATCAAATTTTGTAATCTGGAACGGATCCTTTCCGTTGTCCTGAAGGTCTTTCAGTTTCTCGCGGCGCACCTTTAATAACTGATTTAAGTCCTTCTCTTCGTTCTTATTCTGCTGATTCTGCTCTGCCACTTTCTCTTTCACTCCTTCGTCTCTTTATGATACTCGCTGGATGTCCAGGATCTTGTACTGGATAACGCCCGCCTGTGTCTCTACGTCTACGGTCTCGCCAGCTTTCTTGCCAAGCAGGGCACGACCAACCGGAGACTCGTTGGAGATCTTACCATCTAAGCTGTTTGCCTCGGTGGAACCTACGATCTTAAATTCCATCTCTTCATCCTCTTCGACATCCAGTACCTTTACCTGGCATCCGATGCTGATCTTATCCAGATCGATCTCATCCTCAACAACAACCTCTGCGTTTTTCAACAGTTTCTCAAGGTCTACGATTCTTGCCTCGATGTCTCTCTGTTCATCTTTTGCTGCATCATACTCAGCGTTCTCAGACAGGTCGCCCTGCTCTCTCGCCTCTTTGATCTTCTGTGCGATCTCCTGGCGTTTATTTACTTTCAGATCATGAAGTTCATCTTCATACTTTTTCAATCCTGTGTAAGTTAAAATGTTCTTCTTTTCTGCCATGACAGCTATCCTTCCTTCTATCGATTCATCATTGAATCCCCTAATAATTGCATCGCACTATTATACATGATTCTTGGTGTAATGTCAAGAATCACAAAGTGCCATAATGGCTTTAAAAACAAGGGAAAATCCTACATTTTCGTGCTTTTTCTGTGCCTTCCGATTTCGTCCACCCATGTAACACAACCATCGTTTTGATTCCACACATTCATCCTTCTCTTAAATTCTCTCATCCACCAGCCGTTCCAGCTCCTCCAGCGTCTCCACCTGGTTTATATCATTGCGAAGCGCCGACGAATGTGGAAATCCTGCCGTATACCATGCCACGTGCTTACGCATCTCCCGCATTGCGATCTCCTCGCCGCGAAATTCCGTCTGAAGCGTCCCATGGCGGACAATCATCCTCTTTACTTCCTCCGCAGTCGGCGGCGGCAGAAGTTCTCCGGTTTCCAGATAGTGGAGAATCCGTTTAAACAACCATGGATTTCCTTTCGCGCCGCGCGCCACCATGATGCCGTCGCAGCCGGTTTCTTCCTTCATTCTCTTGGCATCTTCCGGTGTAAATACATCACCGTTTCCCAAGACCGGGATTGAAACCGCCTCTTTGACCTGACGGATAATGTCCCAGTCCGCCTTTCCGGAATAATACTGCTCTCTCGTCCGTCCATGCACGGCTACCGCCGCCACGCCGCAGCTCTCTGCCATCTTCGCAAACTCAACCGCATTGATATTCGAATCATTAAATCCCTTGCGGAATTTGACCGTAACCGGTTTATGAAGTTTCTTTACCATCGCCGTCAAAATCTGCTCTGCCAGCTTCGGATCCTTCATCAGTGCCGAACCTTCGCCGTTATTGACAATCTTTGGCACTGGACAACCCATGTTGACGTCGATGATGGCATACGGTCCTTCCTCCAGCTGCAGCGCCATCTCGCTCATAATCTCCGGATCTGAGCCAAACAGCTGCACCGCAACCGGCTCTTCTTCCGGCCGCGTCTCTAATAACGGCTTTGTATTGCGGTTCTTATAAAGAAGCGCCTTCGCGCTGACCATCTCCGTGTACATCAAACCACATCCCTGCTCCTTACAGAGCAGACGAAACGGCAGATCCGTCACACCTGCCATCGGCGCAAGGGCGATTGCATTTTTTAATTCTACGTTTCCAATCTTCATTTTATTTCTAATCTTCCTGATACCGTTCCATCTGCTCGTCGTCTAACAGTTCGTCCGCCGGGATTCCCAGCACCTTCACCTTATAATACAGCTCCAGCGATTCCAGCAGCTCACGCTTCTCCGCCTGATACTGCTTGATTTTAAGCGCGCTTCCGATCTCGTCAAAGAGGTAATCATTCTCCTCCGCCTCAACCTTAAACTGCAGTCTGCCATCCGGCATAAACTCCAGCAAAATAATACCGCCGATGTCCTCTGTGTACATAACACACATGATCTGTAATTCCTGCTTAATTGACTCCGGCAGCCCCGAAAACTGCTCATTCAGATAATATTTTTCCACATACGAATTCGCACCGCAGAGTACGGTGGAGTCCCCATCTGTATTGGGATTCTGCATTTCTGCCATTTTCTTGCACCTCCATCTGTTTCATTTTCCATTGCCCACAAACAGGGCTGACGCACGAACGGAGAGCAGGCTCTCCCTTTATCCCTGAGAAGCCTGTTCTCCGTTCATATGCCAGCCCATCTCACAAGCAGCCATCAAATTCCTTAACGAATCAGCAGCTTACTAATCTCATACTGATCTTCCGGAATATCCTTCTTCATATTCAGCGCCTCCTGAATATCAAAATCCAGAAACTCGCCGTGCTTATACGCTACCACGCGGTTGGTCTTTCCTTTTTCCAGCAGCTCCACCGCCTTGGCGCCCATGATGGACGCATAGACGCGGTCTTTACAGGTCGGCGCGCCGCCTCGCTGCATATAACCAAGGATCGTCGCACGTGTCTCGATGCCGGTTGCCGCCTCGATTCGCTTCGCCATCGACGCGGAATGTCCGATGCCCTCGGCATTAATGATAATATGATGTCTCTTGCCGCGTTTCCGGTTATCAATGATGCGGTTGATCAGCATCTGTTCATTGCCATCGTACCGCTCCGGAAGCAGAATATCCTCGGCGCCATTAGCGATACCGCACCACAGGGCGATATATCCCGCGTGGCGTCCCATAACCTCGATGATACTGCAGCGCTCATGGGAGGTGGAAGTATCTCTTACCTTATCGATCGCCTCCATCGCCGTGTTGATCGCGGTATCAAACCCGATCGTATAATCGGTGCAGGCAATATCCAGATCGATCGTGCCCGGAAGACCTACCGTATTGATTCCCAGCGCGGATAACTTTCCGGCGCCGCGGTAGGAACCATCGCCGCCGATGACGACCAGACCGTCAATGTTGTGCTTGCGGCAGATTTCTGCGCCGCGCTTCTGACCTTCCTCGGTCATAAATTCCGGACAGCGGGCTGTGTATAAGATCGTACCGCCACGGCCAATCGTATCTGCCACGCTGGTTCCGTCCATGTCCACAATCTCTTCCTGCAAAAGTCCAGCGTAACCACGCATGATACCTTTTACCTTCATGCCCTTGTTGATCGCAGTCCGGACCACCGCACGGATCGCTGCATTCATACCCGGCGCATCGCCGCCGCTTGTCAGTACACCAATCGTTTTAACCTCTTTTGCCATCGCTTATTCCTCCGTCCTAAGGCTTTCCGCTTCACATCCCCAACCGTGAACCAGCCGTTTTATTTTCGAATCTTTTGACCTTTCTGATACCAAATTGTTCTGCACTGCGTGCTACCACAATTTTCAAACAATTTTATTGTAATTCATTTTATAGGTCATTTCAAGATTTTTTATGATATTTTTTTAACATGTCGCCAAAGCGTGTTACTGTTCACACATACGTGCCCAGTTACCAAAGCTTCCAATGTCCAATGCAACTTTTAACACTTATGAAGAAATCTTCCCCAGCGGCTTCTCCACCACCTTGACGTTCTTCTCGCCCAGCATCTCGCTGAGCGTCGTCACCAGCGCCTCGCCTGCCCGCACATTCCAGTTGCGCGGCAGAACCTTTTTCGCGCGCTCACGTCCCAGGTAAATGATCACGGTGTCATTTCCATCACTTGTTTTCAGGAGGTCGAGAAGTTCTTTCTCTCCCGCCAGATACGCTTCCTTGTCCGCATACTGAATCCACAGCTCGCGCGGCACCTGCGAAAATGGGATAATCTGCTCGCAGATCAGTTTTCCGACCGGCTCATCGCCGACCGATGCGCGCCCGCGGATAAAGACTTTTTCATCCTTTATCAGCATATCGCGCCGTTTTTCATAATCCTTCGGGAATACCAGCACTTCCACACTTCCCGCCAGATCTTCCACCGTCAGGAACGCCATCATCTTGTTATTCCGGGTCGTCTTAACCGTTTTCTCGGTGATCATTCCGCCGATCGTCACATACGCGCCGTCGTGAATCACCGCCGAACCGGTCTCCTCATCCACAACAAAATCGGAGCTCTTCGCCGTCACATTTTTCTCCCAGGTGCCGATATATTCCTCCAGCGGATGCCCGCTGACGTAGACGCCCAGCATTTCTTTCTCGTATGCCAGATATTCTTCCCTCGAATACTCTCCGACATTCGGAAATGTGATCTGAAAACTCTTCTTGTCCTCTTCCGCTGCAAAATCAAAGAGTGACATCTGCCCTTCCATCGTATTTTTCTTCTCTTTATTCTTCTGATCGACCATCGAACCGCAGACCATACTTTTCTGCTTGCGGGTTCCCGGCAGCCCGTCCATCGCACCGGATTTGATAAAGCTTTCCAATGTGCGTTTGTTGACTTCCCTGCCCGACATCCGGTCAATAAAATCTTCCAGCGAGCGGAATTTTCCATGTTCGGTCCGCTCCCGCACAATCTCATCCACCACCGACTGACCGATACTCTTGATCGCCGATAAACCATAGCGGATCGCGCCGTCCGAAACAGAGAAGCCGCCCTCGCCCTCATTGATATCCGGCGGCATGATCTTCATACCCATCTGACGGCAGCTCATGATATATTCCGATACCTTCGTAACATTATCCTTGACCGAGGTCATCAGCGCCGCCATGAATTCGACCGGATGGTAATATTTCAGATATGCTGTCTGGTAGGAGACAACCGCATACGCCGCCGCGTGCGACTTGTTGAAGGCGTATTTCGCAAAATCGATCATCTCATCGTAAATATGGTTCGCCGTCTTCTCGTCGATCCCATTCGCAATACAGCCCTTTACGCCCTCTTGTGCATTGCCGTAGACGAAATTCTGGCGTTCTTTCTCCATGACTGCCGCTTTTTTCTTTGCCATCGCACGGCGCACCAGGTCGCTTCGTCCCCAGGTATAGCCAGCCAGATCGCGCACGATCTGCATAACCTGCTCCTGATAGACGATACAGCCATAGGTCGGCGCCAGAATCGGTTCTAACTGCGGGCACTCATAGACAATCGAAACCTTGTCATTTTTGCCTTTCAGATAACGTGGAATGAAATCCATCGGACCCGGACGATACAGGGAAATACCGGCGATCAGATCCTCCAGATTTTCCGGCTTTAGCTCTTTCATGAATCCTTTCATGCCGGAACTCTCCAGCTGGAACACACCGTCATTTTTGCCGGTTCCAATCGAATCCAGCACCTTTTTATCGTTGTAATCGATCTTATCTATATCAAGCGGTTTTCCGGTCGTTTTCTCCACCAGGCGAACCGCATTCTGGATAACCGTCAGGGTTCTAAGACCCAGAAAATCCATTTTCAGAAGTCCCAGCTCTTCCAGCGTCGTCATCGTAAACTGGGTCGTGATCGAACCGTCAGATGCCCTGGACAACGGCACATACTCATCGACCGCCGCACGGCTGATGACAACCCCCGCCGCATGCATGGAGGTATGTCTCGGCAGCCCCTCCAGACGTTTACTCATGTCGATCAGATATTTGACCGAATCATCCGACTCATACGCCTCACGCAGATCCGGACTGGCTTTGAGCGCCTTGTCTAGCGTCATGCCGAGATCACCCGGAATCATTTTTGCGATCGCATCACACTGTGCATACGGCATATCGAGCGCGCGCCCCACGTCGCGGACGACACCCTTTGCCGCCAGCGTACCGAAGGTAACAATCTGCACGACGCGGTCTTTTCCGTATTTCCGCACGACATAGTCGATCACCTCCTGACGCCGTTCGAAACAGAAATCGACGTCGATATCAGGCATGGAAACTCGTTCCGGATTCAGGAAACGCTCGAAAATCAGCTGATAGCGGATCGGGTCGATGTCTGTGATCTCCAGACTGTACGCGACGATACTGCCCGCTGCCGAACCACGTCCCGGACCAACCATGATACCGTTTGATTTTGCAAAATGGATAAAATCCCACACAATCAGGAAATAATCGACATATCCCATCGAATGGATAACGTCCAGCTCATACCTCAGGCGCTCCCGCAGCGTCCCATCGTCGTTCGGGTAGCGCTTGTGAAAGCCCTCCCCGCAGAGCTTCTGCAGATATTCCCAGGACGTATATCCGTCCGGGACATCATACTGTGGCAGCTTCGTCACGCCAAACTCGATCTCGACATTGCACCTCTCGGCGATCTTGTGCGTGTTGTCAAGTGCTTCCTGTGCATACGGAAACAGCGCACGCATCTCCTCCTCGGATTTGACATAGAACTGCCCGCCCTCATAGCGCATCCGGTTCTCGTCCGTGACTTTTTTGCCCGTCTGGATACAGAGCAAAATATCGTGCGATTCCACATCTTCTTTATAAATATAGTGGCAGTCGTTCGTCGCCACCAGCGGAATCTGCAGTTCCTGGCTCATCCGCATCAAGCCCTGGTTGACCGTCCGCTGCGCCGGGATGCCGTGATCCTGCAATTCCAGAAAGAAATTGTCCGGTCCAAAGATATCGCGGTATTTCTGCGCCGACTTGCACGCTTCCTCATACATGCCTCTCGACAAATACCTCGGGATCTCGCCCGCCAGACACGCGCTGAGTGCAATAATGCCTTCATGGTAGGTTCTCAGCACCTCGTCATCTACACGCGGTTTATAATAAAAGCCCTCGACAAAGCCCTTGGAGACGATCTTCATCAGATTCTGATAGCCGGTATTATTTTCCGCCAGCAGAATCATATGATAATAGCGATCCTCGCCGCTTCCCGCCTCCCGGTCAAAACGCGATCCGGGCGCCACATAGATCTCACAGCCGATGATCGGCTTGATCCCATTTTCTCTGGCTGCCCGGTAAAAATCGATCACGCCGTACATGACGCCGTGGTCGGTAATCGCCAGACTGTCCATCCCCAGCTCCTTCGCCCGGGCGGTCAGTTCTTTTATTTTACTCGATGCGTCAAGCAGACTGTACTCTGTATGCACATGCAGATGTGTAAATGCCACCTTTTTCCTCCCATTCAGATCTTTTAAGGGACTGCCGTTTCCCGCGAAACGACACCCCCTCATCTATCAAAGCTCTTGTTTTGTGTAACTGTTACGTTCCCTGTCTCTTTCCGAAAACCGGTCAGAAATCTGGATTTCTACTGATTGCTCAGATATTTCTCAATTCCCTCGATCGCACTCTCCTCGTCGCTGCCATCAGCCGTTACCTTTACGTGCGCGCCCTCTGCCAGTCCCAGCGTCATCATGCCCATGATGCTCTTTGCATTGACGCGTTTTTCTTCACTTTCCACATAGATGCTGCTCTCATACTGGCTTGCCACCTGCACCAGCATCGCCGCCGGACGTGCCTCCAGACCTGAACTCAAACCAATTCTGATTTCCTTACTTGTCATAATATCCTCCTCATCGAGCCCCGCTCGAAAAAAACGGCAAAATCCGCTGCCACTACTGTATCGCACGGAATTTTCCATCCGGGAAATTCCTGCCTGTGAACAATAACCTAACTTTACTCGCCCCGCTCTTCGCGGAGACTTTCAGCTACTACACTTATCTTTCTGAGCCTGTGATTGACTCCCGATTTTCCAACTGGATGGCTCAGATTCTCCCCCAATTCCTTCAAGGTTGCATCCGGCATCTCCAGACGGACCTGTGCTACCTCTGAAAGAAGCTCCGGCAAGTAATCCAGCCCGACCGTATCACGGATGTATGTGATATCCGCAAGCTGCTTGACTGCCGCCGAAACAGTCTTATTGATATTGGCAGTCTCGCAGTTGACCTGACGGTTGACGCTGTTTCGCATTTCTTTCAGGATCCGGATATTTTCCAGCTCCATCAATGCCACATGCGCTTCCATCAGCCCCAGAAGTTCCACAATCTGACTGCCTTCTTTTATATATACCACATAATACTTCTTTCTGACAACTATTTTCGCATCGATGTCGAATGTCAGAATCACATTCTGAAGCTGCACCGCCTTTTCAAGCGACGCGCATACGATCTCAAAATGATAAAATTTCTCCGGATCGCTTAAGGATCCGGCTGCCAGAAAAGCGCCCCGGATAAATGCCTTCTTGCAGCACGCATTCTGAATCACCAGATTCCGCACCACCGAAAGGTTTTCCCCGACATTTCCCTGCGCATCCACCATCTTGACCGCCTCCAGCACCCGGAGTGCATTTTCGTGATCGCGCACCAGAAGCGTATAAGAACGGCTCTTTTTTAAAAATGCATTGCGCCGGATCGAAATGTCCGCCTTAATATTAAATGTATTTTTCAATAATGTAAAGTATTTTCGTGCAACCGCTACGTTTTCCGTGTGGATCCGTATGCTGAAATGATCCTCTTCATCGATATGAATCTTGCCGCAAAGGCTCAAAATCGCCGCCAGCTCTGCAATCTGGCAGTGCCTCGCCTTGCTCAGCTGATGCGATAGCTCTTCCTTTACCCGGGCTGAAAATGACAAAGTTCTCTACCTCCGTTTACCCTTTTGTCCGGTTATCCATCTCTATGTCCCGATGTTCCAGTTTAAGCCCTATTTCCGAGTGCTCCTTGAGGCGCTCATAGAGCCGGTTCGCCACCGTAACTGAACGGTGCTTTCCACCGGTACATCCGACTGCTATGACAAGCTGATTCTTTCCTTCTTTTACATAGTACGGAAACAGGAAGTCAATCATGTCATAGAGTTTATCCAAAAATACGTCTGCCGTCCCGCCGCGGCGCACAAAGTCCTGCACCGCCTTCTCATTGCCGGTATGGCTTCTTAAATTCTCATCATAATAAGGATTCGGCAGAAAACGGACGTCAAACACGAGATCCGCGTCCGACGGAATCCCATATTTAAAGCCAAAGCTTAAGATCGTCACAAAGAGGCTGGAAAAGCGCTCGCGCCCCATGAAAATCCGTTCCAGTTCCGCCTTGAGCTCCCGCGTCAGAAGCGTGCTGGTATCCAGAATATAGTCCGCCCGCTTTTTCAGGAAATCGAGTTTCAGGCGCTCTTTCGCAATACCGCGGTCCAGCCGCTCTTTTCCTGCCAGCGGATGGGAACGGCGCGTTTCCTTATATCGCTTGATCAGCACCTCATCGCTGGCATCCAGAAACAGGATCTCATACGGAAACTGGATGTTATTCCAATCATTCAGTGTTCCCTCCAGCTGTGCCAGCTCGTCGCCGCTGCGGACATCGATTCCCAACGCTGCACAGCTTACCTCCCCGCTGCTGCTCTGCACCAGCTCCGCAAATTTTCCCACCAGCGGGATCGGGAGATTGTCAACACAGTAAAATCCCATGTCCTCCAGCATTTTCAGTGCCGCCGTCTTTCCGGCTCCCGACATACCGGTTACGATCACAAGCCGCATATTGTTCCTCCCTTTTCCATACTCTATATATCTTAATATCTTAAAAGCCCAGCATCTTTACTTCCGTCTCCAGTTTCACCCCAAACTGCTCATACACGCGCTTCTGCACCGTCCCACACAGCCCCGCGATGTCCGAAGCCGTCGCATGGTCGCGGTTGATAACGAAACCACAGTGTTTCTCCGACACCTGTGCGCCGCCCTCCTGATAGCCGCGAAGTCCGGCATCTTCGATCAATTTTCCGGCGAAATAGCCCTCAGGGCGCTTAAAGGTGCTTCCGGCACTCGGATATTCCAGCGGCTGTTTTTCCCGCCGTTTGGCTGCCAGTTCATCCATCCGCACCCGGATCGCTTCCGGATCACCTTTCTCCAGACGGATCCGCGCCGATAAAACGATATATCCGCGCTCCGGGATGCAGCTGTGGCGGTAACCCAGATCCAGTTCTTCCGTTTTAAGCTCTTTTACCTCGCCGTCCGGCGTCATCACGCGCACAGATTCCAGCACATCCTTTAATTCTCCGCCGTAAGCGCCCGCATTCATGACCGCCGCGCCGCCCACGGTTCCAGGAATCCCGGCTGCAAACTCAAATCCGGTCATTCCATCCTTCTGCGCCTCCCTGGCGGCACGCGAAAGCAGCACACCGGCGCCCAGCTCATAGACGCCCGGTTCGCCCTCCGGACAGACCACCTCTGTAAACTGGCTTCCCAGAAGGATCATCACGCCCGGATAGCCCGCATCACTGACAAGCAGATTGCTTCCATTTCCTAATATGTAATACGCTTTCTCTGCCTCCCGGCACGCCGCCAGCACTGCCGCCAGCTCTTTTTCGCCCTCCGGGGTCACAAAATAGCGGGCTGGTCCACCAGCCCGAAAGGTCGTATGTGCGCTCATCGGCTCCTGCTCCCGCACGGAAGCAGCGCCGATGGCATCACAAAGTTTCTGATAAAAATTAGACATATCTATTTTCCTTTATTCATTTCATAACGGCTCCATCCCTTGCAAGTCAGGATTTCCGCACTAAATCACACGAATCAGACTGCGTGAAGCGTTCCATCAATCTCTTCTTGCCAGGTTCGCCTGTACCCGCTTGTACAGTTCTTTCGCCGCATTATATCCCATCTTCTTGGTACGATAGTTGACTGCCGCCGACTCTACGATGATTGCCAGGTTACGTCCCGGACGGATCGGGATTGAATGGCATACAATCTTGTTGCCAAGGAACTCGGTATACTGATCTTCCATGCCAAGGCGGTCATACTCCTTGTCCTTATCCCACTCCTCCAGCTTGATTACCATGTCAATCGACTGTGTATCCTTTACGCTCTCTACACCGAACAGCGTCTTGACATCGATAATGCCAATACCGCGAAGCTCGATGAAATGACGGGTAATATCCGGTGCCGAACCGATCAGGGTTTCATCGCTGACGCGGCGGATCTCGACCACATCATCGCTGACGAGACGGTGACCGCGCTTAATCAGTTCCAGCGCTGCCTCACTCTTGCCGATACCGCTCTCGCCCATAATCAGGACACCCTCGCCAAATACATCGACCAGTACGCCGTGAATGCTGATCATCGGCGCCATCTTGACGTTCAGCCAGCGGATGATCTCCGCCATCAGATCCGAAGTCGTCTTCTCCGATACCATGCACGGAACCCCATAATGGTTACACAGCTCCAGCACTTCCTCCTCCGGTGCCATGCCGCGGCTATATACCAGACATGGTATACCCGAAGACAGCAGTTTGTCAAACATTTCCCGGCGGCGCTGAGGAGTCAGGGTCGAGATGTACGCATTTTCCACATAACCGATGATCTGCACACGGTCCTTGTCAAAATGGTCGAAAAATCCAGTCAGCTGCAATGCCGGACGGTTCACATCCGCATGCACCAGCATAACATTGTCCGTCTCCAGCTCCGGCGTCATATTGCGAAGCCCCATCTTATCGATCAGTTCTGTTATCGTCACTCCACCCATACTTTTGTCTCCTTTTATTTTTACTATTGTCTACATCCTATCACATCTTCCCCTGCTTGTCATCACGGAAAAATATATAGACTGCCTCGGCAGCTGCCCGGTTCATCTGTGGCGCAGCTTCCAGCTCCTCCACGCTCGCCTCCCGGACTGCTTCGATCGTCTTGAACGTCCGCATCAGAGACTTACGGCGCGCTGGTCCGATGCCCTTGATATCATCCAGCACGGAGCGCACCTGCTCCTTGCCCCGGAGACTCCGGTGGTACTCGATCGCGAACCGGTGCGCCTCGTCCTGAATCCGGGTGATCAGCTGAAATCCTTCCGAATGGCGATCGATTGGAATTTCCACATTCTGATAATATAATCCCCTCGTCCGGTGGTTATCATCCTTTACCATGCCACAGACCGGGATTTCCAGCTGAAGCTCTCTTAATACCTCCAGCGCGATATTAACCTGTCCGCGTCCGCCATCCATCATCAGCAGATCTGGAAAACGCGTAAAACTTCCCATCGCCAGATCGCCGCCCTCGGCTTGCAGTTTCTTCGTCTCCTCCAGGCCATGGGAAAACCGCCGCAGCAGCACCTCGCGCATTGAAGCGTAATCGTTCGGTCCCTGCACCGTCCGGATGCGAAATTTGCGGTAATCATTGCGTTTCGGACGTCCATTTTCGTAGACAATCATCGAACCGACCGACTCAAAACCGCTGATATTGGAAATATCGTAGGCTTCTACCCGCTTGATTCCCGAAAGTCCGATCCACGATCCAATCTGGTTCATCGCCCCGATCGTCCGAAGTTCCTCGCGCTTGATCTTCTCCTTATCCTGGGAGAGCACCATCTTCGCATTCTTCTCCGCCAGCTCGACCAGCCGCTCTTTCTCGCCCATCTTTGGCACGACAAAGCGCACCTTCTGTCCCCGGCGCGCCGTCAGGAAGCTGGCGATAACCTCCGCGTCCTCTAACTCCTCCTGCACCCAGATCTCATGCGGCACAAACGGCGTTCCCGCGTAAAACTGTTTGACGAAGCTGTTTAAAATTTCTGCCTTGCTCTCCGAGCCGGTCAGATTCATATGGAAATGTTCCCGCCCAATAAGCTTGCCATCGCGCACGAAAAACACCTGCACAACCGCATCGCGCTCATCCTTCGCCATCGCGATAATATCCCGATCTTCCATGCTCTGGCTCGTAATCTTCTGCTTCTGCGCCACCTTTCTGACACTTTCAAGCAGATCCCGGTACTCAATCGCCTTCTCAAACTCCATCGTCTCGGACGCCGTCCTCATCTTTTCTTCCAGATATTTCATGACCGGCTCATACTGTCCATTTAAAAAACCGACCGCCTGCTTCACCGATTTCTGATAATCTGCCTGTGAAATATACCCCTGACATGGCGCGTCGCACTGGTGAATATGGTAATAAAGGCACGGACGGTCCTTTCCCATATCCTGCGGCAGCTTCCGGCTGCACGCCCGGATCCGGTATATCTTCCGAATCAGCTCGATTGTGTCTTTGACTGCTCCCGCGCTCGTAAAAGGACCAAAATACTTATTTTTATCCTTTTTCATCTGGCGTGAAAACAAGATCCGCGGGTACTCCTCCGAAGCCGTCACCTTGATGTACGGGTACGTCTTGTCATCCTTGAGCATCGTATTGTAGCGTGGGCGGTGCTCTTTGATCAGGTTGCACTCCAGCACCAGCGCTTCCAGCTCCGAATCCGTCACGATATACTCAAAACGTGCTATCTTCGAGACCATCTGCTTGATCTTCGCCGTCTTATCCCGGCTGCTCTGGAAATATTGACGGACTCGGTTTTTCAGGCTGATCGCCTTGCCGACATAGATGATCGCGTCCTTCGCATCGTGCATAATATAAACACCCGGCTGCCCCGGCAGTTTTTTCAGTTCTTCTTCTATTTGAAACATCTCAAACCATCCTGTTTTCTAATCTGCTGCCACCACGTTTTCTTACGGCACTTTCGGTTCCAAAAGTGCCTACCCGTGAACAGTTACCCAGACTCTTCTGCCAGACAGCCGCTCACTTTCCATACCGCAGGCGTGGTGCATCGTACCTCTGCTGCATCCGGATGCACTGACGGATCGCGTCCAGCTCTTCCTCCACGCTTCCACCGACCGGATTCATATCCAGACAGAAGCAGAGACTGTCGAGATCCCGCTTGTCCACCTTGCCGCTCATTCTCTGGAGCACTTCCAGCCTGCCCTCGGTCGTTTCCTGATCCAGAAATTCTGCCACAAGCGGATGCAGCTCCGGTTCCTCCTGCGGTATGTCCCAGGAATGAGTGGCTGCGTCAGACATTTTCGAACGGCGAACACCTTCATTTACGACATGAGTCGTTCTGGTTGTCCTTATTTCCTGCTGTTTCGAATTTTCCCACGGACCCGCCGCAATCCGCTCAAACCGGTATCTCTGCGCCGCCTCCGGATATTTTACCCGATCTACCTCTTCCATAAACATAGAAAGCGGTCTAACCCAGACGCCATATTCTCCATAGAGCGCCTGATAGACAACCATCTTTTCCCCCGTTTCCGAGTGGGTCGCCACCGCCAGAATCTGATATTCTTTATTTTTAAAATGCCGGTACCGCTCGCCCGGCTTTGGAATTTCCCGCATGAATGCTGATACCTCCTTAAAACATCTCGCTAAGTGTTCACATTATATCACGATTCGCCGTTCGCCTTAAATCTGCAAGCAGCTTTCTGGCTCACTTGCGCTCATTATATCATAAGAACGTATTCTCACCCGTCCACTCACGAACCCGCGCTATCGCGCTCCACCGCCCTGCTTCGCATGGCTGTTCGTTCGTTAATGGCGCAAGAAAAGAATATGTCTGCTTCGCAGCCGCATTCTTTTCTTCTGCGCTCATTATATCACATTTTGTATGCCCTTTTCTGTTTTTTATCAATTTACATCCAGATTTTCTTTCCTCCATCCCCATCGCCTGTACACAAAAATTTTCGCCAGAAAATATTACATTTCCGAAAACCAAATCCGTCATTTTTCCGATTTTAAAATTTTTTTATTTTTCCTCTACTCAAATAGACTTTTTTGTAGGATAATAGTACTAATTGTGATTCTTTGCGGTCTGCTGTGCTGCGTTCATTTCACACAAAGAGCATCGACATAAACAACTGCGAATGGCAGTCTATGCCGGACATGGACTGTGACCTGGCGGCGCAATCATCCATACAAACATATGATTTTCATCCCACCAGATGGAAACCGGCATCTGCCCCCACCGCGATACCGGTATTCTGTGCGGGACGAAACTAAGAACGGAGGATTAGATGAAAATCGGTTTTGACAACAACAAATACCTGAAAATGCAGTCGGAACATATCCGTGAGCGTATCAACCAGTTCGGTGATAAGCTCTACCTCGAATTTGGCGGAAAACTGTTCGATGACTACCACGCATCCCGGGTTCTTCCGGGCTTTGCACCTGACAGCAAGCTGCGGATGCTTCTGCAGTTAGCGGATCAGGCGGAGATCGTCATCGTCATCAGTGCTGCGGATATCGAGAAAAACAAAGTACGTTCCGACCTCGGCATTACTTACGACGTAGACGTACTCCGTCTGATTCAATCCTTTACCGACAAGGGACTCTATGTTGGAAGCGTTGTAATCACCCACTATTCCGGGCAGAACACTGCGGATGTCTTCAAACACAAGCTCGAATCCATGGGCATCAAGGTTTACCGCCACTACACCATCGACGGTTATCCGGGCAATGTTCCGCTGATCGTCAGCGATGAAGGTTATGGTAAAAATGATTACATTGAAACCAAACGTCCACTCGTTGTTGTCACCGCGCCGGGACCGGGAAGCGGAAAAATGGCAACCTGCCTTTCCCAGCTCTACCACGAGAACAAACGCGGCGTCAAGGCTGGATATGCCAAATTTGAGACCTTCCCGATCTGGAATATCCCGTTAAAGCACCCGGTCAACCTGGCATACGAGGCAGCGACCGCTGACTTAAACGATGTCAACATGATCGATCCGTTCCATCTGGAGGCTTATGGTGTAACAACGGTCAACTACAACCGTGACATCGAGATTTTCCCGGTTCTGAGCGCTATTTTCGAGGGAATCTACGGCGAGAACCCGTACAAATCCCCGACTGATATGGGCGTCAACATGGCAGGAAACTGCATCATTGACGACGAAGCCTGCTGCGAAGCATCCCGTCAGGAAATCCTGCGCCGCTACTATCAGGCATTAAACCGCGTTGTCAAAGAGGATGTCGGCAAAGAGGAAGTTTATAAGATCGAACTTCTGATGAAGCAGGCAAAACTGACCACCGATATGCGCAAGGTTGTTCCGGCTGCCCTGAAACGCGCCGAAGAAACCGGTGCTCCGGCTGCTGCCATCGAACTTCCGGACGGAACCATCGCTACCGGAAAGACAACCAACCTGCTCGGCGCTTCCGCTGCCCTGCTTCTAAATGCTGTCAAGGTACTTGGCAATATTCCGCACGATGAGCACCTGATCTCCCCGATCGCGATCGAGCCGATCCAGAAGCTGAAAGTCGAGTACCTCGGAAGCCGCAACCCACGTCTCCACACCGATGAAGTTCTGATCGCGCTGTCCATGTGCGCCGCTACCAACAAACACGCGCAGATCGCCCTGGAACAGCTTGAAAAGCTGCGTGGCTGCCAGGTTCACACTTCCGTCATGCTGTCGGAGGTTGATATCAAGACCTTCAAACGTCTCGGCATCGAACTGACCTCCGAGCCGGTATATGAGCATAACCGCCTGTACCAATAATTGAAATAATCCCATATAAAAAAGAATGTGCCGCGGAGCGCTTTTTTGTCATAGGACGAAGTTTCCTATGGCAAAATAAATAACGGCTGTATCTCAGCAATGTGTACTCATAGATTTTTCAATATATGAATTCACATTGCTGAAATACAGCCGTTCTATTTACTGTATAAATATTTCTTTTATGCTATACATCACTTTTATTTCCGGTCGAACGAGCTTCCACCGCGCATCTCATCCTCATTTGGACTCTCTGCTGCTACAGCTTCTGCCGATTCCGGTGCTTCATCCGCCAGTTTTGCTTCCAGATTCTGCTGGTTCTGTGGGTCTTCCGCGTTCGTTTCTTCCGCAGTCTTTATCGGCTGAACCTCATCGCCTGTCTTCGCAGCCTCCGGCATCTCAATCCGGCTCTCGCCTTCCTGTTTCTTTTCCTCCAGCTCCGGGATTCCCTTTACCTCATGGAAAATCTTCATGAACTCTTTACCGGTGATCGTCTCTTTCTCAATCAGGAACGCCGCAATCTTATCAAGCGCCTCGCGGTTTTCACTCAGCAGGCGTTTCGCCTCCTCATAAGAAACCTTCAAAATATGCATGACTTCCTTGTCAATCTCTGCCGCCGTCATATCACTGCAATTCAGGACAGTTCTCCCGTTCAGGTACTGATTTTCCTGGCTTTCCAGCCCCATCAGACCGAACTTCTTGGACATACCGTACTGGGTTACCATCGCACGCGCGATCCGGGTTGCTTTTTCAATATCATTTGACGCACCTGTCGTTACCGTATCAAAAACGATCTCCTCAGCCGCACGTCCGCCTAAAAATCCGACCAGCATCGCGCGGATTTCCTTCTCGGTATTTAAGTACTTCTCTTCCTCCGGCACCTGCATGACATAGCCAAGCGCCCCCATGGTACGCGGCACAATCGTGATCTTCTGTACCGGCTCCGAGTCCTTCTGCAGGGCGCTGACCAGCGCATGACCCACCTCATGATACGAAACAATCTGGCGCTCTTCCTGGCTCAAGATGCGGTCTTTCTTCTCTTTGCCGACCAGAACCAGCTCAACTGCCTCAAATAAATCCTTCTGGGAAACGGCTTTCCTGCCATTCTTAACGGCTGTGATCGCCGCCTCGTTCATCATATTGGCTAGATCCGCACCTACAGCGCCAGATGTCGCCAGCGCGATCTCCTCGAAATCAACCGTCTCATCCAGTTTTACATCCTTGGAATGTACCTTTAAAATCTGCACACGCCCCTTTAAATCCGGCTTATCCACGATAATCCGGCGGTCAAAACGTCCCGGACGAAGCAGCGCCGGATCCAGAATCTCCGGGCGGTTCGTCGCCGCCATGACTAAAAGACCCTTGGAGGAATCAAATCCATCCATCTCCGAAAGGAGCTGGTTTAACGTCTGCTCACGTTCATCGTTGCCGCCCAGACGGGAATCACGACTTTTACCGATCGCATCCACCTCATCGATGAAAATGATACACGGAGCCGACTGCTGCGCCTGCTTGAACAGGTCACGCACACGGGATGCGCCGACGCCGACAAACATTTCCACAAAATCTGAACCGGACAGAGAGAAAAACGGAACCTTCGCCTCTCCAGCTACTGCCTTGGCAAGAAGTGTTTTACCGGTTCCTGGCGGTCCGACTAACAACGCACCCTTCGGCAGTTTCGCACCAATCTTCGTATATTTTCCCGGGTTATGCAGGAAATCAACAATCTCCGTCAGAGACTCCTTCGCCTCATCCTCGCCTGCCACATCCTTGAACGTAACACCGGTCTCTTTCTGTACATATACTTTGGCATTGCTCTTGCCGACACCCATTATGCCGCCTCCGCCGCCCATGCGCTTCATCATCATATTGAAAATGACGAACATCGCTGCAATCGGAAGCACCCACTCAAGCAGAAGCATGATAATACTGCCTGTCGCGTCCACTTCTGCCTGTTCATAGGTCGTAACACCAGCTTCATCCAGCTTCTTCTCCAAATCCGGATCGTTGATCGGAATCGTGTAGTACTCCATTCCTACCAGATTTCCGTATTTGCCCTGGCTGCCGCCATATTTCTTCGAATCTTCCTTCGGCGTGATCTGAATCTTTCCATTGCCAATCACAACCGATTCTACCTCGTGATCCTTAAGCATCTGATTAAACTCGCTGTACGGCATCTTGTGCGTGCGGCTGCCCTGCCAGAGGTTGTGCATCATCGCCACGCAGAGAAGCGTAAACAGCATCGTCATGATCAGCACTGCATAATTCTGACCGCGGGGATTTTTTCCATTTTTATTCTGGTTTCCCTTATTATCCATACACTTTCTCCATTCTGTGTCACTGTACATCCGGAATCTGCCACATCAGGTTACTCAAAAGCTCCTCTAAATCTGCCGCATCTGCTTCTCATCCGGCTTCATGCCCGCTTTTCTTCCCCGTCAGCGCACAAATTTCTGCGTACTCTTATCCATTATAGTGGCAGATTGCCTATAAATCAAGAAGTGAAAATATTAAAAACTTGTGAACTCCTTATAAAATATAGGTGTTTTCTCTGCATATATGAAATGCCATCAAAATCATCCGCTGTGTAGCTCTTCCCGATACAGTTACCTCGTCACAGTTATTCGAAAAATTGCTTTTTCAAAAGTCCCTATTTACATTTGTGTGTCTGATGTATCAACAGTATAATGATACATTTCACGAATTGCGTATGCAATTAGAAAATCAAGTAGTCCAAATTCCATAAAATGAAATTTTAGGGCAAATTACAGACATTGGCTTGGCTGTAGTATTTTTAAACAACGTGTGTTAGACTACTGTTATACAAATCGGGATTGACCGAACTCTTTGAGAAAAATAGGAGGAAGCAGCTTTTTATGTTGTACTTAAAATCAGCTAATTTGGAAGATATTGAAAAGGAATACGAATTTATTACTAATACCCCTTCCAATGAAAATGGATTTACGAATTTTGCGTCTGGATGTTCAAGAAAGGAATTTGAAATAAAAATATTACCTGGTTATATTAATGCTGAAAAGGGAATTGATCTGGCTGATGGATGGGTTCCAGAAACGGATTTTTTCTTATGGGATGATGAGAAAATAGTAGGATTATTTCGCGTGCGTCATTACCTTACTCCTGCACTTGCAAACGGAGGAGGCCATATAGGATATGGAATAAAGAAAGAATTCAGAGGCAAGGGATACGCCTCGGAAGGGTTGAGATTGACAATCGAAAAAGCCTGGCACATTATTAAAGAAGACGAAATATATATGTCTGTTCATAGGGATAATATGGCATCTTTGCGTGTGCAGATTAAAAATGGGGCCTATATTCATCACCAAGATGAAAAAGAGTTTTATACCAGAATAAAACGATAAATTCCCGTTTATTGGGAAGTCACAGAGAACGAAAAATCGGAATTTGGAGGTGATTTAAATGGAAAACAAAATTGTAGGTGCTATTTTCTGTTTCATGTCAGCAGTTTTAATTTCTGCACGATATATTTCTGCTGCGATATTTATGAGTGGAGTAGCTTCGTGGAATGCCACTTTATTTGCAGCAGGTCTTGAATATGTAGGTCCTTTTTTAGCAATAGCGGCTGGTATTGCGTTTATTATTGGAATCCTGTTTCTGGGATATGGGCTGTATCAGGATATTAAAAAGATAAAGAAGTAGAACAATTCCAGTTTGTCAATTACAGGTGACATTGAAAGAGTCAGCCCATTCAAGGTGCCGGCTCTTTCAAAAATTCCATTCTAAATAAATTGCATGATAACTTAGAGTAAAAATGAATACCCATTAGCCGGAAATGAATAGAAAACGAATAAAAGTGTGGTGTTTCGTATAATTATGAGTTAGTATGCATCAGACACACTTTTGTAAAAAGGGAGTTTCAAAAAAACATTCTATCATTTTTGATCTATGATATAATGTGAACACTTGACGAGGTATTTTCGAGTCTAGTGAGAACATATGCCTGACCACTTAATGAGGTGTTTCACGAATTTAGTGGTCATGGTATAATGAGCCCAGAAGAAAAGAATGCGGCTGCGAAGCAGACATATTCTTTTCTTGCGCCATTACCGAACAAACAGCCATGCGAAGCAGGGCGGTAGCGCGCGATAGCGCGGGTTCGTGAGTATCATGTCCATGCACCAAATGAAGCCAGATCAAAGTCGAAAATTGATTTCGTATTTATTATAATTGACAACAATAATCCGCAAAAAGGAGGTTCCACCATGCCATCCCACATCATCCACCCAATCCCGCCTGTTTTTGACGCCGACTCCCGCATCCTGATCCTCGGTTCCTTTCCGTCGGTCAAATCCCGAGAAAGCTGTTTTTTCTACGGGCACCCACAGAATCGTTTCTGGAAGCTCTTAGCGCGCCTGCGAAAGGAAGACGTTCCATCCTCCATCGAGGAAAAGAAGGAATTTCTGCTGCGGAACCACATCGCCGTCTGGGACACCATCCATAGCTGTTCCATCGAAGGATCCAGCGACAGTTCCATCCGCGATGTTGTTCCAAACGACCTCGCCTCTATCCTGGATCACGCTTCCATCCAGGCGATTTACACAAACGGCGGGCTGTCCGGAAAAATGTACGACCGCTTCTGCCGTAAACAGACTGGCATTGAGGCAATCAAACTGCCGTCCACCAGCCCTGCCAACGCTGCCTGGAACCTCGACCGGCTGACAGATGCCTGGAAATGTATCAACCAGATCCTGGGGAAACCCGGATCTGAAACAAAAAACACTGCTTCCGATGGCAACGCACGCGAGGCAAAAACACGCATCATCTAAACAAACACCATCTGCACCAGAATCATATAAAATACAGTCCCTGCCGGCCAATGGCGCTTCTGTCCGATCCACTGTTCCGTAAAAATCATTACAAACAGTGCCGTCAGTGCAAAGTCCAGCCCTTTCGTATTAAATGTAATCACATTTGACACTGCTTATCTTTCTTAGTAGAATAAATACATTATAACGATCGATTTTTCAGATTCAACACAGATTTGAACTATGTAAAAAAACTTTGAAGGAATTACCTTTACAAAAAATCTTATAAAAAAAGGAAGCAAAACCTATGAACACATATATTCCCCTCCCTAATTCAAGTGCCGGCTCGCCTGTCCAGTTCTCTGAACCAGCCGCCTATTCCTACGAAAGCTGCCATTGCTGTCCGCGAAATTGTCAGATCAACCGCACAAAAAAGCAGGGCTGGTGTCACAGCCCTGCCGGTATCCGGGCGGCACGCGCGGCGCTTCATCCGTGGGAGGAACCGTGTATCAGCGGTCTTCACGGAAGCGGTACCATCTTTTTTTCCAGCTGCACGCTGCGCTGCTGTTTCTGCCAGAACTACCAGATCAGCAGCGAAGGCTTTGGAAAAGATATTTCCGAAACGCGTCTGGAGGAAATTTTTCTGGAACTGCAGGCACAGGGCGCGCACAATATCAATCTGGTGACGCCGACGCAGTACCTTCCGTCGCTACTGCCCGTCTTAAAACGGGTCAAACCGCAGCTTTCCATCCCTATCGTCTACAACTGCGGCGGTTATGAGACACTGGAGGCGGTTGACGCGCTGGCTCCCTATATCGATATCTGGCTGCCGGATTTAAAATATTACTCTTCTGAGCTGTCCGCCCGCTACTCCGCCGCCCCGGACTATTTTCCGGTCGCCTCCGCAGCAGTCAAACGGATGATCGCGCACACCGGTCCGCTGGTATTGGAAGATTTCTCTGAAAATGGTCAGACCTGCCAGCTCATGAAGCGCGGCGTGATCCTGCGACATATGGTTCTTCCGAAACACAAAGACGATTCCATCCGCCTGCTCCACTGGATTCACGACAACCTCCCGGAGGGGCATTTTCTGGTAAGCCTTATGAGCCAGTACACCCCCTTCTACCAGAGCAGCAAATATCCGGAAATCAACCGCCGCATCACAAGCTACGAATACCAGAAAGTCGTCGATGCTGCGATTGAGCTGGGGCTCACGCACGGCTTTATGCAGGAAAAAAGCAGCGCGAAAGAAGAATACACGCCGCCGTTTGAGTTACAGGGGATTTGATCTTTATATAAGAAAAGATCCTTCTTGATGCCTTTCCATGAACCAGAAAAAGGGTATCGATAAATTGACATTTTATCGATACCCTTTAAACTATCTCGTCCATTGGATGATACCTCTTTCTTTGAACTTTTCCTTTATTCAATTTTGATTCCTTTTTCAACAATTTCTGAATCGTTCAATCTTATTTTTTTCTTTTTTCACTTATCTATCTCTCTTTTAAAAAACGCTTCTTTTTAATGATACTTTCTCGTCATATCACTAAACCGAATCCTGTTTCTAAATATGTATGATAGATGATTGACTGATTTTTACTTGTTGATTTTGGTTTTCCTTTGTTCAATTTTTTTATTAAAAAATTGAACCAGTTTTATGTTTTCGGTGGAATCAGCTCCCTTCTTTTTTTGTTTTATTTCTTGTTTCTTTTGATGGTTTTATTCTAATACATATGTCGCATTTTGTCAATACTAATTTTGTATTTTCTTGTTATTTTTCAGTTTTATTTCCACCATGAGTGCCAGCTATTAGTTTTCATCTCGCAGTCGCGCCATCTTATCTCTTTATTTACCATCGTTCACACATTATGAGCGTCATGCAAACTGTTACTGGGAACGTATGCGTGAACTGCAACAAATCCGCAACCAGAACTTCACTTTTCCCCTGTTATTTTTCTTGCCAATCTTCCCATTTTCCAGTATAATCATGATATCGGTGCATTTGGCACCTGCTTCTTTATATGCAGGCAATTTTTTCACATCTTACTGGTTCCTGCGATTCTCATGTTCAGTTTTTTCGATGATTTCCATGACCATTTTCATACTTACGCACTCAAAAGGTAAACGCTAAAACTCTGAACTTTTTATTTATTTTTTAATCACTAAGCAATCTTTCTTCACATCTCAAACTTCATGACTGCTTCTTGATTTGATTCCTTAAAACTTATTCACACGGGGAAACTGTTTCTCATTTTGCTGAAATTCATAACCTACATGAGCAAGCGGGCATCCCCTATCTGCAATTTTATTTCAGGAGGTACTCTATGGTCTATGAAACTTTTTTGAAAACAATCCAGTCGATGGTGCAGACGCGCCTCAATAAAAAAGCCAACGTCTCCCTGCGGCGGGTTCTGAAAAATAATGGACTGATGCTCGACGGGCTGAGCTTTACGAAACCCGGCTCACGGTTATCACCGACTGTCTATCTGAACGCCTACTATAATGAAGCGGAGGAAGGGATGCCGCTCTCCATTATTACCGATCAGATCCTGATGGTGTATGAGACAAATCCAGGATTTTCGGAGGATATCTGCGAGGAACTGCGTGATTTTGATGCCGTACGCGGCCGGATTGCCTACAAATTGATCCACGCCGCTAAAAATAAGGTGCTTCTCTCCCACATCCCACATATTCCGTATCTCGATCTGGCGATCGTTTTCTATCTGATCCTCACTGACAATGAGGAGGGACAGATGACGACCCTGGTACACAGCGACCATCTTGCCCTGTGGGATATTTCTCTGGAAGAGATCGGCATACTGGCGGAAGAAAATACACCTCGCATACTGCCGTACCACATCAGCTCCATCGAATCCACCCTCAATCAGCTCGAAATGGAGGACATCGTTGAAACGGAAGCTCTTCCATCGGTCGCTCTCTACGTTCTGACAAATTCGCGCGGCATCAACGGCGCTGCCTGCATGCTCTATCCCCGCGTCTTAAAAGAGTTTGCCGAAAGCCTGGGCGAAGATCTGATTATCCTTCCGTCCAGCATCCATGAAGTGCTTCTCACTCCCAGCAACGTCTCTCTTCCGCCGGAAGAACTCAATGAAATGGTTCAGGCGATCAATCAGTCGGATGTGCCCGCTGAAGACCGCCTGTCAGATCATATTTATTATTTTAGCAGGATTCAGGGCTGTCTCTACCTGCCGCCCAGTTCCACTACGACGCTTTATTCCGGAGCAGACGGAACAGTGAATCCACAATAAAGATGGCAACCGCCATCGCCCCCGCTATCTGGATCGTCTGGATCAGATAAAAATTGTACCATTTTGTCTGTCCCTGTATCAGAAAATAGACGCTCCGGTAGATCGATGCGCCCGGCACCGTCGGCAGGATTCCTGCCACCAGAAAGATCGTGACGGGCGCTTTTAACACGCGTGCAAATACCTGGCTCAGCAGAGCCGCTGCCAGACTGGAAAAAAATGCCGCCGCCACCTGCGAGGTTCCCACCTGCATCGATACCAGGTACGCCAGCCATCCGGCACCTCCGGTAATGCCCGCATAAACCAGATATTTCCGCGGCATATCGACCAGCAGGGAAAAACCAAAAACCGCCAGAAATGCCCCCACGCTCTGGATCATCAATTCTCTTATCATCTCTGTCATACCGATCCTCCCGCCAGCCGGACTGCCACGATCGCCAGACCGACGCCCGACGCAACCGCCAGCGCCACCACGACTGCCTCCGCCATCCGCGCGACTCCCGAACTGTAATCTCCATTCAGCGTATCGCGGATTGCCGCCGTAAATGTGACCCCAGGCACCAGCGGCATGATTGCGCTGATAATCACTACATCCAGGCTCATTCCCAGAAATGCCCCACGGCGCAGCAGATACGCCGCAACCGCCAGTGCAAACGAGCCAAGTGCATTTTGACAGAAATCATTCAGCATAAGGTTGGACGCCGCCCGCAGGACAAACGCAAGAACGACTCCCACGACAGCCGCCACCAGGCATTCGCCCGGACCGCCTCCAAACATCACCGCAAAAAATCCCGTCGTTGCCGCATAGCCAATGCATTTCTTCCAGAATCCGTATAATGTCGTATTAGCAATCCGATCCAGTCGTTCCTGCGCCTCCCCGACGGACAATTTTCCGCTGCAAAATTCCCTTGAAACATTGTTTACCTGATAAATGCGGTTCAAATTCGTTGCCCGGTTTTCCACCCTTTTTACCAAGGTAAGCGGCGGAAGTGATGCATCCGCAATCGTCGCCACGATCCCCGTCGTCACGACAAACACATCTGCCCGTGCAATCCCTGAATGCTTTAAAATACGGTGAATCGTGTCCTCCACACGGTAGACCTCCGCTCCGCTCGCCAGCATGATCTCCCCCGCCCGGACCGCCATCTCCATCAGCGCGCCATATTCCATACCAACCACCCTCTGATTTATGAATTTTCGTAACTGTGAAAGTATTGAACAGTTACGAATTTTCCAAATCCAGCAACATTTTCTTGACCTCTACCATACGGTCACGCAGCACGACCGCTTCCTCGAAATTCAGCTCGGCTGCCGCCTGATTCATCTTCTTCGTCAGTTCCTTTACGAGTTTTTCTAATTCTTGGCGATCCATCGATTCCAGATCCTTTGTTACCTTATTCGTAACTGGTTCGGCTGCCTGCGAGATCGTGATCAGATCCCGGACAGCTTTCTTGATCGTCGTCGGCGTAATGTGATGTTCCTCATTGTACGCCTGCTGAATCGCGCGTCTCCGCTCCGTCTCCTCGATCGCCGCCCGCATCGAATCCGTGATCGAATCTGCATACATGATAACATGCCCCTCGGAATTTCGCGCTGCTCGGCCAATCGTCTGAATCAGGGACGTTTCCGAACGCAGGAATCCCTCTTTATCCGCATCCAGAATCGCCACCAGCGCAATCTCCGGGATATCCAGACCCTCACGAAGCAGATTGATGCCGACCAGCACATCGAAGACATTCAGACGCATATCCCGGATAATCTGGGCGCGTTCCAACGTGTCAATATCCGAATGCAGATATTTGACGCGGATTCCCGCATCGCGCATATAGTCGGTCAGGTCTTCTGCCATCCGCTTTGTCAGCGTCGTAACAAGCACCTTAAACCCTCGATCCACCTCCCGGTTGACCTCCGAAATCAGATCGTCGATCTGTCCCTCGACCGGTCTCACCTCAATCGGCGGATCAAGAAGTCCCGTTGGACGGATCACCTGCTCTGCCCGCAGAAGCTCATGATCTGCCTCATACTCGCCCGGTGTTGCTGAAACGCAGAGAATCTGATCCAGTTTGCTCTCAAATTCTTCAAAATTTAACGGTCGGTTATCCAGCGCCGATGGCAGGCGGAAGCCATATTCCACCAGCGTTTTCTTGCGCGACTGGTCGCCCGCGTACATACCGCGCACCTGCGGCAGCGTGATGTGCGACTCGTCCACAATCACCAGAAATTCATCCGGGAAATAATCCATCAGCGTACACGGCGGTTCTCCCGGTTTCGAACCAATCAGATGACGCGAATAATTCTCGATACCGGAACAGAAGCCTGTTTCCCGCATCATTTCCACATCAAAATTCGTCCGCTCCGCGATTCTCTGTGCCTCCAGAAGCTTATCCTCACTCTTAAAGTAAGCGACCTGCTCCTTCATTTCCTCTAAAATATTGTTTGCCGCAATCTCCATCCGCTCTTTCGGGATGACATAATGCGATGCCGGGAAAATCGCGATATGTCCTAACTGCGCCTTGATCTCGCCCGTCAGCGTGTCAATCTCTGTGATCCGGTCTACCTCATCCCCGAAAAACTCAATCCGGTACGCATCGCCGCCCGAATACGCCGGGTATACCTCCAGCACATCGCCGCGCACCCGGAACGAACCTCGCTTGAAATCCATGTCATTCCGGCTGTACTGAATGTCGATCAGCTTGTGAATGACCTCGTCGCGGTCCTTCTCCATGCCCGGACGCAGGGAAATAACCATGTTTTTGTAATCGATCGGGCTTCCCAGACCATAGATACAGGAAACCGATGCCACAATAATCACATCCTGCCGCTCCGACAGCGCCGCCGTCGCTGAATGCCGCAGCTTATCGATCTCGTCGTTGATGGAGGAATCCTTCTCGATGTATGTGTCCGTGGACGGGACGTAAGCCTCCGGCTGGTAGTAGTCATAGTAGCTGACAAAGTATTCCACCGCATTATTGGGAAAAAATTCCTTCATTTCCGAATAAAGCTGGGCTGCCAGCGTCTTATTATGTGCAATAATTAACGTCGGCTTATTCAGCTTCTGAATCACATTTGCCATCGTAAACGTCTTGCCAGAGCCCGTTACACCCAGTAATGTCTGGAACTGATTTCCTTCCTTGAAGCCCTCCACCAGCTTTTCAATCGCCTGCGGCTGGTCGCCGGTCGGGCTGTATTCTGATACCAACTCAAAATGATCCATTGCTTTCTCCTGATTTGATATAATTCACAAATAAAGAATGTGCCTTTTTGTGTAATAGGGGATTCCAAGGAATTTCCTAGTACACAAAAAATCCCATTAAGTATTTCTATTATACCAAATCCACTCATGAATGTATACATAAAAGCAGAACAAATCAGTACAAACGTTCGATTTCAGATAACTGTTCACAGGTAGGAATTTTCTGAATTTTCTAAACTGAAGATTCCGTACGATACAGTTCTGGTTGCAGATTTTGCCGTCATTCCTATTATTGGTTTACTGTATTATTTCTTTCTTCCCGTGACTACTATCAGAACGATTCCTAATACTCCCATCATCCCCGCATACCCCACAAACGGCACGCTCACGCCCTCACTGAATCTTCCCATCCATTTCAGCACAAACGGCGAACACGCCGCTCCCAGATTGCAGCCGACCAGCACGATTGATGTGGCTGTATTGATAGAAGACTGCGGAATCTGCTCGGAAATCTGGTGGAAGGAATAGGTAACCAGAACGGTATAGAAAAATCCAACGATACTAATGCCAATTCCAATCAGCGGCAGATTGCCCGCATATGCGGTCAGAAGCATCCCCGCTCCAAGCATCAGGCATCCAACCCCCGGCAATTTTTCCTTCCACCACATCGTCAGTTTTCCAAAATAAACACCGGCAGCTATTCCCATCAGCATCATGAGCGTGAGAATGATGCTGGCTTCCGACTCCGTTCCAAGTTTCTTCTCCAAAATCAGCATCGGGACACGCAGGGAATTGGAACAGTAGATGCAGATGACAAATCCCGCAAACAGTGCATAAGCAATGGGCAGGACTTCTTTTTTCCAGCATTCTCTTTTTCCATCTGCCTCCGCTTCCAGACTTTCTTTCTCTGCCCCTGCACTCTGTGAGCCCGCACTCTGTCCCATCTCCATATTCCCCGGAACCCATACAAGATACAGAAGTACAATCACAAATCCGAGCGCATACACCCAAAATGCCAGATTCCACCGGATCAACACCAATTTTCCAGCAACCAGCGTCATAACCGCGCTTCCCAGCACCTCCGCCGATCCGCGGTATCCGAGCAGCGCCGCTTTTTCCCTGCCTTCATAATATTCACTGAAAATGCTGATTGCTTTCGCATTAATGAGCCCAATCCCGATCCCCAGGAAAATCCTGGACGCGAACATCACCGGATATTCCTGTACAAACACCGGTACCATGCCGCTGACCGATAAAAGAAGCAGACCGCCCACAATCATTGGACGGTCTTTCATATAACGCGACAGCCATGCATTCAGCACGATCATGACAGTGATCGCAAACGACGGTGCTGAGATCAACATCTCCACCTGTGCGGTTGTATATTCACTGAAATGCTGCAGCAGCGATGGCAGCACGATCGAAACAGAATACGCCGATGTCAGTATCAATGACAGCGATAGCAGCGCTATTTTCTTCATTTGTTCTTTCATATTGGTTTCTCCCCGAATGTTAGTTTTATACTAGAATTTTGATTGCTTCTGTCCTATCCATTCACAATCGCAGGCAACACAATCCATGTATCGTTTCTTAAAACAATACTCCATATCTTCTATCATAAATGAAATTCATTCAGAAAGAAATACTTAAATTATTTTTTATTCTAAGATAGATGTCTGTTACTGTTCACGCATACGGGATTTTCAGTTCAGAAAATTCCCACCTGTGAGCAGTTACGTTTCTTCGTTACCTATCCCCGCGCAAACCAGTCCTTCATGCACTGAAGCACCTGCACCAGCTCTTCTTCCTTGATAATATACGGAACCATCGCGTACAGATAATTTAAGAACGGACGGCTGAACACGCCGCGTTTGTACGCATATTCCTGATATCCTTTCAGGACTGCCGGATCATATACCTCGACGCAGACGCATCCGCCCATCATGCGGACCTCCTTGATTCTCGGATCGGTAAATCCCTCCATCTCCCGGCGGGTGATGGCTTCGATCTTCTGAATCTTTTCCATGTAGTTCTGCGTTTCAAACAGCTCGATCGAGGCAAGCGCTGCACTGCACGCGAGGGCATTCCCCATGAAGGTCGGTCCGTGCATCAGCGCATGTTCCGGGTTATCATCGAAAAATCCATCAAATACCTTTTTATTTGCCACAGTCGCCGCATGACCAATGTAACCGCCGGTCAATGCCTTTCCGAGAACCAGAATATCCGGTAGCACCCGATCTGCCACAAAGCGGTTTCCGGTTCTGCCAAATCCGGTTGCCACCTCATCAAAAACCAACAGCACGCCGTACTTATCACAGAGTTCCCTTGCCTTCTCCAAAAATGAAATGTCGTACATCCGCATTCCGCCAGCACCCTGTAAAAGCGGTTCCACCAGCACGCAGTTCAACTTGTCATGATACTGTTCAAATGCTTTCTCCAGCGCCGGGATCTCCGTCGGAATGTGAACCACATACGGGCTTGCACCATAGGCTTTCAGCACAAAATGGTAGTCCTCATCATCGCCTGCCTCCATCGTCTTAAAGGTATCGCCGTGGTACGCGTGTTCCAGCGCCAGAATCATCGTCCGCTTCTCATCGCCGCGGTTCATATAATACTGCAGCGCCATTTTCAGCGCTACCTCAACCGCCACGCTGCCGGAATCTGAAAAAAAGCAGTAGTCCAGATCGCCCGGCAGCCAGGATGCCAATTTTTCTGAAAGCCTGCGCGCCGGCTCATGCGTCAGCCCGCCCAGCATCACATGAGAAAATTTTTCCACCTGTGAAATAATTGCCTGATTGATCACCGGATGTTTATATCCATGAATCACGCTCCACCAGGATGAAACCGAATCAATCAGCTTCTGATCCTTCGTGTAAAGATATACCCCGTTCGCATCCACGATCTCATAAGGTGCTTTCATTGTTTTTAACTGTTCATATGGATACCAGATCATTTTTCTTCTCCTTTATCTTCTGTCTTACGCATACAGCCCTTTCAGCGTCTCCGCATCCATGGAAAGCTCCGTATCCCCATCCGCCACACAGGCAACAACCGGAATGCCCGTGTAATATTCACACATTTTCCGGTTATCCTCATGAAGCAGATTCCCCGTCTCATAATGGTTGAAAATAATTCCTTTCAGGGCAATTCCCTGTTGTTTCAGATAATAGGCAGTAAGCCCCACGCCATTGATCGTCCCAAGCCCCGCATCTGCAATCAGCAGGCAGCCAAGCCCGCACGCTTTTACTACTTCTGGAAGACGGATATCCGCTTCGTCTATGCAGAGTGGACAGAGAATTCCGCCGCTTCCTTCCATCGTCACATACTCATATTCTTCACAGACTTTGTGAAAATCTTCCAGCACCCGATCCATCTGGACCGGGTTGCCCTCCAGACGGGATGCCAGATGCGGCGATACCGCCGTCTCGTACACATACGGACACATTTCCTCAAGCGGCTGCCCGATTCCCGACATTGTTTTTACCTGCAGGGCATCTCCTGGAATCAGGCTTCCATCCACACGCCGCTCATTGCCGCTCATTGCCGCTTTATAATACGCCGCATCCGCGCCGCTCTCCCGCAGTTTTTTCACAATCAAGCCTGTCACATACGTTTTTCCAATATCCGTTCCCGTACCTGTTATAAAAATCCCCTTGCTCATCTTTTATCCAAGTCTCCCTCCCTGAATCAGCGGAATCATCCGTTTTCCTATGATGGCAGCCACAATACAGAGCACGATATCGCCCGGAACTGCCAGAACAAAGCAATATAAAAACAGCGCTCCTACGCCGATCGGCGAATTCAGATAGAAATTACTGATCACGTAGTAATAAATCATTCCAAATGCATAGACAATAAAAAGTCCCAGAAAATTAGCTCCCAGCAGGCGCCGGTAACTCGGATGCGTCTTGGCATTGGCAATCTTACCATTCACATACGCCGCAACCGCAAATCCGATGATATATCCAAAACTCGGCTGGAAAATATATCCCGGTCCGCCGCCCTGTGCGAAAATCGGAAGTCCAATTAAACCTAATACGATATAAACCACAACCGCCAGCGCCCCGTTGACCGGACCTAAAAGCAGACCTGCCAACATCGTAAATAAAAACTGCAATGTAAACGGAACCACCGGAACCGGTATCTTGATAAATGCTCCCACTGCAATCAGTGCGACAAACATCGCACACAAAACTAAATCTTTTGTCTTCATGTGTTTCAAACCTTTTTCCTCCTTGGTTATCTGAATGATTTCAGGCATCCGAAGCCATTCTATTCTCGCACATGTACATAAATTTCTCTCCGCAACCCCTGTTCCAACCATCTAAAACAGCAGCGGCCGTTCCAGATCCCGGGTAGTCGAAACAGATGCAGAACTGATTGCAAGCATAACATAGCCTTTTTCTATTGTCAACCTATTATTTTTATATAGTTAACAATTAGTTTTTTATCTGTTTTTATCTCTTTCCTTCCCATAATCTTGTTTCTTATATCCCTTGATATACATACGTTTCCCGTCCGTCCACACATTCACTGCCCCTGAATCCGCCGTTCTCCAGATCTCCGTTCCCGTCTGTTCCAGACGTTCCACCGCCTCCGGTGCCGGATGCCCGTAAGTATTTCCCTCTCCATAAGAGAGCACCGTGAAAGCTGGGGAAAAGCACTCCAAAAACTCCTCTGAGGAGGAACCGTTCGAACCATGGTGTGCAGCTTTTAACAGTGTCACTTTTTCCCCCTTTTTGTCCTCTTCCATTCCCAGAATATCTCTTTCTTCCTCCACTCCAATATCTCCAGTCAGAAGCATACGAAACTTTCCATACGTGACATCAAACACCAGTGAATGACTATTTCGCTCCTCGACCGGCTTTTCCCCCGCCTCCGGGTACAGGCACCGAAGCGCCAGGCTTTTCGCCCGCACCGTTTCTCCCCGATGCAGATAATAGACTTCCGCACCCCGTTTTCTGGCAAGAGTTTCCAGTTTTTTATATGCCTCCTGCCCTTTTCCCGCCGCCGGAAGTGCCAGATTCCGCACCCGGATATCTGCCTCCTCCTTCAAAAGCCACTCGATCCCGTTCGTGTGATCCGCATCCGCATGGCTGACCAGAATCCAGTCCAGCGTGCGGATTCCCTGACTTTTCAAAAATGGTCCCAGCACATTTTTCCCGATTTTTTTATCCTGGCTGCTGCCACAGTCCGAAAGAATTGCCTCATCCCGCGTCCGCAGAAAGACGCCGTCGCCCTGTCCTACATCGAGGAACCAGCTCTGAAAGCCATGAACAGGCTTAACCACTAAAAAGACTACCGCCACAGCAATAAATACACTATTTTTTCCCTGTGCATTCCAGTCTTTTGGAAACCGAAAAATCCCTTTTCTCCCTAAATTCTCTCTTGCTTCTCCCACACTCCACACATATCGAATCCCCAGCGCCACATAAAACACCCCTATTTTCCACATTTCCGGGCGTCCTGCCACGATGGAATGAAACGGCACGCGTTCCACCTGGATGCAAAGCCATTCATACAACTGAAAAATATAATGCCCCGGACCCGTACATGCACTTGCCGCTATTCTGAATATTTCTGGTATTTCTGATATTCCTGATGCTGCACCCCCAAAAGCCGAAAGCACTCCCGCAATGCTACTGCCTCCGCCCATTTCCCCCATTTTTCCTCCCACAAACGCTATACTGTAAATTCCAAGCGCCAGCAGACCGCTTCCGGCTGCATACGTGAGAAGCGGTATCACGATCAGATTCAGAAAAATTCCCCACATTGGAAATGTAAAATAGTGATACAGCTGAATCGGCATCGTATAAAGCTGAATTGCCGAGCTAAGCATGAATGTTTCATATCCTTTCTTTTTTTCTTTCTCTTGTTCCTCCTCTTCCCGCTCTTTTCTCTTTTTTCCCACTTTCCGCAGCCGCTCCGTCTCCAGCCCAATCGCGGCAACCGCGCCATAGGAAAGCTGCAATCCCGCCGAAAAGAGCAGATACGGCGACTGCCACGCCTGCAAAATCAAAGACAGTGACAGCGCACTCAGCAGATCGTAACTCCGCCCCAGATATGCCGCCAGACAGGACACCTCTACCATAAATACCGCCCGGAATACCGATGCTCCAAATCCGGTTACAAAACCATAAAAGGTAAGAAGCGCTGAAGCACCCAGTCCCGCCCATCCATACGATATGCCCCCCAAACGCAGGGCGCTGTAAACGCTCATGCCAATCAAAGAGACATGAAGTCCGCTGACCGCCAGAATATGTGCAATCCCATTATCCTGAAACCGTTCGCGCAGCTCTTCCGATAACCCGGATTTATCCCCCAGCAAAATTGCCTGGAAAATCCCTGCATCTTCTGGAACACAGATTTCCTGAAAAACAGCCGTCGCGTACGCCCGGAAGCATTCTGCCTGACTTCGGAGAGGGGAACTTTTTCCTTCTGAAATAAAAATCCGATCCGCCGTCACCCGGTTTCTGATTCCTAGTCCCCGATAATACATCCGATACGAAAACTGCCCCGGATTGCGCGCTTCTTCCAGAAACTCAGCAGTTCCCGTCAGATGAATCTGACTTCCGCAGGGTGGCAGAATTTTCTCTTCACACATATCCAGTAAATCGCTTTTACACGATATCAGTACCTTTTTTACACTTTCATCCTCTACCTCCACCCCCGTCAAAATCATCGTACACCACCCATTTTTTTCCGAAACAGAATCCAGTGTTCCAGATACCGCCACCTCTGTCGAACCGCCCTTCTGCGTTACCATCCGTTCCAGCGCATCCGGGCGCATTTCCACCGTCATCCGTCCCCATCCTGCCAGGAAACAGAAAAACAGCAGAAAGACACGGCACATCATCGGATCTTTCCAATTCCAGACGCGTTCTGCGTCTGTCTGAAAGTCCGAATCTACCCGTCCTTCTGCTGTTTTTATGACTGCAGGTGAAAAAGAATGTGCCTTGTGTTTCATAGGACACAATTTCCTATGAAACAAAAAAAGCGCTGCTGCAATTATAAACCACACCGTCATGCCCATCTGGTACGCTGCGACCTCTCCAAGTACGAAAGCCACCATCATCCACATTACCGGTCGTTTGATATTCAATTCCTCTTTTCCTGTATTCTACAAAACATCAACAAAATCCCATTGCTGCTCTCTTCCAAATATGGCATATACATTCTGTCTGACAGTTACTTCACAATATACTTCTCCTCTCTCTCCAGAGGCTGCACCAGCGAAATCACATTCCGGTACGTCACATCTGCCGAGCCATTGACCGTGATCTGTACTTTATTTACCGTCTGAAGCTCTGTCAGCGAATCGACGATCGCGTAAATCGGAATATACTCCGCCACATCGATATCCCCGGAAATAAAACCGCTATCCAGGTTGACATAGCAGGTATTATCTGTCAGTGATACGTTTAATACCTTTGTATTTTTCGGCATCACTGAAAGCCCGCCATTCTGGGAACCTGCCAGCAGCTGTTCCACTACCAGGCGTTCCAGCGACGTGTTCATACTGTGAAATACTTCCCGTTTTTCTGCCACCAGACCATCTTTTTCTTCATTGGCAAAATACAGGGTCAGCTCTACTTTTTCATAGGAATTGACATCCGAAATACTGTCTACAAAATCACTTCCTGCGATCGCGCCCACCGGGTTTCCATGTGTGTCCAGAAGCGGCTGTCCCTCGCAATTAATGCTGATATAATCGACTCCCTTAACCTGTGTAAAGGTCTTTGCCAGCGCCGCCCGGCACAGAATCTCCCTCGACGCTTTCATATTCATATATTCCTGATTAAAATTCAGCGTCAGCACGTTATTGTCCCGGTTAATATCCAGGAATTCAACCTTATCGCTTAAAACTGCCTGATACTCCGGGTTTTCCGGCGCCGCAAGGATCTGCCCCGCCAGCTCCCCGATCAGGATCTCAGCGTCCGTCGTCTCCGTCTGATAGGAAACACTCGCCAGCCCCGTGCGCGTCGAATTGAGATAATAAATCTGATAGACTCCGTCCTCGCCCGCCGTCGGATGCACCTCTTCTTTTTTTCGGCATCCGCCCAGAAGAAGCAGACATGCCAGGCAAAGGATCAGCCGCAAACTTACACTTCCTGCCCGTTTTCCAGAGCTTTTTTTTCTTATTTTCTCCATTTATTATTTCCTGTTGTTATTTTGCAATCTATCTCACAATAGACATTTCCCTGACCTCTCATTCGAACACTGCAACACTCAAATACTGCAACATTCAAACACTGAAACATTCGAACACGGCAGCATTCAAACACCGAAACATTCGAACACCGCAGCACCAGCAACCCTCTCGAACCTCTAAACCGCCCAGAACCACGCTGTCTACGGAATATAATTCAACGGAATCCGCACCGTAAAGGTTGCTCCCTTGCCTTCTTCACTCTTCAGGCGGATCGCGCCCTGGTGAAGAAGAATAATATTCTTTGTGATCGCAAGCCCCAGCCCGGTACCGCCTGTCTCGCGTGAGCGCGCCTTATCTACACGGTAAAAACGCTCAAATACGCGCTCTTGGAATTCTTTCGGGATTCCCACGCCATTATCCTCTACCTTCACATAAAAGAACTTGTGGTCAGCATCCAGCGTCACCCAGACTTTTCCCTCTTCGCGGTTATACTTGATGGCATTTTCCACCAGGTTCGAAAGTGCCAGGCTCAACTTTACCTCGTCCACATCTGCCGATACTTCCCGCTTGCTCTCATACGTGATCTCAATGTTCCGCCGCTTCGCGATCGGGGTCAGACGTTTTAAAATCTGTTCCAGAAGACCATTGATCGAAGTCTGGGCAATATTCAAATCCGGCGATGATTTATCCATTTTGACTAACGTCAGCAGATCATCGATAATCTTGCCCTCGCGGTCAATCTCCGCCGAAATATCCTGCATAAACTCCTGATATAGCTCCGCCGGGGCGTTCTCCATCCCCATCAGAGAATCCGCCAGCACTCTTATCGAAGTCAGCGGTGTTTTCAGCTCATGCGACACGTTGGAAACAAACTCCTGACGCGACTGATCCAGGTTTTTCAGTTTCCGGATGGTCTGCATGACTGCCTCCGAAATGTCCCGCGTCTCCCGGTACGTTTTTACATCAATATCCTGATCCAGATTTCCCTCTGCCACCATATCGAGCTGCTGCTGCAGGCGGCGGAATGGTTTCAGCAGGCAAGCCGCCGCCAATAAATCTGCGATCAGAATAAAACAGAACATAACGAGCTGCAAAAATCCCGTCTTATGCACAATTTTCTCCTGCAAAAGCGCCGAATTTTCCGTGGACGCCATCAGAAGAAGGACTCCCTGCACGCCTGCCGTATTTTTCCCATTTCCGGCTGCCACATCCGAATCGATCGGCGCTGCATCCGTGCTTTTTGCCTGAATCGGCTGCGCTACATAGAAATACTTTTTCTTCTGGTTCAGATAGCTGGAAGTTTCCCCGTCAAATGCCTTTAACACATCCGATACAACCAGCGTTTTCCCTCTGGAAAGACCAAATGTGTCTTTCAAAATCTTAAAGCTGTCGTCCACCAGCACGATTCTTCCGTTCATCAGATCCGCCGTTGTACTAAGTTCCGCATCCAGCGCCAGATTTGGATTTCCCGACAGCAGTACATTGATATAATCACTGCTGCGTATCTTGTTTGCTAAAATCAGACACCGGTTCTGCGCTTCCGCCATCCGTTCTTCCACGTGGCTCTGGTAAAAATACCCCGATGTAAAACGAACCTGTACCAGAAGCGGAACCAGCGTCAGGATCAGAAAGGCAAGGAACAGCGGGATTCGCATCCCAATCGTGTGCTCCATCGCTTTCCATATCTTTCTTTTATGTTCTGCTATTCTTCTCATGTTCCTGTCCTGAACGATTACAGTTCACACGCTCTTTGCGTTGCTTAACTTACTGACATTGGCTGTGAACTTTAACCCCGAAATGCTGCTCCGTAACTGCGTTTCTCACAACAACGATCCGATTTCAAGCTTCTTCGTTGCCGCAATCGCCAGCGCTCCCGGTCCGATATGGCAGGCTACACTTAAGGACAGCGGCTCTACACGGACTTCCGTCTCCGGGAAAAGTTCCCGAAGCTCGGCTGCCAGCTCCTGCGCCATCTCATCATTGTCGGTATGCGCTACATCAATATACGTTTTTTCTCCCGTCATATCATCAAACCGATTTTCCAGATCGCGGGTGATCGCCGTGATCATCATGGAACGCGCCTGTTTCATCGTCCGCGCCTTCGCAAATGCGTCCAGCTTCTCGCCCTGTATCGTCAGAACCGGTTTTAAACGGAGAAGTGTTCCGAGCGCTGCTGCCGCTGGTGTGATTCTACCGCCCTTTTTCAGGTATTTTAATGTGTCAACCGTGACATAAATAGTTGAATCCAAACCTGTCTCTTCCAGCTTTTTGCAAATCGCCTCCGCGTCCATGCCGGCTGCCGCCATGTCAAGCGCATCCTGCACCGAACGGCGCTGTGTCACGGAAATCCTGTGATTATCCGCCACCTGCACTTTTCCGTCGAAATCATCTGCCAGCATCTTTGCCGTCTGGCAGGAACTCGAAAGCCCGCTGGACATCGGGATGTGCACAACTGCATCGTATTCCTCCAAAAGTTTTTCCCAGAGATTTAAGATCGTCTCCGGGGACGGCTGGGATGTGCTCACATCGTGATCCCCGCTCAGATGCTCATAAAATTCCTTCTGTGTCAAATTTATATCTTCCAGATACTCGGTTCCATCAATCATAAACGGCATCGGCAGGACATATACGCCCATCTCTTTCGCCTGTGCCTGTGTAATTCCGCTGTTGCTGTCTGTAACAACCGCTACCTTCATGCTTGTTTCCTCCTGTTTTCCCTGTGAATCTGCTGCCATCCTATTTTCCTTTCCGCATAACACTTTCTTTTCTAAAAATGTCTGCCCTGGAACAGCCTCCGAGCGGTTCACATAGATGATTTTATTTTATCCTATTTTCTTATGAAATGGAAGAGAGAAGTAACGGGATTTTCACGGGATTTTCAGTTCAGAAAATTCCTACCTGTGAACAAAAAACTGCCACAAAACAAGCCCCGACCATTTCTCTGTTCATGATCTTTTCTTGCTTTATGGCAGTTTTCCCGATTCTTATTGACGGTTATATTTATACTTTCCTAATATATTCGAAAATTCTCCCTATTTCACCAACAGCGACTCTCCCGTCATCTCCTTCGGCTTCTCAAGTCCCATCAGTTCGATCAGCGTCGGCACAATATCGCAGAGGCGTCCGCCCTCGCGCAGCTTGTACGCCGGGTCAGCGCCGACCAGGATAAACGGTACCTGATTGGTCGTATGAGCGGTCCACGGCTCGCCGGTTGCCTCATCGACCATCACCTCTGCATTACCGTGATCGGCGCAGATAAAGAGAACGCCTCCGGCTGCCTTGATGGCTTCAACTGCACGTCCTACGCAGGCATCGACGGTCTCAATCGCCTTGATCGCAGCCGACTCCACGCCCGTGTGACCTACCATATCCGGGTTTGCAAAATTGATGATGATGACATCATATTTGCCGGACTCGATCGCCTCCACCAGCTTATCGCACACGATCGGTGCGCTCATCTCCGGTTTCAGGTCGTAGGTCGGAACCTCCTTCGGAGACGGAACCAAAATGCGGTCCTCGCCCTCGTTCGGCTCTTCCACGCCGCCGTTGAAGAAAAATGTTACGTGTGCATATTTCTCGGTCTCGGCGATACGTGCCTGCGTCATATGGTGCGCCGCCAGGAACTCTCCAAATGTGTTCTTAATCTCTTCCTTCTTGAACGCAATCAGCTTGTTCCCGATCGTCTCATCGTAATCGGTAAAGCATACAAACGTCAGGTCAAGCTTCTTCTCTCTCGCAAATCCGGTAAATCCCTCATCGCAGAATGCGCGAGTGATCTCTCTTGCACGGTCCGGACGGAAATTGAAGAAAATGACGGAATCGCCATCCTGAATCGTGGCAACCGGCTTTCCGTCCTTCTCTACATAGAACGGTACGACGAACTCATCGTTTACCTCTTTATCATAGGATGCCTGAATGCCTGCACACGCGCTTTCTGCCTTCTCGCCCTCTGCCTTTGTCAGCACATCGTAAGCTTTCTGGACACGATCCCAGTTTTTATCACGGTCCATCGCATAGTAGCGTCCCATCACGGAAGCCACCTCGCCGATGCCAAGCTGCTGCATCTTCTTCTCTAATTCTGCTACGAACTCCTTGCCGGAGGTCGGCGGTGTATCACGTCCGTCCAGGAAGCAGTGCACATACACTTTTTTAAGTCCCTGACGTTTTGCGAACTCCAGAAGTCCGAATAAATGAGTCAGATGGCTGTGAACGCCGCCGTCTGATACCAGTCCGAACAGATGCAGGGCGGAATCATTTTTCTTGCAGGTGTCTGCGGCTGCCAGAAATTCCGGATTCTCAAAGAAATCGCCATCCTCGATTGATTTCGTGATACGGGTCAGCTCCTGGTATACGATACGTCCGGCACCCATATTTAAATGTCCAACCTCCGAGTTACCCATCTGTCCGTCCGGCAGACCGACCGCCAGACCGCTGGCATTGCCGCGCACAAACGGGCACTGGCTCATCAGCTGATCCATGATCGGTGTCTTCGCCTCACACACGGCATTGTGCTCACAGGTATCTCTCATGCCATATCCATCGAGAATCATTAATACGGTTGGCTTTTTTTTCATCTCTTTCTTCTTCCTTTCCTTCCATGAAATGAACCGTTTTTTCTGAAACAACCGGATGAACCAACAATTTTGATTGTTTCAGTTCAAAACCTTCACCTTCTTTTTTTACTGGCAAAAAGGGGACTGCCACGCCTCACACGTGCGACAGCCCCCTTTTGCTCATCTCTTATTTATAATTTACAATCTTTCCAAAATCTGCCTTTAAGGATGCGCCGCCTACCAGACCGCCATCGATATCCGGCTGTGCAAACAGCTCCGGAGCCGATGCTGCAGATACGGAACCGCCGTACTGAATGCGGATCGCCTCTGCGGTCGCCTCATCGTACACTTCCTTGATGCACGCACGGATCGCGCCGCACACTTCCTCAGCCTGCTCGGTGGTCGCTACCTTGCCGGTACCGATCGCCCAGATTGGCTCGTATGCGATCACAGCTGTCTTTGCCTGCTCTGCGGTCACATTCTGGAATGCGATCTTGATCTGCTGGCGGATCCAGTCAAGCGTGATGCCCTGCTCTCTCTGGGTCAGAGTCTCGCCGCAGCAAATGATCGGGGTCAGACCGTGCTCAAATGCTTTCAGTACCTTCTTATTGACCGTCTCATCGGTCTCTGCAAAATATTCTCTGCGCTCGGAATGTCCGATAATCACGTATTTAACGCCTGCATCGGTCAGCATATTCGGGGAAATCTCGCCGGTGTAAGCACCTTTCTCCTCGAAATACATATTTTCAGCGCCAACTGCGATGTTGGTTCCCTCGCACGCTTTTACAACCGGGATAATATCAATCGCCGGTACGCAGAATACAACGTCTACATCTTCCGAAACAACGAGCGGCTTCAGAAGCTCTACCAGAGCTACTGCCTCCGACGGCGTCATGTTCATTTTCCAGTTGCCTGCTACGATCTTTCTTCTAGCCATGACTATTCTATTCCTCTTTTCTGTTTGTTTATTTGTTACTGTTCACGCATACGTGCCCAGTAACGGAATTTGCCGTGGCTTCGCATTTAAATACGGCAAATTCCTGCTGCCACCACGTTTTCTTACGGCACTTTCGGTTCCAAAAGTGCCTACCTGTAAACAGTAACATTTATTTATTATTCGCTGCCGCTACACCCGGAAGCTCCTTTCCCTCTAAGAATTCCAGGGAAGCGCCGCCGCCGGTGGAAATATGGGTCATCTTGTCGCCAAATCCAAGCTGGTTGACCGCTGCTGCAGAATCGCCGCCGCCGATGATCGTGGTTGCTTCGGTGTCTGCCAGTGCTTTTGCAACTGCGATTGTACCCTGTGCCAGAGTCGGGTTCTCAAATACACCCATCGGTCCGTTCCATACAACTGTCTTAGCAGATTTTACGGTGTCTGCATACAGCTTTGCAGTTTCCGGTCCTATGTCAAGTCCCATCGTATCAGCCGGGATAGCGTCAACCGATACATTCTGTACCTCGATCGGTGCATCGATCGGATCCGGGAAGGATGCTGCTACAGCTGCATCAACCGGAAGGAGCAGTTTCTTGCCAAGCTTCGCCGCCTTCTCTACCATCTCACGACAATAATCTAACTTTGTATCATCGACTAAGGATTTACCAATCTCCTTGCCCTGTGCTTTTAAGAAGGTAAATGCCATGCCGCCGCCGATGATCAGCGTGTCGCACTTCTCCAGCAGGTTGGAGATAACGTTTAATTTATCGGCTACCTTCGCGCCGCCTAAAATGGCAACGAACGGGCGAACCGGGTTATCCACTGCATTTCCAAGGAAATCGATCTCTTTCTGCATCAGGTAACCAACTACTGCGGTGTCCACATACTGGGTCACGCCTACGTTTGAGCAGTGTGCGCGGTGTGCAGTACCAAATGCATCGTCCACATAGACATCACACAGGGATGCCAGATCCTTGCTGAACGCCTCACCGTTCTTGGTTTCCTCGGCACGGTAACGGGTGTTCTCAAGCAGAACAACCTCGCCATCCTTCATCGCCTCAACGGCTGCCCTTGCGTTCGCTCCAACCACTTCCGGATCGGCTGCAAATTTCACTTCCTGTCCCAGAAGTTCAGACAGACGAACGGCTACCGGTGCCAGAGACAGCTCCGGCTTCGGCTCTCCCTTCGGTTTGCCAAGGTGGGAGCAGAGAATTACCTTTCCGCCGTCCGCAATCAGTTTTTTGATCGTCGGAAGCGCTGCCACCAGACGGTTTTCATCGGTGATCTTTCCTTCTTTTAACGGTACGTTGAAATCACAGCGTACCAGAACGCGTTTGCCCTTTACATTGATATCATCCACGGATTTTTTATTCAGCATATCCTGTCTCCTTTACATTATAAAAGAATAAAAAACAGGTCCGGTCCCGACCGAGGACCGGACCCATCTTGAATCCTTATGATTTTCTATCGAATCGATAAAATTATGCCAGCTCTGCGAAGTATTTGATTGTACGAACCATCTGGCTTGTGTAGGAGTTCTCGTTGTCATACCAGGAAACAACCTGTACCTGATATAAGTCATCACCGATCGGAGATACCATAGTCTGTGTAGAATCAAACAGGGAACCATAGCGGATACCTACGATATCGGAAGAAACGATCTCATCCTCGTTGTAGCCGAAGGACTCAGTCTGAGCTGCCTTCATAGCCTCGTTGATAGCTTCCTTGGTAACGTCAGCTTTCTTAACAACGGCTGTCAGAATAGTAGTGGAACCAGTCGGAACCGGAACACGCTGTGCGGAACCGATGAGCTTGCCGTTTAATTCCGGAATAACCAGACCAATCGCTTTTGCAGCACCGGTGGAGTTCGGAACGATGTTGACAGCGCCTGCTCTTGCTCTTCTTAAATCGCCTTTTCTGTGCGGTCCGTCCAGAATCATCTGATCGCCTGTGTAAGCGTGGATGGTGGACATGATACCGGACTGAATCGGAGCATAATCGTTTAATGCCTTAGCCATCGGAGCCAGGCAGTTAGTTGTACAGGATGCTGCGGAGATAATCTTATCTTCTGGTTTCAGTGTCTTGTGGTTTACATTGTATACGATAGTCGGAAGGTCATTGCCTGCCGGTGCGGAGATAACGACTTTCTTAGCGCCTGCATCGATATGTGCCTGTGCTTTTGCCTTGGATGTATAGAATCCGGTACACTCCAGAACTACGTCTACACCAATCTCGCCCCACGGAAGTTCAGCAGCGTTTGCCTTTGCGTAGATAGTAATCTTCTTGCCATCTACTACAATATAATCTTCGCCAGCTTCTACCGTATGTCCATCGTATCTGCCCTGAGCAGAATCATACTTTAACAGGTGAGCTAACATTTTCGGATTTGTCAGATCGTTGATAGCTACGACTTCGTAACCCTCAGCGCCAAACATCTGTCTGAAAGCCAGACGACCAATACGACCAAAACCATTAATTGCAACTTTTACTGCCATGATCTCATTCCTCCTAGAAATTCATCTTCATGATTGTTAAATATTAATCAACCCTGCTTGTATTGTACCCAACTTTTCCTAAAATAGCAAGTGGTTTTTTGTAAATTTTACAGCAAATATTCAGTATTTTCTCTCTTGCTGCGCACAACTTCGACGGATTGTCATATCTTAAATGGAATTTTGTGCTGACAGCCTTAATTTTGCATAATTTTTTAACCAAATGCTCTAATTCGAACTATTTTCATTTTAATCGATCTCTTCTTGTTTTTCAACCTTTTTCCGTGGCTTCGCATTTGAATACGGCAAATTCCTGCTGCCACCACGTTTTCTTACGGCACTTTCGGTTCCAAAAGTGCCTACCCGTGAACAATAACCCGGCCACTTTGCAATTCGCCATCCAGCGCCTTGTAAACCTCCACACTTTCTTGCAGATCGTTTCTTTTTTTACTATAATAACTTTAATCATCGTTTTGGTTTACACATTTTGCAGACCGGATCAAATCATTTCCTAAAATAAATTCCGGAGGTTTTATATATGAAGATAAAGGAAGGAAAATCAGCGCTGGAACAGAATCTATACCGATCCTTTCTGCTCCTTTCCGCTACTCTGGTGCTCATCTCACTTGGTTTTACTCTGTTTTTTGATATTTCCAGGCAGCGAAAGGATATGGACAAGCTGATCAGCGGCACTGCTTCTTATATTGCTGCAATTCCGGATGTCGCCGCCATGCTGGAAAACGGCTATCCTGATTCCACCGTGACCCGCGACCTGGATTCTCTTTCTTCGAATATACCAGATATCAATGTCATCGTCATCAGTGATAAAAACGGACTGCGCTTTTACCACACGAACCGTCTGAAAACCGGCGATTCCTACGTGGCAGGTGACGAGGACGCTATTCTGGCAGGAAGCGATCCATATATCACAACCGGCTACGGCACGCACGGCATGCAGCGGCGCGCCTTTCACGCAGTAAAAAACAGCGGCGGAGAGATCGTCGGTTTTGTGATGGTTTCCCTGTTCACCGCTACCCTGTCCGCCCAGCACCGCAGTCTGCTGTTCTTTTATATAATTATATTCCTGATCATGATGATCGTCAGCATTTCCCTGACGCACACAATGTTCTCCCTGCTGCGCGACTCCCTGTTGGGATATGACCCGGAAGAACTCGTCAATATTTATACCCGCCAGGATGAGGTCATGAATATGATCGACGAGGGACTTGCCGCAACCGATCTGGACGGCAGAATTCTCTTTGCCAACCAGAAAGTTTCCACGATACTCGGTCGTCCTGCAAACGATCCTCCGCTCACCCACTTAACGATTCAGGAATTGTTTCCACAGACCGCTTTCGATCAGGTTATAAAAACCGGCGAAAGTGTAACGCACGAGAGCATCAGCTTCGCCGGACGCCAGCTCATCGTCAAGGAGGTGCCGATCCATGGACGCGGCAAACAGGCGCGCCGGGGTGTCCTGATCGTTTTATTTGACCGCACCGACCTCCTGCGTCTCTCCGACGAGCTTTCCGGCGCCCACAATATGTTGGACACGCTGCGCGCGTTCAACCATGAATTTTTAAATAAGCTGCACATCATTCTCGGCTACCTACAGACCGGGGAGATTCAGCAGGCGATGAATTTTATCACCAACAGCAGCCTTGTCTCCAGCCAGTCCGTCCGTGAGACAGCCAACTGCATCCGCGTTCCGAAAATCTGTGCGCTTGTGATCGGGAAAATGATGCACGCCGCTGAGCTTGGCATCCGCCTGCAGGTCAGCGCCGACAGCACCTGCCGCGACCATGATCTGCTGATCCCGGTGGAAGGATTTGTCACCATTCTCGGCAATCTGATGGAAAATGCCATTGAAGAGCTAAGCCACGATCACACCGCCAGTCCGGATGTCATTAACGCATCTGAAAGCCCGCGCGAGATCCACATCGGCATCTACTGCCGCCCAGACGTCAACATCATCACCTGCGAGGACACCGGGCACGGCATACAGCCACAGCTGCTCGATCATATTTTCGAAAAAGGTGTTTCCTCCAAGGGCGAGAACCGCGGAACCGGGCTTTTCCTGGTTCATGAGCTGATGGAGGAGTACGGCGGAACCATCGATATCGACACAGAGCCTGGCGAGGGCACCTGCTTCACCCTGACATTTACCCGAAAGGAGACAGAATCTAATGTATAAAGTCATTATTATAGAAGATGATCCGATGGTTGCATCCATCAATAAACAGTATGTCGAGCTGACCTCCTCTTTTCACGTGGAGGCAACTTTCAAAAACGGCATCCTTGCCCTGCAGTATCTGCAGAACTGCACGGTTGACCTGATTATTCTCGACTACTACACGCCTCAGATGAACGGTGACGAATTTATCGACCAGCTCCACGCGGCTGGCATGACCCCTGCGATCATCATGGTAACCTCTGCCAACGACGCAGAGACCGTCCGCCGGCTTATTTCCCGCGGCGTCACCGATTATCTCGTCAAACCATTTGAATATGACCGTTTCAAAGCTGCCCTGGAACGATTTGCGAAACGTCAGGAGGAATTGAAAACATCGGCGTCCGCTTCTGACCTGGGACAGGCGGAGATCGACCGCCTCTTCTCCGTCCCGGATGTCTCCTCCCAGAGCGCTCCGCTGACAAAGGGCCTAAATGAACGCACCCTTGGACTGATCCGTCTCTTTCTCTCCGAACATCCGGAGGAGGTCTGGTCCAGCGAACAGATTTCGGAACAGGTTCATTTGTCCCGTATTACAGTCCGGCGGTACTTAAATTACCTGGTTGAAACCAACGAACTGGTCAGCATGATCGATTACCAGACCGGTGGACGCCCTTCTATTAAATATAGATATTCCGGAAAATAAGAGCCACTTCGTTTTCCAGCAATATACAGGTTTTTCCTGCCTTTTCGCGGCTACAGCTGTACAGATTCATCATAGAACCGTATCTATACTGCAGTCGCTTTCTTATAGTCATTTTTATTTACAATACTTACAAAACTGTATTTAAAATTACATAAATTGACTTCCCTTTTTCAATCTTATAAACTGCTTATAAAAGAAATAAACAAATTCTTAAAAAAGAATGGAGGGAAGTTCTATGTTAGAACACATTATGGGGTACTTTGGAACTTACACACCGGCAGCGGACGGTGCGATTGCTACATTCCAGTTCGAGTATCTGACCACACTTGGTTTCGCAGCCATCGTTATCTTCTTAGGACGCGCGATTGTCGCTCACAGCGCCCTGCTCAGAAAATATGCAATACCGGCTCCGGTTATTTCCGGTATCATCTTTTCTGTTGTTGTATCTATCATCAAGGGTTCCGGAATCATCGGTTTTTCCTTTGATGCAAAAATCGTGAAAGACTTATGCCAGAACTTATTCTTCCTGTGCGTAGGTTTCGGCTTCAGCTACAAGATGTTAAAGCATGCAGGCGGAAAGCTTTGTATCGCAATCGCAGTTGCAGCCTGTGTCCTGATTACCTTACAGGATGTCGTTGGTTACCTGGTAGGCAGCGCCATCGGTCTTCATCCGCTTCTGGCTCTGCAGTGTTCTTCCTCAGCTATGTCCGGCGGTGTTGGTACTGCTTCTGCATTTGGTCCTATCTTCGAGAACATGGGTGCTCCGGATGCAACCACAGTCGGTGTAGCAGCCGGTACTATGGGCAACATCATGGGTTCCTTAATCGGTGGCCCGGTTGCAGCTTTCCTGATTTCCCGTCACGGTCTGAAATCTGACCCGAACGACAGACCGGAATCCGCAAAAGCAGGTTCAGCAGCTGTTCTTAACAACACCCGTATGATCAAAGCATTTGCCCTGTCTCTGCTTGTAGCAGCACTTGGTATGCCGATCTACTGCCTGTTAGACAACATCCCAATGATCGAGATGCCGAAATTCATCGGCTGTCTGTTCGCAGGTGCTATCGCAAGAAACATCATGGATGCAGCTGGTATCGAATTCCCGGTTCCGGAGATCGACGCTATCGAGCATATGTTCCTGGAACTCTACCTGGCACTGGTTCTGATGACCATCGATATCACAAAGCTGGCTCCGGTAGCTGGTCAGATGGGTATCATCCTCCTTGCACAGGCTATCCTGATGGCACTCTTTGCAATCTTCGTATCCTTCAACGTATTTGGCCGCGATTACGGTGCAGCTGTTATGGCAGCTGGTAACTGTGGATGGGGCTGTGGTTCAGGTCCGAACGCAGTAGCAAACGAGAAAGCCGTTATGGATCAGTATGGATGGCACACCGTTGCTTGGGTTCTGTATCCGTCCTTCGCAGTTATCATCGACGATATTTACAACCCGATTTTCCTTTCCATCTTCTCCAGCCTGATTACAAAATAATCACTGAGACGAGATAGGAACACTTCATATAAGACATCTTTTATATAACAACATACCTAAAGCTCAATTGAAAATGTAACCTGAAAGAAGAGCGTCCGGTTCCCCCACATAAACCGGACGCTCTTTTTTGTTACTGTTCACGCATACGTGCCCAGTAACGGAATTTGCCGTGGCTTCGCATTTAAATACGGCAAATTCCTGCTGCCACCACGTTTTCTTACGGCACTTTCGGTTCCAAAAGTGCCTACCTGTGAACAGTTACATTTATATTTTCCTCTTCCTTGGTCTTGTCTTATCACTGTTTTTTATGTTATACTTTTATAGAGTTTTAATATTCTTTTAATCGCTAAGGCAGCATTCGACAGAACCGCTGCGTTTTTTTCTATATACTGATAAACTACGAAAAGGTGAGATCTATGAAAATAAAAAAACTGGTAAAATTGGCACCAATGATGCTTCTTACCTTCCTGCTCGGACTTTCCGGCTGTTCCGGCAGCACCTCCGCAGATGCGCGGGTCAACGACCATCCCAACGAAGCAGACGAAGAGCTGCACGTTCTGACCATCGGAACTGCCGACAGCGGCGGAACCATGTACCCGGTTGGCAGTGCCATCGCCTCTGTTTTAAGCGGACATGATGAACAGCTCAAGGTCAATTTAAGCGCCTCCAACGGTTCCTACACGAACGTGGAAAATATCAAAAACGGACAATTTGATATGGGACTGGTCAGCGGCGATGTGGCATTTTCCGCCTATCAGGGAACGGACGAATTTTCCGGTCATCCGGTCGAATCCCTGCGGGCGATCGGGGCCGTCTATTCAAGCCTGTCCACCTGGATGGCGCCGGAATCCGAGCATATCTCCTACGTTCATGAACTCGCCGGACACCACATTGCCGTCGGACCAGAAGGATCCACCACGGAGCTTTCCGCCCGCACCGCTCTCAAGGCAGCCGGGCTCAATATTGCCAACACTGCCCTTGAAAACTACAGCTTCTCCGCCAGCGTGGACTCTGTCTTAAACGGTAAACTCGACGCCGTCCACAGCTTCGCCGGAATCCCGGTCCACAGCCTGACCGACCTGGCCAGCCAGACGCCCTGCCGCCTGCTGGAGTACACTGACGAAGAACTGCAAAAAATTCTTGCAGCCAGCCCCTTCTACGTCCGCGCCACCGTCCCAGCCGGTACCTATCCGGGACAAACCGAGACACTGAAAACCTTCGGAATCAAATGCCTTCTCTGCGTGGACGCATCCATGGACGAACAGCTGGTCTACACCATCACCAAGATTCTCGACGAATCCCGTGAAGAACTGATCAGCGCCCACCCCTCCTTAAGTAACTTATCTGATCCGGAATATATATGCAGCCAGCTTCCTATTCCGCTGCATCCGGGAGCTGAGAAATATTATACGGAACAGGGGCTGTTGAAAACAGAGTAACATGATAGCAAACAAAAACAGGTAACACCAAAACCTGGCGCATGGACGAATTTTCCTAAGACAAAAAACCAGGGCTGCAGCATTCCGCAGTCCTGGCTTTTTCGATGCCCGATTACCTGATTATTTTTACTTCCGGATCTCCCGCAGCAAATTCACCATCTCGATTGCTCCCATCGCGCAGTCAAATCCCTTATTTCCGCTCTTTGTTCCCGCTCTCTCGATCGCCTGCTCGATCGTATCCGTCGTCAGCACACCGAACATAACCGGCACGCTGCTTGCCAGAGAAACCTGTGCGATTCCTTTCGAAACCTCGCTGCACACATAATCATAATGGCTTGTGCTTCCACGGATAACTGCACCCACGCAGATCACCGCATCATACTTTCCGCACTTCGCCATCTCCGACGCAATCAGCGGAATCTCAAAAGCACCTGGAACCCACGCAACATCTACATCCTCCTCCGAGACATTGTGACGACGCAGCGCATCCTGCGCGCCTGCAACCAGTTTCGAGGTGATAAACTCATTGAATCGTGCCGCCACAATTCCGATCCTCATATTATTTTCCGCTACTACGTTTCCTTCAAATGTACGCATAAGTACCATCCTTTCCGACGATCTATTTTCGCCTGTCACTTTTTCTATTTAAAATTCAAAATATGTCCCATCCGCGCCTGCTTCGTTTTCAGGTAAAATCCATCATACGGCGTTGCCTCCATCTGAATCGGCACGCGCTCCTTGATTTCCATGCCAAAATCCGAAAGCTGATATACCTTATCCGGGTTATTGGTCAGAAGACGCAGCGTCTTGATTCCCAGATCCTTTAAAATCTGCGCCCCAATGTAGTATTCCCGCAGATCGCCCTTAAATCCCAGCGCCAGGTTCGCATCCAGCGTATCCATGCCGCCATCCTGCAGCTTGTAGGCGCGCAGCTTATTTAAAAGCCCGATGCCGCGTCCCTCCTGCCGCATATAAAGGAGAACGCCTCGTCCCTCTTTCTCAATCTGGGTCATCGCCGACGCAAGCTGCTGTCCGCAGTCACACCGCAGGGAACCAAATGCATCGCCGGTCAGGCACTCCGAATGCACGCGGCAGAGTACATCTTTCCCATCTCCGATATCGCCCTTGACGAGTGCCACATGGTGTTCTCCATTTAAGAGATTCAGGTAGCCATACGCGCGGAATTCGCCGTATTTCGTCGGCATCCGCGTCTCTGCCACACACTCGACCAGCTTTTCATGTCTCTTGCGGTACTCCTGCAGCTGTTTAATGGAAATCATCGCCAGACCCCATTGTTCTGCCATCGCAAATAATTCTTCCGACCGCATCATCGTTCCATCCTCGCGCATGATCTCGCAGCACAGACCGCATTCCGGCAGCCCTGCAAGCCGCATCAGGTCTACCGTCGCCTCTGTGTGACCGTTGCGCTCCAGAATGCCGTTTTTCTTCGCCATCAGCGGAAACATATGTCCCGGACGGCGGAAATCCTCCGGCTTTGTGTCCGGATCCACGCACGCGCGCGCCGTAATACCGCGCTCCTCGGCAGAAATACCGGTGGTCGTCGTTTTATGGTCGATCGATACGGTAAACGCCGTCTCATGGTTATCCGTGTTATCCATCACCATCTGTGGGAATTGCAGCTTCCGGCAGATTTCTGCGCTCATCGGCATACAGATTAAGCCCTTCGCATGCGTCGCCATGAAATTGACATTTTCTGTCGTGGCAAAACTTGCCGCGCAGATAAGATCGCCTTCGTTTTCGCGATCCTCGTCATCCGTAACCAGGATTAAATGTCCCTGTTTCAGCTCGTCCAGAGCCTTTTCAACTGTATCAAACTGCTTCATTGTTCTCCTCCTCTATTAAAATCCATATCGCTGCAGAAATTCTCTTGTCATGCCCTTTCCTGCCTTATCCTCTTCTTCTACTCCCATCAGCTTCGCCACATACTTTCCAATGCAGTCATTTTCCAGATTGACGATATCGCCTGCCCTCTTAAACGCAAGCGCTGTCTCCTGCAGTGTATGCGGGATGATGGAAACGGAAAATGATACGTGATCCACCCGTGCGACCGTCAGGCTGATTCCGTCGATCGCGATCGATCCTTTTTCCACAATCAGCCGCAGAATCGGTTCTGGGACCTGAATCGTATACCAGACGGCATTTCCGTCCCGGCGCACATCCCGGATGGTTCCAGTTCCATCGATGTGACCGGAGACGATATGTCCGCCAAACCGTCCGCCCGCCAGCATCGCCCGCTCCAGATTGACCGGGCTTTTGACACCCAGCGCCCCCAGGGACGAACGGTTCAGCGTCTCATGCATTACATCCGCACAGAAATAATCTCTCCCAAATGACGTGACCGTCAGACACACACCGTTGACCGCAATGCTGTCGCCCAGATGAACATCCGAGAGCACCTTGGACGCAGCAACCGTCAGCCGTGCCGAGACTGCCTGGCGCTCAATCGCACGGATCCTTCCCACTTCCTCTATGATTCCTGTGAACATCTTTTCTCCTTTTCAAATCAGCGATTTTTTCCCGTTCTAACACCGCCTCATGCATCTTGACCGGACACCTCATATTCCAGCAGCAGATCCTCTCCCAGCCACACTGCCTCCGGCTTTTTAAGAAGAAATGCCTCCGGCGGCGCATCCACACCGGTTCCCCTCACCGGGGTCGGGGCGCCTGCCCCTCCGAAAATCTTCGGTGCAATGTAGGCCTGCACCCGGTTCACAAGCCCTGCCTTTAAAAACGACCATGCCAGCGTCCCGCCGCTCTCGACCATCACGCTGTCCACTTTTTCCTCGCCCAGCCGCTGCATCATCGCCTGCAAATCCAGTTCTCCCTCTTTTGCCGGGACACTTAAAACACGACAGCCGGCGTCCTCATATGCTTTCTTTCTTCCGGCATCCGATACCGCCGTCACAATCCAGGTCGGTGTCTCCCGCGCGGTCTGTACCACGGTCGATGAAAGCGGCGTCCGAAGCTTCGTATCTGCAATCACCCGGATCGGATTTTTCCCTCCCGGAATCCGGCAGGTCAGCTGCGGATTGTCCGCCAGCACCGTCGAAACGCCAGTCAGAATCGCCATATAACGCCCGCGGTCCTCATGCACCCGCTTCCGCGCCGCCTCGCCCGTGATCCACTGGGATTTACCCAACACCGTCGCTGTCTTTCCGTCGAGTGTCATCGCGTATTTCAGCACCGTAAACGGAAGTTTCGTCCGCATGAAATGGAAGAACACCTCATTCTGCCGTTCACACTCTCCGCGTAAAACTCCGGCCACCACTTCCAGCCCTTTTTCCCTCAGAAGCCGGATGCCGCGCCCTGCCACCACCGGATTCGGATCCGTGCAGCCGACAATCACGCGCTTCACCCCGGATGCCAGCACCGCTTCCGTACACGGCGGCTGTTTTCCGGTGTGACAGCAGGGTTCCAGCGTCACATACAAATCTGCTCCCGCCGTCTCTTCGCCTCGCTCTGCCGCATTCTTAAATGCCTCCCGTTCTGCATGAAGCTGTCCATATCGTGTATGATATCCCTCGCCGATGATGCGTCCATCCTTTACCAGCACCGCGCCGACCATCGGATTCGGATTGACCCATCCGTGCCCTTTTTCTGCCAGTGCTAACGCCTGCTTCATATATTCCCGATCCTGTAGCTGCTCACCGGGAACCTTTACATGGATTCGTTCCATCTTTTTCCCCACCTTTCTATCAAAAGAATGTGCCAAGGCACATTCTCGCACCGAATGCGGTCGCCTGCGACATATTTCTGCTTCGCGCAAGTGTGCATCCTCACGGAGCGTTTTTTGTTTCATATGATACAATTTTCTATTGAAACAAAAAAGCCCTGAAATGTGAAATACTTTTATTTTCACATCTCAGGGCTTATAATTTCTATTTTATAATATCTTTCATGATATTAATTATCGTAAATATTTTTTTACATCCATTCTCGATGACTTCTCTCTCTCTTTTGCCATAGCGGTATATATCCGCCATATCCATCATCCGGGGGAGTGTATCTGGAAGCTTCCCGGCACCGCCGTTTTTATTTACGTTTTCTCTTCTTTCATCCAGACTATACAGTCGGTTTTGGAATTGCACCAAATCATGCGCCATGCGCTCGCGGACTTTACCGCCGGTCGGGAATTACACCCTGCCCTGAAGATATCGTTATTTTGTTGTCATTCATTATCTGTATTGCATTATAGATCCAGAGAATCCGTTTGTCAATCCATTATTTTTTTCATTTATTGATTGATGACAACGTTATCTGACACACATTTTCAGCCATTTTAAGCGCCGCTTCAAGTGTCTGCTTCCACTGCTTTCCCGTTCAATTTCGCGCGCTCTACACAGCGCCCCATAATGCGCCCAATCAAAAGAAGATACACGATCACCGACACCGTCGTTCCGCCGAAATCCGATACCACTTCTGCATAGAAAACATTTTCAACTCCCGCAAACACCGGAATCAGGAACACGCTGACCAGGTACAGCAGCTTCCGGAACATTGACAGCGAGATCGCCACCGACGGCACACCCATTCCGGTAAATCCATCTACGACCTCATACTGGACTGCCAGCGGAATAATCCCCATCGTGTAGACCCGGATCGCCCAGACAGTCAGTTCCACATAGGACTCATTGCGCGTAAAGAGATACACAAAATATTGCGCCAGCGTCCGGGAAAACAGGAACATGATGCTGCACTGCACCACCGCCAGCAATGTGATATACTTCTGTGCGCTCCGGATCCGATCCGGGCGTCCCGCGCCGAAATTGAATCCCAGGATCGCCCCCGTTCCCGATGTAATGCCTCCGAGCGGCATCGTCACGATCAGCATAAAGCTCTGCACGATTGTCGTACAGGTCAAAAGCATGTCCGCCTCCGCGCCGCCATACATCTGAATTACCGTATTGAGCGAAATGATCAGCACATTATCAAATGCGATGATCAAAAATGGCGACAGTCCCATCAGCGCAATCTTACAGACTGTCTTTACCTGCGGACATTCAAATTCAAGCCGCAGAAGCACGCGGTTTCCTCGCAGGAAACGAAGGACAAAGACCGCCGACGCAAACTGTGACAGAACCGTGGCAAACGCCGCCCCCGCCACGCCCATGTCAAACACAAAAATAAACACTGGATCCAGCACAATATTCGTTACCGCACCGAGCGCCACCGAAATCATTCCGATCCGTGCAAATCCCTGGCAGATAATAAACTGGTTCATTCCGATCGAAAGCAGCGCAAAGACCGTTCCCAGCAGATAGATCGTAAAGTACGATTCCGCATACGGCAGAATCGCCTCACTCGCACCAAACCGCGTCAAAATTTCTCGTTTAAATACAAACAGAACCAACGTCAGAACCGCCGACAGCCCGACAATCATCCAGAAGCTGTTTGCCAGAATCTTTTTCGCTTTCTCATCCTGCCCCTCGCCCATACGGATGCTCATGAGCGGCGAGCCGCCCAGACCGACCAGATAGGCAAACGCGGAGATCAGCGTCACAATCGGTCCGCTGACGCCGACGCCCGCAAGCGCCGTCTCCCCGATCACCGGGATATTTCCAATATAGATTCGATCGACCACGCTGTAGAGCACATTGATAAACTGCGCCAGCATCGAAGGAATCGCCAGACGGAGCACCAGCCGCCGGATATCGTCCCGCCCCAAATCATTTTCTATCTTCATATGTATCCCACCTCCGTATGAAACCCGCCCTGCTGTTTTATTTTCTTAACTTTTCCTCCCAGAACTGGTTCCATGCGTGTTTCTATCGCCAGAGTCTACTCTCTCTTCTGTCGTTACTGTTCACACACGTGTGCCCAGCAACGGGATTTTGCCGATGCTACGCATTCCAAATCGGCAAAATCTGCTGCCAGAACTGTATCGTACGGAATTTTCCGTTCAGAAAATTCCTACCTGTGAACAGTTACCCTCTGTCCTTTATACCGTCTGCCCGCCAAAATGTCAATGAGATATTCCTGATAAAAATTACCCCTTTTTTGTACAGTAAAAAGCGCCGGCACTGCAAGCAGGTCCGGCGCTTTTTACCCAATATCGGTTGCTGGTTGTCAACCGATACCGAAAAGATCCCAGCAGAAAATCTTGGACAGTTCGTAACGGAGTGTAATGCATCAAGGAATTTCGAGTAACTTGATTTGTTTTTGTTCGTCTCTGTCCGCGTTCTTCCGCGCGGGAATGATTTTCATCCGTTCAATAAGTTAATGCGCTGCATACGCATTTTATTGCACGTTAATCAAAAAAATTTTAAAAACTTTTTTTGATATAGACTATTTTATTATGAAAACCTGTTTTCGTCAAGTTTTCAGGGGTTAAATTATTACAAGTTGTTACAGGAAAATGTATTTGAGAACGAAGAGTACCGCCAGCACATACATAAGCGGAGTGATCTTCTTTGCTTTTCCTGCTGCCACATTCAAAAGCACATAAGAGATAATTCCCATGGAAATACCCTCGGAAATGCTGTAGAACAACGGCATGGCGATGATTGCCAGATATGCCGGGATTGCCTCGGTGATATTGTCCTCATCGAAACGAATTTCGGTTACAGTTCCCACCATCAGGAAGCCAACCATGATTAATGCCGGAGCCGTCGCAAAGGACGGGATCGCCGTAAAAATCGGTGCAAACAGGGTGGAAAGCAGGAACAGGAGTGCCGATACCAGGGCAGTCAGACCGGTACGTCCTCCGACTGCAACACCCGATGCAGACTCAACGAAGGTAGTCGTTGTGGAAGTACCTAATACCGCACCAAAGGAAGTTGCGATCGCATCTGCCATCAGCGCCGGACGGATACCCGGAAGACGTCCTTCCTCATCCAGCATGTCTGCCTTGGTTGCTACACCAATTAATGTACCAAGTGTATCAAAAATATCTACAAACAGGAATGAGAAAATAACTACGATAAAATTGATAATTCCAGCTGCATCGAAGTCAACGGTAAAGCATTTACCAAATGTCTCTCCCAGTTTGGAGAAATCGGTGATTCCCAGGGTCGGGAACAGGGTGTAGAAACCATTCTCTACGTCCGGTGTGTAAATGCCGGTTACCTGGCACAGCATACCGAGAATCCAGGTTCCCAGAATGCCGTACAGAATCGCGCCCTTCACACGGTAGGTGTATAAAACCGCCATGATAAACAGACCGATCAGCGCCAGCAGCGCGCAGATACCTGCGGTATGGAAATTTTCCGGGAAGCTGATGATCGTTACCAGTGTGGAAGAGTCTACTGAAAGTCCCGCATTCTGAAGACCGATAAATGCGATGAACAGACCGATACCGACGGACACACCGCGCTTTAAAGTCAACGGAATCGCATTGAAGATCGCCTCGCGCACGTTTGTCAGAGACAGCACGATGAAGATCAGACCTTCTGCAAATACAGCCAGCAGTGCAACATGCCAGCTATAGCCATAGCCCGCGCACACCGTATACGCCATATACGCGTTGAGCCCCATGCCTGCGGACAGAACGAACGGCAGGTTCGCCATAAATGCCATGCAGGCAGTACCGATGAATGATGCCAGAGCCGTAGCCAGAAGCACCGCAGTCGGGTCCATGCCGGTCGATCCGAGGATGCTCGGATTAACTGCCAGAATGTACGCCATCGTCATAAAGGTCGTAATTCCAGCCATGACTTCCGTCTTTACGGTCGTCTGATGCTCGGATAGCTTAAATACTTTTTCAAACATCTTTTCTTCTCCTTGTGTTTTTCATTCTATGACTCAACCGCTACAAAATCTCATGAAGCGGACGGCGCACCTTTTTGCGGGTGATCTCCACCAGCCCAAGCCGCGTCATATCCACCAGGATCGTTTTGACCGGGTCACGGGAAAGCTCTTCCCCGAGCGTCCGCATCAGCGTCTCCTGATCTTCTTTCGATTCCATATCGATAAAATCCACAATAATAATACCGGAAAGATTCCGCAGAGAAAGCTGGCGCGCCACCTCATGCGCCGCCTCCAGATTAATCTTAAGAATGGTCTCCGCCGGTGTCTTCTTGCCGGTGTATTTCCCCGTATTGACATCGATAACTGTCAACGCTTCCGTAGGTTCAATCACAAGATATCCACCGGATTTCATCCAGACACGGCGATCCGATGCACTTTTAAGCACCGATTCCAGGCGGTACAGCTTCATTAATGGAAGGTTCTCATCTGTATATAGGGACAATTTCGGAACCGCCTGTTTTATGCTTTCATTTTTATCTGCCTGGGTCTGATTTTCTTTTTGTTCCTTGTCCTCTTCCTTCTCTTCCTCCAGCCATGCCTCAATCTTCTTCGCATACTCCGGCACATCTGTGATGATCTCCGAAAGGGTTCCTTTCTTCGCATCCCTAAGACTCTGGATATAGGGCGGCGTACCCTGCTCTAAAAGGCTGTAACAGGTGCGGCAGGCTGCCCGGGCAAAAAGTTCTTCCATCTGCTGTTTCAGCTTCTCCGTCTCGGCACAGAGTGTTTCGATGGAAGCCGACGCCCCGTTCGTCCGGACAATCAGTCCAAACCGCTCATCCTTATGTGTCAGAAGTTCCTCCCGCACCTTCTCTTTCCAGGCATTATCCTTGATTTTTGCCGAAAATCCGATCTGCGGTTTTCCAACCGTCAGAACCATATAGGTACCCGGAAAATTCAGACAGCAGGTCACGGACGGATCCTTGGTTTTCAGGGCGTCGCGGGACACCTGGACGAGAAGCTCGTCTCCAGCTTTTAGTTTCCGTGGACTTACTTTCTTCTCAGAATTTCCAGAATATCCGAATGAACATAGCTGGTTCAGCTCGTCTGTATAAAGCGGAACCAGGTTTTCCGCCAGGCTGAAATATCCGGTTTTTCCACCGCCGAGGTCAATAAACGCGGCGTTGATGTTTTTTACCACATTTTTTACCTTGCCGATGTAAATATTCCCCAGCAGGCTTTCATAGCCAGATTCCAGCGTCAGCGACCGGCAGTGCCCGTCCGAGAGGAGCGCCGTCAGGCTTCGATCCTTCCATTTTGTCACTATTAACTGATCCAAACTCTTCGTCTCCTCTCTTTTTTACTGCCGTTCACACTTTGCGCTACCTGCAGCCGGATTTTGCTGGCGCTTCGCATTTCATCTCTTAATGAACATTGAAGCATTTACACAATCTCGCTTCCATACGCCTCAAGCGGCACATACTCCGGTGTGCCCTCGGCGCCCTCGTCCGCATACAGCTCCTCGCGCTCGACCTGAATGGCAAACGGGCGATAGGTCAGCCCCAGGCTCTCATAGAATGCCTGCAATACCTGCTCCGGCTTTCCGTTTGCCGCACTGCCCGATAAGAGGCGCAGGAAGACACAGATTCCTTCTGCCTGTTTTTCCTCCTCAACCGTCTCATTTTCCAGATCCGGATACCAGTCTGCGACCATCGCCGGAACATACTCTTTCCGCTCCGCGATTCGCGCCTCACAGATCAGCGGACGCAGATCCACGGTTCTCTCGCCCTTTTTCGTCTGCTTCACAAACGGAATTGTCTCGTTTTTGCAGAATGTCAGGAATTTCCCGAAAAATTCTTCTACACTGCTGCCGTCCTCCGGTTCAAATCCCTCTTTAAACCAGAATGTGTAATCAGCAGCTGCCACCAGCGACATCGCATTCTTTGCCGTCTCCGGAAGCTCGCGGTAGCTGAGCACCTCCAGCCCCTCGGCGCTGACCTCATTTAAGCGGCGCACCATCCCGGTCGAATTTCCGCTGGAATTGACATCAATATCCACATACTCCGCATGGCTGATAAGCCCCACGCTGAGCGGAGACGCAAACGACATGATCTGGTGCGGGCTGAATCCTTCGCTATAACGGATATCCACTTCCGCCCGGCGCATCACCTTCTGGAAGTAACGCATGACGTCCAGATGACCGATAAAACGCACCGTTCCCTGTTTTTGAAATTTAATTCGTATTTTCATGACCGCTCCTTCCTCATGCCCGTTCTTCGAAACAGACTCCGCCGCCGTACTTACGGACACCACATCCCGAACAGCGCATCCGGCAGTTCGGCGTTACCGTTTCCGCCTGTGCGTTCGCCCACTCTCGTTTTAAGAAATCCTTCGTCACACCCGCGTCGATGAAATCCCACGGGAACACTTCATCAAGGCTTCGCTCACGCGTCGTATAGAAATCAATGTCCACGCCACAGGTCTCAAACGCCTTCATCCAGATATCATTGTTGAAATACTCTGACCAGGAATCGTAGATTGCACCCTGACGGTACGCCTCTTCGATCACAGTTGCCACCTTGCGGTCGCCGCGCGCCAGAACACCTTCCAGCACAGTCACATCCGCCTCATGCCAGTTATAGCGGAGACTCTTCTTATTTAACATCTCCTTCATGCGGTGGTTGACGATGCTTGCACGCTCTAAGAACTGCTCTTTCGTGCACATCGGCGCCCACTGGAACGGGGTAAACGGCTTCGGCACAAAGAACGAGGTGCTGGCGGTTACCTGCACCTTGCCGTGGCGCTGCTCCTTCGGAACCGTGTCATAATACACTTCCGCTACCTTCTCCGAAAGCTCGGCAATACCCTGCATATCTTCCACTGTCTCGGTCGGAAGTCCCAGCATGAAGTAGAGCTTTACGCGGTTCCAGCCGCCCTTGAACGCCTCGGCGGAACCATTTAAAATATTTTCCTCGGTCAGACCCTTGTTGATAACATTACGCAGACGCTGGGATCCCGCCTCCGGTGCAAAGGTCAGGCTGCTCTTCTTCACGTCCTGCACCTTGCTCATGACGTCGAGGGAAAATGCGTCAATACGCAGGGACGGCAGGGACACATTGACGCCCTTTCCGTCAAACTCGTCAATCAGGAAATTGACGATTCCCTCCAGCTTCGTGTAATCACTGGAGCTCAACGAACTCAGCGAAATTTCCTCATGTCCGGTGCTCTTTAGCATCGTCCGGGCCAGACGTTTCAGTTCCTCCAGGCTGCGCTCGCGCACCGGGCGGTATACCATGCCCGCCTGGCAGAAACGGCATCCGCGGATACAGCCGCGCATGATCTCGAGAACCACACGATCCTGCGTCGCGCGCAGATACGGAACCACCGGCTTCTCCGGATACCAGGTATCGCTCATATCCATGACAAGCTGCTTGGAAACGGTCTGCGGCGCGTGCGGGTTGTTCGGCGTCATCGCCTCGATCGTGCCATCCTCTTTGTACGTCACATCATAAAATCCCGGCACATAGATACCCGGAATCTGCGCCGCCTGCTCCAGAAATTCCTTCCGGCTGCCGCCGCGCGCCTTGATCTCCTTGTAGCGGTCGATCAGGTCAAAATAAACCACCTCGCCCTCGCCCATGTAGAAGAGATCGAAAAATGGTGCAATCGGCTCCGGATTGTAGGTACACGGACCGCCGCCGATGACGATCGGATCCTCCTCGGTACGATCTTCTGCATGGAGCGGAATCTGTGATAATTCCAGCACCTGTAAAATATTGGTGTAGCACATTTCGTACTGGATTGTAATTCCAAGGAAGTCAAATTTTTTGATCGGATCCTGGCTTTCAACAGCAAACAGCGGGATCTTCTGCTCCCGCATGATCGGATCTAAGTCCATCCACGGGGAATAAACACGCTCACAGTAAACGTCATCCCGGCGGTTGAACATATCATAAAGAATCTGGATGCCCAGATGGGACATACCGATCTCGTACACGTCCGGAAAGCACATGGCAAACCGGACTGCTACCTTCGACGGATCCTTCTTCACCATATTCACCTCGCCGCCAATATAACGCGCCGGCTGGGAGATCTTGAGAAGGATTTCATCACTTAATGCTAATTTTCTCATAAAATTATTTTTACCTACATTTCTCATTTTTTGCGATGTGTTCATCGCTGTTTTTTAGTTCTTTTTTTGTTTTTCTCCATAAGCGTAAAAATACAAATTCTTGTCAAGTATTTTTTTGCAGACAGTTTACATAACTTTTTTCACTCTTACAGCAAAAAATTGTTTCTGAAATACGCACAATTCTGATTTTTCATTTTTTTACGGACAAATCTGTTGCATATGTGCAGATCAGACCGCATTATTATACGGTATTTCCCGCGTTTCCGCAACAGATTCTTTCCCGAAAGAAATTTTTCAAACTCCTATCATCGAACTTTTTATCAAGTTTTCCGAATATTCATCAAATCCAGGAACCTCAAATAACATCGGCTCGATGAGCTTTGCCGTTCCCATGACCAGTACGCTTTTCAGCGCACCAAAGTCCGGGGGCTTTTCAAAGACAGCAAGACTGACATTTTTATTCCTCTCAAGTCCTATGAACTTCTCGCCGCCTTCTGTAAAAATCCAAAACTGGCCATCATGATAGCTATATTCCAAGAGAGTACATCGCACATAGTCACCGATTCCGGCAGCTAATGCACATACTACATTGCCGTGAAGGGACTCCAGAACCTCCATTTCATTAGTTCGCTTAGCGCGAACTTCTGTATTGTCTGATTCAGAACAAAAAATACCCCGTTGGTTTTGAGGTAAATTGTTATCAGCTTACCACATATATTGTTCTTTTCAAATATTCCGCAAGCATATATAACGGAACATTTGTCAGCCAGTCTTCCTGCTTATAATTTGACATACTGCTACGAATCGCCATGTCCGGCTTATATTTATCGCAAAATGCCCTCAAACTCCTGGCACGGAGATTCTGTTCTGCCTTCACCTCAATCGGAACGCAGTCTAAATCTCCCTGCAACATAAAATCTATCTCTCCAGTTGATCGTGCTGTTGCAAAATAATAAAGCGGATATCCTGCAGCGTGTAACTCCTGTGCAACATACTGTTCCGTAAGTGCCCCCTTGAATTCTTCAAAGATCCGGCTTCCCTCCAATAGAAGTCTTGCTGATAGTCCGGCCTTTGCTGTTAACAATCCCACATCGAACATGAACATTTTAAAACTGTTCATTTCCATGTATGCAATCAGTGGAATATCTGGCTTTGATACTCTATAGCTTTTCAGGATTAACCCTGCATCTTCCAACCACTGAATTGCAAGTTCAAAATCTTTTGCCCGTGCACCCTCTCGTAGTGCTCCATACATAAACTTACGATTTTCCTTAGCCAATTGGGAAGGAATCGAATTCCAGACCATCATGATGCGCGGAACAACTTCCTTTGGCGCATGTTTGCTAAAATCCTCTTCATAGTACTGCAGAAGATTGTTTTGGATCTCACGTACCTCAAATAGATCATCGGAATCAATATATGTCTGGACTACTTCTGGCATTCCGCCCACATAATAATACTTTTTTAACAAATCCGTATATTTCCCGGCATATGCATTGATCAGTTCATAATCTTGGGACCTCAACGCTTCATGCAACCCCTTTTCACCAACTGCCAAAATGAATTCATTGAAGCTCATAGGGCATAATTTTAAAAAATCAACTTTCCCAACAGGAAAGGATGTTCCCTGATGTAATGCAACACCGAGCAGGGAACCAGCTGCAATGATAGAATACTGCGGTGCATTCTCATAGAAATATTTTAAAGATGCCAGCGCCTTTGGTGCTTCCTGGATCTCATCAAAAATAATCAATGTATTTTCAGCCTGAAAACTCTTTCCGTACTCAATTTTGATTGCAGAAAGGATCCGCTTTAAGTCAAAGTCTAGGTCAAATACATCCTTCATTGCTTTATTATTATCAAAATTGATATAGACTGTATTTTCATAGAACCTGGCTCCAAATTCCTTCATAATCCAGGTTTTTCCGACCTGGCGCGCTCCTTGTATGATCAGCGGCTTTCTGTTCTTTTTATTCATCCATCGTTCCAGTTTCGTAAACAGCTCTCTTTCCATTAAGAAACCTCCTGCGCAACATATACATCCAAAAGCATCTGTATTCTATCTTAACACTTTTCAGGGCATATTTCCATTGCTAAACAGCATTTTTGCGGACATTATTTTATTATAAATCACATTTTTTCGATTAATATTATTATAATTCCAACATTTTTTCGGACATATTCATTCTTCCAGAAGCGCCCATTTGACGGCCTCCAGATAGACCGAAAGCGTTTCTTCTTTTTCGTGTTCCAGAAAATGGGGGAAGGTTCCGTTTGGAATACAGTTGATTTTTATAGCCATATGTAAAGTCTTTTTGTATTGCAAAAAGCTATACCATAGATATAAGGATTCCAATCAGTAATGCTTCCCGCACCGTCCAAAGACATCAAAAATGAGGTGTCCTATACAGCCTGATTGGGTAAAAAATACCCCGTTGGCTTCCCAACGAGGCATCGAAGATTATAATGTTTTAATTTGATTTCTGATTTCAGAATGTAGATGCATTCTTGGATTTTTATTCACTTTACAGTCCAATCATATTGGCAAAAAGTACAATCAACGGAATCGCAACCAGTGTTCTCTCCAAGAAGATAACCAGCAGTTTCCAGAAATTCAGCGGAATCTCACTTTTGATGATAATGGTTCCTACCTCTGTCAGATATATAATCTGAACCAGAGATAAGACACCGACCACAAATTTTGTCTTCACGGAGGTAAGTCCCACCGACAGAAGCGCCGGAATAAACATATCTGTGAATCCAACCAGTGTTGCCGGTGCTGCTGCAAAGCTTTCCGGAACTCCCAGTGCCTGCAAATACATTCCCATCGGATAAGAAATCCAGCTGAAGAACGGAGTGTAGGTCGCGATAATCAGGGCAATGGTTCCCCAGGATACTACGATGGGAATCAGGTCAAAAAACATGCCCATCAGAACCTCAAAACCGCTTGTGACTACTGTTTTTGCAGTAAATTTATCCGCACGCTTGCAGCTCATCTCCAGAGCATAAGCAAACATTCCTTTTTCCTGTGGAATATCCTCATCAATCTGCTTTCCAACTGCCTCTCTATAGGTATTCGGAATGGTACAGATCGGTGGAATTCTAGCTATGATGACAGCCAGGATGATTCCCACTACACAGATGCACAGGTAAAATGGAGGGAAAATATTGGAAATTCCCATGGTATCTGCTACCATCAGACAGAACGGAATGGATACCAGAGAGAAGTTCGTCATGATATATCCAGCCTCTCTCCTGGTGTAAAAGCCCTTCATATACTGCTCTCTGGTCAGGATAACCGCCGCATTGGAGGCACCAAACCAGGATGCAATCAGGTCGATGGAAGCTCTTCCCGGTACATGAAACAGCGGGCGAACCACCGGTCTTGCGATCACTCCCAGAAATTCCATAATTCCGCAGTCAGTCAGAAACGGCATGATAAAACTAAAGGCGATAACGATGCTGAACAGCGTTCCGCACAGATCCACCATGGTTGCTCCGGTATCGGCGGAAATCACCTGCTCCGGTCCGATTTTAAATACAACCATAACGGCAAATACCGCACCAATTATCTTAGAAACAAGATACAGCGGTGTGGTCGAAAAAGCTCTGGACAGATAATGATTCTTCCGAATCCAATCCGGCTTTACGATGTAGTCATACAAACTGACCACGGCCGATACCACCAGAATCGCCATAATGATGTAGGGCAAACTCGCACCAAATAGTCCCTTAATCCAGCTTTTCAGAAAATCAAGCAGTGTTGTAAATGATTCTCCCTGCGGAATCGGCACAAGGAACATCAAAACACCAAATGCTGAACCAAACAGAAATTTACATAGATTCTTTGCTGTCACATATGATTTTTCCATATTGTCTCCTCTCGTTTTGCTTTTCTCCCAGAATCTTTCATCCGTAACTGTTCGCGCATGCGTGCCCAGCAACGGAATTTTGTTCAGCTGCACCCTTTATTGACTATAATTCTTCCACCTTACATAAGGCGTCATAAACCATGTCTTCCGTCACCTCATACGGAATATGCTCCATATCCGGACCGGTCACAATCTCTTTTAATACAGCCGTAAGCGCTTCTCTCTCAAAAGGCGCCCCCATCTCGGCTAAGGTGGTGCGGATTCCAAGCTTTTCAAGAAATCCCTTCATTTCCCGTGCTTTTTCTTCTTCGCCGTCTATCATCAGCTGAACCAGCACACCATAGGCTACCACATCGCCGTGAAGATTTTTCTCCTCAAACCCCGGCAGCAGCACCAGTCCATAGTAGACCGAATGGGCAATCGCACCGTTATAATCGTCCAGAACCAGAAGCGATACCAATCCGGTGCTCACGATATTGGCAAGAACCGCCTGCTCCAGCGCCTCGCCCGCCTGGTGTTTCCGGCATTCCTCCAGCGCACTTTCTGCATACTCCCGCAGTGGCAGATAACACATATTGCTGATTTCACGTCCAAGCGCCGAACTGTGCGTCAGCCGGTCGCCTCTCGCGGAAAAATGGCACTCAAAGTATTTTCCCAGCGTATCACCGATTCCCGCCCGCAGGTAGCACTCCGGGGCAGCGGCAATAATCTCTGTGTCAATAAAGCTGTGGCGCGCCGGTTTCTCATAGAAGTAGAAACTGTCAAAATTTCCGTCCTCCTTATAGACAACCGAGAGGGCCGTCGTCGCCGCGCAGGTTGCCGCGATCGTCGGGAAGGTAAAAACCGGAAGGGCGCATTTTTCAGCCGTTCCCTTCGCTGTATCCAGCGCCTTGCCGCCTCCCATGCCAAAAATCATATCCGCACCGCATTTTTTTACGTGTGCAGCAATTTTTTCCATCCCGGCATAGGTACAGTCCTCTCCAAACAGGACTGTATCCACGATCGTGACCGGATTTTCCCCTTCTGCAAGCGCTTGCAGAAGCTTTTCCTTTCCTGCCTCCAATGCCAGTTTTCCACCGATCAGCAGCGCTTTCGTACCGTATTGGCGGCACACTTCATTTACATTTTTATATGCTTCTTTTCCGATTGTATAATTCGCAAAATTTACCGAATAAGTCATCTTACAGCAACTCCTTTAATTTCTTCAAACGTGCCAGTGCCTTGTCGATCGTCTTCTCCTCCCGTGCAAAATGCAGACGGATCAGATTGTTTACATTTTCCCGGAAAAAGCTGGAACCCGGAACGGCTGCCACGCCGATATTTTTGATCATCCACTCGCAGAACTCCAGATCGGTATATCCGGCAAACTGCGGCAGATCCAGGAACTCCTGGATATCGATCATGACAAAATACGTTCCCTGCGGCACATTGTGCTTCAGACCGATCGCATCCAGACCTTTTAAGAAATGCTCCCTCTTCTTTGTATAGAGCGCCAACAGGTCGCTGTAATAGGATTCTGGAAATTCCAGCCCCACCACGGCAGCCTCCTGCAGCGGTGCGGCTGCTCCGACGGTCAGGAAATCATGTACCTTTTTCGCTCCCTCGATCACTTCCTCCGGTCCGATCAGATAGCCCAGTCTCCAGCCAGTGATGGAATAAGTCTTGGAAAGAGAATTACAGGTAATCGTGTGCTCGTACATACCCGGAAGGGACGCCATGCAGACATGCTCGTTCGGCGCATATACCATGTGCTCATAAACCTCATCCGTCACAACAAATCCATCATATTTGACTGCCAGCTCTCCGATCTGAGTCAGCTCTTCTCTGGTAAATACCTTTCCGCACGGGTTGGACGGGTTGCAGACGATGATCGCTTTCGCCCCTGCCTTAAAGCCCTCTTCTACCAAATTGATATCAAACTCATACGTCGGCGGCACCAGCGGAATATAGATCGGCTCTGCTCCGGACAGAATCGCGTCTGCCCCGTAATTTTCATAAAATGGGGAAAATACCATTACCTTGTCGCCCGGATTGCAGATGGTCATCATAGCACTCATCATCGCCTCGGTTCCGCCGCAGGTAACCACAATCTCCGTCTCCGGGTTGATCTCTCTTCCGATCGCTTTTCCCTGCTTTTTCGCCAGCGCTTCGCGGAAATTTTCCGCTCCAAAGGTAACGGAATACTGGTGCGGTCCCTCATAGGCCACCTCAGCCAGGCGATCCAGGATCGCCTTTGGCGGATCAAAATCCGGAAATCCCTGGGACAGGTTGATTGCCCCGTACTCATCGCTGATTCTCGTCATGCGCCGGATGACGGAATCCGTAAATGTATTAACTCGGTCACTTAATTTTGGCATACTATCTACCGCTCCTTTTTCGTTATATATGTTCTATTTAGTTGCTTTCTTTTAAAAACAAATATATAATATGGTATAACGTTACGGTATAGTCAAGAAGGAAATGAATATTTATGCAAAAACTCAAAAATGCGTGCATACGAACCGGCGATTTTGCAAAATTATGCAACACAAACAAGCGCACACTGATTCATTATGATGAAATCGGGCTCTTTAAACCCGCCTATATTGATGAAAAAGGCTATCGGTATTATAGTGAAAGCCAATTTGATGTGTTTTTTACCATCACCTGTTTAAAAGAACTTGGGATGCCTTTAAAAGAAATCGGTGCTTTTTTAGACCGGCGCAATCCGGAGTCATTAAAAGCACTTCTTTTGAAACAACGTGAAAAGATTAAGAAGGAGGAAGAACACCTCCGCAAAATTAAAGAAGTGGTTGAAACAAAATTATCCCTGGTATCACTCCAGGAATCACTGAATCAGAAACAGGCAGAATACACAGAAGATGAATTATTCTTCCATACAGAAAATAAAAATGGTCGTATTTTTCTCGAGACGACACCGGAAGAATATCTGATTCTCAGCGATCCGATTCATACAGATGACCATCAGAAAATCATCCAGGCTCTTTGCCGCCACATCGGTTACTGCAATGCCCACGCTCTAAATGCCGGTCATCCCTATGGTGCCATGCTTGATGTGGCAGATTTACGAAAAAATCATCTGGATACCTATGCTTATTTTTTCACAAAAGTTATAACAAAACCGAAAAATTACCCCTATCACTTAAAACCGACCGGAACCTATGCAGTTGCTTACTTAATGGGAAATTACTATGACTCGAAAGATACCTACGAAAAACTCTTTGATTGGATCGATGAACACAAGTTTAAAACCGGCAAATACTCTTATAAAGAGGCTGTGATCGACGAATTAGCCACAGCCTCTCCCAGTGAATATCTGACGAAAATATCGATACAAGTGTTTTAACCCTGCCGCTTCATCGCGTTTCCTCCGCACTGCCTTTACATTTCTCATAAGCAAATAGCGCCGCTCCCAGCGCACCGCAGAGCTGCGCCTCATCACAGATATAAAGTTTAGCACCAAGCTTCTCTTCCAATGCCTGGATGATACCCTGGTTCTTCGCCACACCGCCGGTCATCATATATTCGCCTGGATGATCCTTTCCAAGGCGGGCTGCCAACGCGCCGACTTTTGAGGCAACTGACACATTTAAACCGTGGATAATATCTGCCACATCCTTATTCTGTGCCACCAGCGACACGACCTCCGACTCTGCAAACACCGTACACATGCTGGAAATCACGATATCATGCTTCCATTCCAGTCCTTTCACACTCATTTCCTCCAGGGAAAGTCCCAGCGTTTTCGCCATCATTTCCAGAAAACGTCCCGTTCCGGCGGCACATTTGTCATTCATCAGGAAATTTTTCACGGCTCCCTGCCCGTCGATGCTGATCGCCTTGATATCCTGCCCGCCAATGTCGATGATAGTGCGGACATTCGGATTCAGATAATTTGCGCCCTTGGCATGGCAGGTAATCTCCGTGATGCTGTCATCCCCGCTGTCAATATAGGATCGTCCATATCCGGTCGTATCGATCCGCACGATCTCCTCTTTCTTAATTCCCGCTTTCTCAATCGCCAGATCCAGACTCTTCTCGGCGCTCATCATCGCACCGCCGCCGGTCGGAATAATCATCGTCGATTTAATTTTTCCATCCCGATCCAGTATGACCACATCCGTACTTGTCGAACCGCTGTCGATTCCCGCTACATAAAAAATGCCCGACTCCATCTTCTTTCTTGCCTCCTCACTGATACCTTTTCCCGGATCCATATCCTCTGATCCCTCGATCGTCTCCTCAAATGCCTGAATGCGCGTCAAAAGCTGCCCCGCGCTCTGGCTCGTAAAATCAGTCTCAATCTTAAGGAGCGGAACCTTGATATCCCGCTTGATACTCGCATACTCAAATCCATAATAATCACAGAACTTGATCGTGTGATAAATAATTCCCTTTAAATTCGGATCCAGATACAGACGGTTTCTGCGGATCGAACGGTTCATGCGGAAACACGGCATCTGTCCCAGCAGGACGTCCGCATAAGAAAGAAACAGCTCCTCTTCCTCCATATTCCACATTTCATCCTGTACGACCGACAGTTTCCGACCACCCGTACAGGTCAGATTTTCCACATCCATCTGGATATTGTCCCGGATCATATCCTCCAGAATACCGCTGACCCGCACGCCCAGCACACCAATGTACGGCTCCGTGTTCATTTCCGGCGTAATAAAGGACTTGATAAAAGCGCGTTTATCAAACACTTTCCCGGAATATGCCTCATATGCCTTTTTAAGCCTCCGGATCGTGCCCGCAAATTTCACTTTTTCACATTCATTATCATCATGCGGCAGATCCAGCATATATAAAAACTTACATTTTCCCGTGCTCTCCACGATATCGTAAACGCGCCGCATCGAATCGCAGCAGTTTACCAGCACCAGCTGTTCAACCTTTCCTTCCAGCACTGCCTGAATGACCGATTTTCCAAAGCCGCACAGATTTGCATGTGCAATCTGATCCGACTGTTCGAAATTTTCCGGCATTTCCTCCAAAACAGAACATTCTTCTCCAAACCCCCGGAACAGCTCAATCGGGGTGTACTTACAGACGTAATAAATCATGCGTGTTTCTCCTCCTTGCCCTTTTCCAGCATTTCCACAAACGCCTGAAGCCGCGTCGATACCTGACCGTCGCTTGTATTGGCAGGGTTGCAGCCGTCACCATCGAGAATCATCGTCGGAAGTCCTGTCTTTTCTAAGGACTGCTTAATCAGGCTGGATGCACCAATCGTTCCCTTACAGCCCCAGTGGGCAAATAAAACAGCACCATCCACTTCCGTGATTCTGGCAAGCCGTTCCGCTTCCTCAACTCTCTGTTTCACACTGCCATTGTAAATGCAATAGACCATTTTCTCTGCCATCGCCTCATACGGGTCTTCCGCATGCATCTCCTGAAAACCATCTGCGATGAAATCACAAGCGCGGATGTGCATTTTCTTACTATAATTAAAAATATCCTTAACCGGCTCCTGTAAAAATGGCATGATGTGCATCCAGATTACCGAAAGACCATCTCCCCTCGGTGACATCCGCACATCGCGCAGAAGTTTTTCCGTATAGGTAACCGCCGTCTCTGAGCCAGCCATCAGATGGCACATAAAAAGCGCATACAATTCATTCGTCAGAGAGGTCACCGGGTCATGCGCACACCGCAGGGCAAGCTGTTTTTTATAATTCGCTGCCGCTTTCCGGCTGTTATCTACCGCACTCCGCACTGTTTCCTCCGAAATCCGTCTGCCCGTCGTCTCCTCCAGAAACCGTTTCAATTTCCGCAGCTGATCCGCCACATACAGAACCGATTCCCGGTTTTTCTCATACGGAACATCAATATAAAAGCCTGGACATTCAAATTTATCCTTTAAATAAGGAAACGTCATCATATTCCCATCACACGCAAGGTTCGTATAAATCATGCAGTTCGGTTTTGGCAGAATCCCCGTCAGCGCCGCCCCCAGAAACACCCTGTGGTACGAACACATCGTCTCCGGAAATCCTTCTTCCTCCGTTTTCCGAAGAAACGTCTGCTCACACTTCGTTCCCGCCATAAAACAGGACATCGCCTCCACTGAGTACGGCGTCAGCCCTGCCGCCATCACCAGCTCTCCCGGCACAAATATGCTGACCATCGCCGCATTCTCCGGTTCCGACAGCGACTGAATGATATTTTTCATAACCACCCGCGCCACATACTGTCCCGACGACGGCAGCCCCCGATCCGGCAAAAACTGAAGCTTCTTTTCCTGCAGGCGGTATCCCGCAAGAAGCAGCCGACGCGCTTTTTCCGGATCCTTAAGCGCCTGGCTGCTCACCCTATTTCCAAATTTTCCAATTACATCCATTGTTGTTTCTTCCATTCTTTTAAATTCATTTTTCTGTCATATCGCCCTGATGCAGATGGATATGGTTCCGCGCCTTTGCAGGCAAACGGACATTCTTTATTATAGTCAGTTGGATGGGAATTGTAAATATATCGGATATGAAATGCGAAACAGAGAGGGAGAAGAACTTTACGCCTGTGACAAAATCATCTATATTCCAAAAAACTGAGCAAACAACCACCTATCATTTCCCACAAATTCTGGTGACCTTCAAGATGCGGCAGTGAAGTTTTCTATACGAAAAAAACAACCTTATGGCTTCATATGTTGAAATCATAAGGTTGTTCTTATCTTCCCAAACTTTAGATTTTAGGAAAAACACCCCCGCTTACGCGGGGAATACATCTGATCCATCGTCAACCATTCCGGTTTTTCGGGATCACCCCCGCTTGCGCGGGGAATACGGCAGACTTCCGGTTCCGCTGATTGTACCGGTAGGATCACCCCCGCTTGCGCGGGGAATACGGATACAGGAGGATGCAATGGTAAAAGCAACAAGGATCACCCCCGCTTGCGCGGGGAATACTTCCAGCTGTACTTTTCCATCTCGGCCAGATGAGGATCACCCCCGCTTGCGCGGGGAATACTCCAGCGCCCTCTTTGCTGCCTCTTCCTCCAGAGGATCACCCCCGCTTGCGCGGGGAATACCAACCCGTTTCCAACCAACATCCTCCGCGACCGGGATCACCCCCGCTTGCGCGGGGAATACATGCGCTACGGATTATAACTCGCGATGATGTGAGGATCACCCCCGCTTGCGCGGGGAATACTCCCACTAGGTCAAACTGCTCCGGATACCTTGAGGATCACCCCCGCTTGCGCGGGGAATACAAGCCATTGAATCAGGACAGGTTAAAGATAAGGGGATCACCCCCGCTTGCGCGGGGAATACTGTTATCCAATAAGTAATTCAGCTGAATTATTAGGATCACCCCCGCTTGCGCGGGGAATACGTGGTTACTATGTAATTCTTTTCTCCGATGAAAGGATCACCCCCGCTTGCGCGGGGAATACCCTTAAGTCCGATGATTTCGGGGCGCTTCTCAAGGATCACCCCCGCTTGCGCGGGGAATACATCATGAATCTATTGACATTTTAAATGCAATAGGGATCACCCCCGCTTGCGCGGGGAATACCCGTCAAATTTGAGGGGGCAAAAGTGCCGGAGGGGATCACCCCCGCTTGCGCGGGGAATACCCGTCAGTAATGTTAAGCTGGTTCGGTGTGACGGGATCACCCCCGCTTGCGCGGGGAATACCCTCCCTTCTACTTGCCAGCTTTACCCCAACAGGGATCACCCCCGCTTGCGCGGGGAATACACGTTTGCGGTGTGAAACACAACAAGCGCCCTAGGATCACCCCCGCTTGCGCGGGGAATACTTCTCTTCTCCTCTTGGGATAAGCATCTGCCGGGGATCACCCCCGCTTGCGCGGGGAATACTTCTCTTCTCCTCTTGGGATAAGCATCTGCCGGGGATCACCCCCGCTTGCGCGGGGAATACTTCTCTTCTCCTCTTGGGATAAGCATCTGCCGGGGATCACCCCCGCTTGCGCGGGGAATACAGGTTGGTGGCGGCGGAGAAAGCGGTTACTCAGGGATCACCCCCGCTTGCGCGGGGAATACTCTTAAATTTAAGATTACGCCGAAGCATCCGTAGGATCACCCCCGCTTGCGCGGGGAATACCATTTCCAAGGACTTTCCGCAATGCCTCATACAGGATCACCCCCGCTTGCGCGGGGAATACTGTTATCTTCGCAGGTGGCGGCAAGGAAGACAGGGATCACCCCCGCTTGCGCGGGGAATACCAAATGTCCCGTAACGTTGTTTGAGGATGTTCGGGATCACCCCCGCTTGCGCGGGGAATACCCTCAATTTGCTCGCATTTGCTGATACTGATAGGGATCACCCCCGCTTGCGCGGGGAATACCAACTTTATATGTATCATATCATGTAGATATGGGGATCACCCCCGCTTGCGCGGGGAATACATTACCATCCAGTAATTTTCATCAGATAATAAAAGGATCACCCCCGCTTGCGCGGGGAATACCAGGTCGTCGGGGTCTTATACGACAGGGACGCTGGATCACCCCCGCTTGCGCGGGGAATACGCTGTACCGAAGAATACAATCCGCTCATACCTAGGATCACCCCCGCTTGCGCGGGGAATACGAAACATTTGTTAAAAAATCCATTGCGGACGAAGGATCACCCCCGCTTGCGCGGGGAATACTTTTCATTAAACGCCACGCCCGACATGATTTTAGGATCACCCCCGCTTGCGCGGGGAATACTCTCCAGCATTAATAGTATAGTCTCCGGATACGGGATCACCCCCGCTTGCGCGGGGAATACCAAAATTGCTGATGGGAACGTTGCTGCTACCGAGGATCACCCCCGCTTGCGCGGGGAATACTGTTTATCCAACCATCCGGTTCGTACAATTCAAGGATCACCCCCGCTTGCGCGGGGAATACGTATGATTTTAAACGCCCGACACAATCGGCTAGGGATCACCCCCGCTTGCGCGGGGAATACCATAAAAAAGCGTCATTGTCCCACTGCACCTGGGGATCACCCCCGCTTGCGCGGGGAATACCAACAGCGTGTCTGGAATAGCATGACGCGTTCGGGATCACCCCCGCTTGCGCGGGGAATACTATACAACATTATCGCGGCAAGTTACAGGCATAGGATCACCCCCGCTTGCGCGGGGAATACGCTGGTTTACATGGATTCTAACGATTTCCAACGGGATCACCCCCGCTTGCGCGGGGAATACATTGCTCCCATAGCGCTGCCTTGGTAAACGCTGGGATCACCCCCGCTTGCGCGGGGAATACTTATTAGATATTGGAAATAAATCTGAACAACAAGGATCACCCCCGCTTGCGCGGGGAATACTAAATTTGTACCAGTGACCCAGATTGTTTTACGGGATCACCCCCGCTTGCGCGGGGAATACAATGACTGGAACACTGACAAGGCAACAGAGCAGGGATCACCCCCGCTTGCGCGGGGAATACCATTATATCTGTCAGACGAGGACAAAGAGATGGGGATCACCCCCGCTTGCGCGGGGAATACAACTATGGAGGCAACCCTCCAACTTGGAATCAGGGATCACCCCCGCTTGCGCGGGGAATACCAAGCAATGATAAGGAGATTCATGCAGAGTTCAGGATCACCCCCGCTTGCGCGGGGAATACACTAAAAAAATCCCTTATTTACAACCTTTTCCCGATCTCCATCTCTAAATTTCATTTAGTTTCTCAAACACCTGAAATGTTGTGATGCAATCACTTAATGCCCTATGTTCCTCCTCAACTTTTATCTGGAAATAGTCTGCTAGTGCATGCAGCTTATAATCATCAATATCATCGATTCGTCTTCTCGCAAGATCTAATGTATCTTTTGCCGGATTTTTTAGATTCATACGATTGGTCTTTCGACAAGCTTCCTTTAAAAAGCTGCGATCAAATGCGATGTTATGACCCACTATTGTACTTTGTCCAATAAATTCACAAAACTTCTCTATCGCTGAAGAAAGAACCATCCCCTTTTCCTCAAGAATCTCCTCTGTAATCCCCGTAAGTTCAGTAATTACTTTTGGAACACCTTTTTCTGCTTTCACTAGAATCTCCAATTGGTCTGCTATTTTGTGGTTAATGATTCTGATCGCCGCCAACTCAATAATCTCATCTGATGAACTATTTAATCCTGTTGTTTCTAAATCTATCACCACATAACCTTCTTGTCGTTCTTTATATGTTTGAGATTGCTTTTTCTTAATCAACATCTGTTGAACTTCTGCCCGACTTGCACGCGCTTTTGTTTCGCGCCGTGCCTGTTCTGGTCGCATAACTAATTGTAATCCATCAAAATCCACAGGTTTCCAGGATGAGTTGTGAACACAGAATTCCATTCCCTGTTCATTATTAGTACTATATACCATTGTTGCCCGTCCCTGAGACAGGTGCTCACAGATTCGCGTCCAAAGCATTTCCCGAATTCTTGCGCTCACCTTTCCAACGTATACTCCTGTATTGATCTCCATAAGCCACTTCGTAAGATCTCCGCGCAATTTAGGTGGGCAATCAGTCAGCGTTACAACTACCATTATTCACCTTCTTCAAGATCGTCTCCATACGAATGCCCATTCTCAACTTCCCCGACTTTGTTATCCCACAAATATACTGCATCTGAATCCTCTGCTTCTCCTTCTTTGGCAAACAAAGATTTGATATCATGCACCATTTGTTTCAGAATATTCATTTTTACCATTTTATCTCTGGTTTTTCTCCGCATTACAGACGGAATTTCTTCCTTGGAAATCGTTGCAGCCACCTCAAACGCTAACGGAATCGTGATATCTGCCTTATATAAATCTGCAATATCATATACAAATGAGTTTTCATGTCCAACATGTACAAATCCCAATCCCGGAGAGCACCCTAACGCAGCAATTACCGCATGTGCCAAGCCATAAAGACATGCATGGCCGGCAGATAATGCCTGGTTAACAGAATCTCCACTTGTAAAATCATCTGGATCGTATTCACGCCCATTCCAAGGTACATTCCACTCTTTTGATACTCTTTTATATACTGCACGAATTCGTGCTCCCTCCCGTCCTCTCAATTGCTGAAGCGTAAGGCGTGAAACATCTTCATTAGGAAATCGCATGGAATACATCTGTCTCACAATATTTAAATGCATTCTCGTATTGCTGACTGATTCCGCTTGTCTCTGCAAAAGAGCTGCCCGGTGGGTGAGCGGACAACCCGATGCATAATAACGCACACCATGTTCTCCCACCCATATCACTGTTACCCCGGCATCTCCAATTAATTCCATCGCCCGATGTGTAATCTTAGTTCCAGGTCCCAGCATAATCACACTGATTGCTGCTGCCGGTACAAAAACGGTTCCTCTATCATCTGCGACTGTAATTGCACTATCCTGTCGATTTAGGACACATCTTTCCAGATAAAGGAACGTCAGACGATCTGCAACCTGCGGCAGCATCTGGATTTCCGGCCGTATCATTCCAGGAATATTTGTCATACTGTTCCCTTCTCCATATGTACCAATGTCATAAGACCTACTCCATATGCCTTTTCACGTCCAATACCGTCTATCAGCATTTTTCGTACTTTCTCTTCATCCACTATTTTTAAAATACCTTCATATGTTACAGACAGCATACTAACCTGATTCTTTCCAGAAGCCTTATTAAAATGGTACCATTTAGATTCCCTAATCTCAAAAGAATCTTCACTCACTGCAAAACCATGCAGTTTACCCTGTTTTATAAGCCATTTTCGCTGATTATCTGCTGTAGTATGTGCACAAATTCTGCCTCTTTGATCCTTTCCTGCAGCTTTCTGGTATGTTGGATTTGCCGTCAAACGAAAATGCCACCATGAATTAGCTTTGATTTTCTCCAGAAAAGGATCATACTCTTTTGTCACCCATTCTTCACCTTCTGGCGCAAATTGGCTTACTGCTTCGGAGAGATCCGGTTTTTCCCGGCTTAGAATAAGCAAATAATACTTACTATTAAGCCGATCGATTCTCCATAGCTTTCTATGACGAACTGCTTCTGTCATATCAAACGAAGCCTCAACGGCTCCATGGAACAGGTTTGGCGAGCTCAATGCCCGCAATGTTTTCCTTTTAGTCACATCCAATGTCATTCTGCTTAAATACAAACCAATCACCCCAATTCTGCCATTGGATCATGGCATTGAAGCGGTTCTCGTACCGCCCGATATTTCTCCGTCACTTTTCGAAACGCATGTTTTCTCTTCTCTGGATTATAGGATATCGGAAGATCTTTAACAATATTTCCGTCTTCTCCTTCTTTTGCATCCAGTATTATGCGTACTGTTTCAACTGATTCATTCCGAAATGCTTCTTCAAGCAAAGCGTCTTCCAATTCTCGTTTTCTAATACCAAGGCATAATCTTCCAGTAGGCGGACACGATCTCCGCCCCAGATATAATGGAAACACCGGATTCAATAATGCATATTCAATTCTTTTTAAAAGTTCTTCATCCGCACTTTCAAAGCCTACCAGAAATTCTGCATCCGCAAGATAATAGCGATTTGTGACATATGAATCTCCTTTTTTTGAGCGTGCTATGTGAAAATCACGCATGAAATGCCCCTCTTTATCTACACGCACGCCAAATCGCAGTGTTGCTAATTGACTCACCATCTCATCATCATCTCTTTTGATTCCAAAGGCGGCGCAGATAAGCCCGATCACCCCGCTTTTGCTAGGTTCCCGTCCTGTCCGGCGAATATCAAACTTCGAATCAATTCCCCATGATTGAAGTGGTGCTGCCAACCGAAGCAGCAATGTACTCATTATTTCGTCACCTCTTCCAGATCAATAAAAACCTGTTTTTCCAGTTCATCTAATAATTTTGTTAGATTCATTGTTGCCGCAAGCGGCTCCAACTCTCTTCCCACTGCAAATGTCACTTCCGGCTCATTTACATAATCTTCATAAGATTCTTTTGCATAATCAACCAACGCCTTTATTGACTGCTCCACATATCCACCCTTTGTGGTAATTGGTTTTTCAAAAGCACAGGCCATATTAACCGGCTGATCTCTGCGAACCGTCACATAAACAGCATCCGGGCGTGTTCTGTTTGCAAATGTATTTTGTTTTCCTGTCGGCATACTGGTGATAAATGCCTCTGCAAAATTTCTAACTGCTTTCGGAGTATCTTCTCCCAGATAGTTTGCAAGTTCTGCCGCATTCACAGTCGCATAACGATATAAGGTAGATGAGCTATACTCCACTGTACCAAGATGTCCTGCCCCAGAATTATCTTCCGATGTACAATCATCAACAGCTGTAAAGTAATCATACTCATTATGTACAGCATGTGTTGATATGGCATGGGCCACTTGTGCCGTTGCGTCGTAATTCAAGGAAGGTTCATCTGCCACCATGCGGCCAAACAAAGCAAGATCAACTGACGGGTAGTTTTTTAATGCCTCCTGCAATTCTTTTTTATCCTCTTTTTCAAATTTCCCATCTGGATGAGCCATTGCCTTTTCTGCCAATTTTTCAATTTGTTTTGCACTAATAAAAAACAGAGCTCCTGTTTCTGCTTTTCCATTTTTCTCTGTTAATTTAATTCCTGCTGCTTCTAATACCTTTTTTGCCAATTTTTCAGCACTCTGAATCTCCGAATCCAACTCAGATATTTTCTTTGCAAGCAGGTCTACAATTTTCTTTGTTCGAATTCCTTTTTCTTCTTCTGTATACATATCAGCAAACATAAGGCGCATTGCACGTTTCCAGGACTGACTTGAAACCCTCGCTCTGGTTACACCACCATAAATCGCTGTCTTGGGGCTGCCTGTATCATCACGATTTACGCAGCTCGGCGGAAGTGTTTGAATCACATGAAGATCAATATACAAATTTTTACTCATTTTCTTTTTCCTCCTCTTCCTGTTTTACTACTCGATAAAAATCCTGTCCCCAGCGAAGCTTAACCTTCTGGGCACCATTCTCCGTTTGAAATTGATATAGGTCATATGCTAGCTGAATATAATCCATCGGCACTCCCTTTGCCCGCAGAAGCTGCACTAATCCTCGAAGATAATACGCACATTCTTCCATATCTGCCGATGTTGCAAAAACGGTAAATCGTTTTCGAATTCGTGTCAGTTCTGATTCATCCTGCAAAGCCGCCAATTTTCTAACTGCCTTTCCTAATGGTTGCTGTTCGCTATGCATGTTTTTTTTGTGAATATCACTTCCCTGCTGATGCAGAGCATACATACATAACGAAAGAGATACCGCCCACTCAGCCCAACTAGGTTCTCCATTTCTGCTCATCAATTCTTCCGGAAATCTGTTAAATAAAAGTTCCCACATTTCTGGAACCTCTCCGGGCTTTTTCCCGATTCCATGACGAAGCTGTGCCAATTCTCCTTTGACGCGTGCATCATTTGGCTCATTCTCCCATTGTTTCAGACGCATGGCCATATACTTTCTGACCATCTGTCCCTGGTTTCCCATACAATCCCTCCTTGCTACTGCTCAAAGCATTTTTTCAATGACACCTTAAATATATTAAAAGCACTTGAAGATGAATAATAAACTTTTCTTTCAACTCCATCCTTTTTTTCTTGTATTTCCCGCCCAACAAAAGCCTTATCTCCTGCTTGTTCAACATAGTTCATCCCAAGCTTTTCCGCTATCCGATATGCCTGAACTCTCCAGTCGTTTCGAATGTTCTCATAATATTCAGAATCACTCTCACCTATCGGATCCAACTCCTTTAACCATTTGCGGAATGGTATATCTATCTGGTAAAAGTACTCTTCTTTTCCATATTGAGTTTTTTCACCTGAACAATCTCCTGCAGCCTTCTTTAAGTCTTCTGTTAAATGATTAACTATATTTGCTGCTTTTTCACATTTTTCAATCTCTTCTCGTATGATTCTTACCAATATTTTTCCATTTGCAGTTAATAATTCTGTATGAAATTCCAGGTAATCGCCAAGAACATCTTTTACAAAAAAGTCTTTGTCCCCATATTGTACCGAGGCTGTCTTAAAGCAAATGATATTCTTTTTATCAATCATTTTCTTATCTTTCAGCCAAGCGACCCACCTAAGCACACCCGGTGTTCTGTTTTCCTGATCTGACATAACAAGGTTTGAAAAGTCGCGCCACATCTGTTTTTCTGGCAAATGCCTTCTTGGCTGATAATACGGAACGGCATTTCCTTTCGGTTCATATTTTTTCCATACAGTCATTTGTTCCATATATGCTGCTTCTTTTGGAAAAAAATCACCTCCCAACACATAATAACCACTGACCCCTTGCACCTCTTTTTTTAGAAGAATTCTTCTGGATTGTACTGTCAGTAGCTCTGCCTGATTTGATGGGACCACAATTTCGGTTCTCTCCGCACTCTTAACTGTTTCTGCTTCCCACACAGGTTTTGGACTGTCCCAACATTCTTTATCTGAAATATTGACCACTACAAGGTTCAACATCAAGGTTTCAAATAAATTGCTTCCATCTGCATAAATTAATCCCAGTTTTCCAAGCCATCCGGTTCCGGGTGATGGAAGACCCTTTTGCTTTGGCTTTGCAGATGTATCATCATATCCATTCAGATACAACAGCCATCTAGCTGCTTCTGAATCACTTAAAAATTTCTTTTCTTTTCCTGCACGATTTGAAAATAAGCGCAGTTTATTACTGCTCTCTGAGATTTCACCATTTAGCTTTGCTGCTTTACATTCTGTTCCAATAGCAGCCTTCGGTACCTGATAAAAGGGTCTGTTACTATCGTATAGATAAAAGCGTTCCTTCCACTTTGCTAAATATTCCCGAATCGGTTTCTCCGGAAGTTTTCCTTCATTCCAAATTTCTTCCCACCGTTCATATGCATCCTCTGTTTCTACAAGTTCGTCTTCATTTCCATCTGCATCATATCGATAAACAACTGTTTGCAATACTGCCAGAAGTAATCTTAATACTGCAACATCCTGCGTTGGCAACTCTCCAGATAATCCTCGATACTGGTGTGCATGGATCAGTGCATCTATCAATGATAGTTCCTTTACTTCTCCATTTTCCTGCATAACACAAACCCATGGTTCTTCTAAAAGATTGAATTTTTTATCATCCACGTTTCTCAACCTCCCATTCTAGACCCTTCTTTTCATCGTAAAACAGCTGGATTTCATCTAAACTCACGTGATTTGTCGTATCTAAAAATAATATTAACTCACCTTCCAGCATGGGACTGTTTTTCCACTCTTCTGTATGCCGTTCCATATCTATCCGTAATTGTTCTATCACACGTCCCACGCACCATGATTGCGCAAATCTTTGAGGAAGGCGGAGTTTTTGCTCTGATATTTCTCTGGCTTCCTCTATCGATAAAGTTTCCTTGAGATTGTATTTTTTCCCCTTTGATTTCCCAGCAATTATAGATGCAAAACCAGATTCTGCTTCTTTTACAACTATCACTTCTATTGATGGATTTCCATCCCTCACTGCTGCCTGTGCTTTTATATCGTCTAAGCCAACCGACTTATCCAGAAGCCCTACTAAAGTCCCTCCACATTTTCCTATCTCTGGTTTCTCCAGACAATATGGTTTCGCATTCTGTTTCCTAAGCATGCACTTCTTCTTATAATCTTCATATGCATTCTGAAAGCGTTGATTATCATCTGTTTCGCAATAAGTCTTCTGTACCAATGAGCAGATATCCGATGGAATCATAATCTTTTCCGGAAGAAGTGCTGATGTCTGCAGCAGCAGATATTCTCCATAAACCTCTGTCGCTCCCTTTTCCAGATTGTCTAACTCTGAATTCAATACTATGCATCTGGCACTTTCAAACATTTCTGGTCTTTTCCTCTCATGACGATGAAGACGACCAATTCTTTGCAATAAAAGATCCATTGGGCATAAATCTGTTATCAGTACATCAAAATCAAGATCCAATGATTGCTCCAACACCTGACTTCCAACTACAATCACCTCTCTTCTCTGCTCATTCGCCGAATGTTTTCCAACACAGTTCAAAATTTCTTTCTCATGTTCAAGTCGATCCGGAAGTATAAACTGCGAATGATCAATCAATACTTTTGCTTCCGGAAATTTATCCTGTATGAATTTTGCAATTTTCTGCACTCTTGAAACAGTATTTAATATAATTCCCATACACCCGCCATGTTTCAATACATTGCGGACTTCTTCTTCCAGTTGTTCTTCATTCTCTCTAACAATCTGAACAACCCTGTCTTTTTTATCATAAGGAATTGGTATTAATTGTACTCGTTCGTGATCTGACCATGAAATCAACGGGTATGAAGTTGTTTCCTTAATCAAGACATTTTTACATTTTTTCTTTCCGGCATATGCCTGCATCAAAGCCAATCGTTTATCCCCAGGGAGCGTAGCTGACAAAAGAATTACCGGAATATGATAAATCCCCAGCCACTGCAAAATACGTTCCAAATATGTATTCATATAAGGATCAAATGAATGGCACTCATCAATCACTGCAACTTTTCCTGCAAGCCCCAGATGACGAAGCATCACATGTTTCTGCATCAATGCTGCCATCAGAAGCTGATCGATTGTGCCAACCACAATATCGGATAACATTCTTGTTTTCTTTCCTCTAAAAAAGCTATGAACTATCAAAGCATCCTGATCATCGTCTTCTATGCAGACATCCCCATATTCCAGTTTTCTAAAATCTTCATTTAATTCCGCATTGGAATGATAAAGCTGGATCGAAACCTGATTAACATCTGACTGACCTGTTAGCCAGGAACTGATTCTTGTAAACATGGCATTTGTTGTTGCCTGTGATGGGAGAAAAAAGGCAATTCCTTTTAAATCGAAACGATTCATAAGAATCTCAGCTGCTGCCAGAGCCGCCTCCGTTTTTCCTTCTCCCATTGGTGCCTCCAGAATGATCAATCCTGGTTTTTTCATTCTGGCTGCAACACCATACATTTCCTTCTGTACTCGATTTGCAGTAAAATGGAACCTCTCTTCAAAAAAATCCTCCTGTTTCCACGCAGAACCCATCAAACATCCATCCGATAGGTTAAGATGTCTCATTGCATTCCTTGACCGATTATTATCATATGGTTCTGGATCATCTGTTACAGATAACAACGGAAAATAATAGCTGTTGCTTGCAATCCAGTCTGCCATAATCAAAAGTCCACAAAAAAGCATCTGAGCTGCTTCCGAAATACCTGGAATTTCTTCCTTTTCCGAATATCCCGCCTCTTCTAATGCCCATTTCAAGAGTTCCTCTTGCATTTTCCGCCATATAGATTTTTTATCTCCGTATTTTTTTCGCTCTAATGTTAATTCATCGATTGCGTCATCATCCATATTATTGGGTTCGGGAGATCCATGGTGTGCACCTACAATTGCTGCCACTGATTCCGGATATCCCATTGCTCGAAGAAGAACAGCCCCTGCATGTGCATGTTTAATATCCATCTGTGTTTTATTCAAGTTTGTTTCAATTCCGGCCGATTCTTGAAAACACCTGATGTCTGGAAGCTGTTCCAATATTCTTGTCTGGAATGCCGGAATACCTTTCCCTATATCATGCAGCAATGCGAGCAGTTTTGCTAATCGTATTCCCTCTTTTCTCGAGATCTCCATCTCATCATACACAGACCCCGGCAGCCATCTGCTCGCCAGGTATTCTATAACTCCAGCTGTGTCTTTTAAGTGGTCTAACAGCGGAAGCCACAAATTATCATTCTCTTTGCTGGCTTTTGCTGCAAGCAAGCGAATTTCAGGAATCATATATTCCCTCCTCACCAACATACATTTTTAAATTAACCATTCTTATTATATATTAGCACTCTGACCATCATTTATAAATCATTATTTATATTTTGCAAACTACTATTTGTTTTTCCTTTTTGCATAAATATGCTCACTTCTCTGTTCTTCACGTTCCTATCCGTTTTGCCATCTACAGATTATCAATCTTCACAGTGAGATAGTTTTTTGCAAAATCATCTGAACTTCCATAAATCAATCATATCATACTTTCCCATATATAGTAACCGCCAATCCGACAGATGTCGTATATATAGCCCACATAAAATCATCCATACAGTGATACTCTTTTCCAAAAAAGAAAAGCGGCTGCCCCCCGCTCAACCGCTTTAAATAATTCTTTTACCTATTATCTTCCTGCTTCTTCATCCCAGCTGCCGTTGACTTTTTCCATCTTTCTTCTGCATAGTAATTTTTTACAATACCAATTTTGCTATCAGCCAAACTCCGGCAATTCCCAAAAGCACCACCGAAAATGCCGCCGACAGTCCAAACACCAGTGTTCCAACTGCCAGTGAAATGATAAATCCAGCCAGACTCAGAACAGCTCCAAGGAGTCTTCCGCAGACACTTAAAAGCAGACCGACCACCTTAAAAACGACTACTAAAAATATAATTGCAAACAAAATCGGCGTACAACCGCCTCCTACCTATTTTCTTTTTCACCTTACGTTATGCTTCACGATAAACATATGCCAGAGTGCATCTCTGACTGACGATAGTATAGCTATTTTTCTGCCATTTGTAAATCTTATTATTCTCCCGTTTTCCGAATTTTTCTCTATGACTCCCGCCCCAGATACTCCCACACAAACCGCGATACTTCCGCCTTTTTATGGTACCTCTCCCGCACCGCATATACATGCAGCCGGGTCTTTGCACGCGTCATTGCCACATAGAACAGACGTCGTTCTTCCTCCATATCCTCGTCCAGCATCGCGCGGCTGTGCGGTGTGATGCCTTCATTGGCATCGAGAATATAGACAATGGGAAATTCCAGCCCCTTGGCACTGTGCATCGTCGCGAGCGTGATCGCGTCCGTCTCCGTCCGCCGCTGCACCGCCTGCCGGAGCAGTTCCTCCTTGTACGCGTCGATGTGTGCAAACCACTCGTCAAAGGTCTTGAAACCCGCCGCACTTTCTTTTAACTCATCGGCAGTCTCTAAAAGTTCCTCCGGCCGCATCCGCCGGAATGCCGCATACTCGATCAGATATTCGTCGTATCCCATGCCCTGGCGGATATAATTGACGGCTGCCAGAGGTGACATCCGGGCGATGGCCCGCAGATCGCCTTCCAGATTCTCGATCCGCTCGGCAATCCAGTCTTTCTCCGCATAGAATGCCTTCATCTTCTCGAACGAAACCGTCTCATCCGGCATCGCATCCCGGCTGATATAACGCTTCGGACGGTTGATGACCTGCAAAATATCTTCCCGCGCCCGGCTTCCCATGGCGATCCGGATATAGGTCAGGATATTTCGCGAAATCCAGTGTTCATAGAGGTTCGGCACCGTGTCCCGTGTCCGGAACGGCAGATTGTATTCCATCAGCTTTTCCATCAGAAAACGAGGACCAGCATTGGTCCGGTATAAAACTGCGATATCCCCCGGCCGCACTCCCGACTGCAGATACAGCTGTATCTCCCTGGCAATGGCCAGATTTTCTTCCCCCGGATCCTGCCAGAGCTTCGTGATCACGTTCTTCCCATGACGTCCCGTTGTATGGATGGCCTTTGAAAAACGTTTCTGGTTTTCTCCGATCAGCCGCAATGCCGGTGCCACGATCTCCTCGGTACTGCGGTAATTCACATCCAGAAGAATCCGTCCAGCCCCCGGATAATCCCGCTCAAACCCCAGCATAATCTCCGGTTTGGCCCCACGAAACCGGTAAATCGACTGATCATCATCGCCCACGATAAAAAGATTATCTTCCGGCTTGGCTAACATCCGCACGATCTCATATTGAAGCCGATTGATGTCCTGAAACTCATCAATCAGGATGTACCGATACCTTCTCTGCCAGGCAGACAGGATATCTTTTCTTTCCGTAAAAAGTTCCAGACACAGCACCATCATGTCATCGAAATCGATGAGTCCGGCTCGGCGCATTTTCTCTTCATAGCCTGCATAGAGCTGACGGAAAACTGCATCCGGACAGTTTTTGGAATAGTAATGTTCCAGTGCAATCCTCTCTCCCTTGACAGAGCTTATCTCACTTAAAATGGAGGCTGCAAACTCATTTTCATCCTCCGGCTCCAGACCTCCGGCCTGAGCCAGCTCCCGGACAAACTGCATCTGCTGCTCTTCCCGGACAATATTGTCAGCGGTATATCGGTATGCCAGCTTTAAGATCCTAAAAAAGATCGAATGAAAAGTACCGAAGGTGACTCTGGATCCGCCGCCGGTCAATGCTTCATACCGCTCCCGCATCTCCTCGGCTGCTGCCCGGGTAAAGGTGATTACCAGAATATCCCCCGGATCGATTCCGTACTCCTTCGTCAGATACTGGACCCGATGGGTGATCACCGTTGTTTTCCCTGATCCCGGTCCCGCCAGAACCATCATGGGACCATCTTTATGCATGATTGCCTGTGTCTGTGCTTTACTGAATGCCATTTCCTGTTTCCTTACTCCACAATTCAAGAATATCTCGGCATATTTGCTTCGAAATTCGCATTTTGACGTGCAAGACATCCTTCTGCCGCGCATCTGAAGCAAATCTGTCAAGTACAAATGTAAGAAAAGTGCGCCTTGGAATGTATTTCTCACAAAGCGCACCTTTTCACTGCTTTTCATGCATCTACGATACATGAAAAAGCAGTTATTTATTTACTACCTACTGATTTAATCTGCGAAGCCAAACTTGCTTCAAGTCGAACATCGACGGTTACGACAGCCTACTGCTGTGCCTCCAGAAGTTCAATCCCCTTCTTGATACGGCTGATCGACTCTTCCTTGCCAAGCACTTCCATGATCTCGGTCGCGCCTGCCGGCGTCATCTGCTTGCCGGATACAGCGGTACGGATCGGCCACATTACAAAGCCGGTCTTAACGCCCTCTTTGGATACATACTCGGACAGCGCCGCGTACAGGGCGTCGTTGGAGTAATCTTCCTGTGCTTCCAGAATCGGCAGAACATCTTTTAATACCTTTAAGGATGTCTCCAGATTGGTCTTCATCTTCTTGTGAACATACATCTGCGGATCATACTCCGGCAGTGTCTCAAAGAAATCGATGTGTCCCTCGATATCCGGGAAAATCTCGATTCTCGTCTTCACCATCGCCGCGATCTTCTTCAGATCCAGATCCTTGGTGATTACTTTTTTGATGTACGGCTCTGCCATTTCATAGAACTTATCAAAATCCATCGCCTTGATGTACTCGCCGTTCATCCATTTCAGTTTTACCATATCGAAAACAGCCGGAGATTTGCTGATATTCTTGTAGTTGAACTCTTTTACCAGCTCGTCTAAGGAGAAAATCTCCTGATTATTTTCCGGTGACCAGCCAAGCAGGGCAACGAAGTTGACAACTGCCTCGGAAACGAAGCCCTGATCGATCAGATCCTGATAGGAAGAATGACCGCTTCGCTTGCTCAGCTTCTTGTGCTCCTCGTTCGTGATGGTCGGGCAGTGCACATAAACCGGAACCTTCCATCCGAATGCGTCGTACAGACGGTTGTACTTCGGTGAAGAAGACAGGTACTCGTTACCGCGGACTACATGGGTGATCTGCTGTAAATGATCGTCCACCACATTTGCGAAGTTGTAGGTCGGGAATCCATCCGATTTGATTAAAACCATATCGTCCAGCTCGGAGTTATCTACGGAAATATCCCCGTAAATCTCATCGTGGAAGGTAGTCTTTCCCTCGGTCGGATTGTTCTGACGGATGACAAACGGCTTTCCTGCCTTTAAGTTTGCCTCTACCTCTTCCTTGGAAAGGTGCAGGCAGTGCTTATCATAGGTCATGATCTCTTCGCCGTTTACTTCTCTCTTTAAGCTGTTTAAGCGTTCCTGATCGCAGAAACAGTAATAAGCTTCGCCTTTATCAATCAGCTTCTTCGCATATTCCATGTAGATGCCCTGTTTCTGACGGTCGCTCTGTACATACGGGCCAACCGGACCTCCGATGTCCGGACCTTCGTCATGCTTCAGTCCGGTATCGCGCATCGTATTGTAAATGATCTCGGTCGCGCCTTCAACGAAACGCTCCTGATCGGTATCCTCGATTCGCAGGATAAAATCGCCGCCCTCATGTTTTGCAATCAGGTATGCGTATAATGCAGTTCTTAAGTTTCCTACATGCATTTTGCCTGTCGGGCTCGGTGCGTATCTGGTTCTGATCTTTGTCATACTTTTCACACGGCTGTCTGGAAGCTTATGTTCCAAACAGTTTTTCCTTTCCTAGAAATAATTAAAATATTGGAATTATAAAATAAAGTAACTGTTCCGTAAGTCTGCGCATTTACTGCGCTGACCATACGAAAACATGGGCCAGCAGGCAGGTAATTTATATCACGCCTTCATATTCAGCAGATGGCACGCCAGCTGGAAATAAATCATCAGGCTGCACGCATCCACGATCGTCGTGATCATCGGCGACGCCATGATCGCCGGGTCGAGGTGGATCGTCTTCGCCGCAATCGGAAGCACACATCCGATCGTCTTCGCGATGATAACCGTGCAGAACAGGCTGATAACTACCGTCAGGCAGATGAGTACCTGCCCCGGATACTGGATCATCAGGCGCACGAAATTGACAAGCGCCAGAGAAAGTCCACAGAGCATTCCCACGCGGATTTCTTTCCACATAACTTTCAGAATATCCGCCGGTTCTACCTCGCCGACCGCCATACCACGGATTATCATCGTGCTCGCCTGGCTGCCGGAGTTTCCGCCCGTATCCATCAGCATCGGAATAAACGTAACCAAAAGCGGAATTACCGAAAAGGCATTCTCATATTTTAACAAAATACCGCCGGTCACCATACTGCTCAACATCAGGATCATCAGCCACGGAATACGGTTTCTCGCGAGCTGGAACACGCCCGTCTTCAGGTACGGCTTCTCACTCGGCAGCATCGCCGCCATCTTCTCGAAGTCCTCCGTCGCCTCCTGCTCCATGACATCCATGACATCATCGACCGTGATGATGCCGACCAGACGGTCTTCACCGTCCACAACCGGTAAACTCAAGAGGTTGTACTCATTGAACGTCTCCACAACCTTTTCCTGGTCTTCCGTCGTATACGCCTTGATCACATGCGGATCCATGATATCGCCCATGAGCGCCGCATAATCATTCATCAGAAGATCCTTGACCGTCACAACGCCCTCTAAGCGGCGTTTTTCATCCATGACGTAGCAGGTGTAAATCGTCTCCTTGTCCACGCCATATTTCCGGATATAATCAAATGCCTGCTCCACCGTCATATTTTTCTTGAGTCCCACGTACTCCGCCGTCATAACGCTTCCGGCACTGTTTTCCGGGTAATTGAGGAACTGGTTGATCAGTTTTCTCGTATCCGGGCTGGAGTTCTGAAGTACGCGCCGCACGATCGTCGCCGGCAGCTCCTCCAGCATATCGACCGCATCATCGACATACAGGTCGTCAATGATGGCACGCAGCTCATTATCCGTAATACTGGTAATGATGTGCTGCTGCTGTTCGACTTCCAGACAGGCAAATACCTCCGATGCCAGCTCTTTCGGCAGCATACGGAATACAACGACCGTCTTTTCTGAATCCAATTCTTCGATAAATGAGGCAATATCCACCTCATTCATCTCGACCAGCTGGCTTTTCAGCTCCCGATACTTCTTCCCGGACAGCAGAGCCAGCAGCTCTTCTTTCTTCTCTTCTTCTAACATTCCCGTCTCCTTCCAAAATATTGTCATTTTGGAAATCGGACAGGCTGCTCCTTTCCTGCTCCTGCACACAGGCAGAATGCCGGAAACTTATCCACAGATGCGGCAGTGTACACAAGGAATCCGCTGTTTGCAGCTGTCATTCCTGCAAATGCATGTGTACGCTGCCTTCGGTTCTGGGTAGCTGCCGTCTGATTCCGCCTTATGACTCCGGCTTTCCATTGTGTTCACTCCTCTCCTGATTTTCTCGCATGAAAACATCCGGCAGATTGATGCTCGATACCGGATGTCTCTTTTTATTATAATAATTGAATGAAAAAATAGCAATCTTTTTATCGAAGTTATCCAAAAAAACGTTGTAAAAAAGTAATTGTTCACGGGTAGACACTTTGGGAACCAAAAATGCCGCTCAGATACCACCACGGCGGCAGCAGCTTTCGCACACCCGCGGCTCCCGGCAAAAAGAGCGAAGCGTCAAAAAAGATCGGACAGAGCAGGAGGCTCGCAAGGATAAACACCGGAATCAGCGCCGCCAGAAATCCCGGCTTCCGGCAGACTGCCAGGCATCCAAAGGCATACATGGTCACGAAGAAGAGATAAAAAAGCAGCTTTCCCGCCTCTAAAAGCGGCTCTGCCCCATTTCCCGACGCCAGAAGCGCCGCATAGGCCGAAATGGATGCTAAAAAGACAAATGCCGCGATCTCCGCCGTCTGCAGCAGCCACCGCTCCCGGCTCCGGACCGCCGCATAAAGCCCGCGCTCTGCATCCTCGCCCGCCATGACAGCTGCCGCCAGCCCCATGATAAAAAGGAAAACCGCCGTCAGCCCGCGCACCGGAAAGACCACCTTCATCGCCCCTGTCTGCAGTGCCGTTCCTCCCTGTAAGGTCTGATAATCAAAGGTAAAGGTGCTTCCGTTGCTGCGGTATTTTTCATAGAGTTTCATCAGCACGCCGCACGCCTTTTCCCGCGCCTCCGTCGTCTGGCAGCGCGCCATCACCGTCTGGAATGCCGCTCCATTTTTCCCATAATCTGCCAGCAGTTCCCGCCCGTACACCTCGAACAGTTCAGAAAATATCTTTTCTGATATAATTTTCTCTGCCACCGTGGACGGCGACACCAGCACGCGGACCGCACGGGTATAATGCCCCTCGTCCAGCCGTTCTTTTAATCTCTCTGGAAACAGGTAGGCGCACTCCGCCCGTCCGGTCATAACCGCCTTCTTTGCCTCTTCCTCCGTCCCGCACGGATAAAAGAAAAATGAACGGCTCTCTTCCGATTCCAGTCTTTCTGCAAGCGCCTGATTCCATGCATCCGTTCCCGGACAGAGCGCCACCGCGATCCGCCCGGAATCCCGTTTTTCCACCTGATGGAGCACGCCCATTCCCAATGGAAAAATCAGAAGAAATAGGAGGAACACCGGGCGGTAAAGAGCCCGCCGCAGCGTCATTCCAAACATACAGAACCACCACGCCAGCTTCCGCATCCGTCAATCCCTCCTTTTTCCGGCGGCAAGCGCCATTGCAAAGCATGCCAATGCAGCCGCTGCCAGTTTCCACAGCACCGAAACCGCCCCTGTCTCCTCGCCCGAAGCAATAAAGCGGATTCCATCCATCCAGAGCGCCGTCACCGTCATATTTCCGACTTTCTGAACCAGTTCCGGCAGAAAGACGGACGGGATGATGCCGCCCGCCAGAAAGAGAAATACCACACTGACCGCAAACAACGTCAAAATCGCCGCTGCCGAACTTCTGCACACCTCATAAAACAGCAGAATCCACGCCGAAACTGCCGCGCAGGTCAGCCCCCACGCCGCCAGTTCTTCCCGCCCCGCCAGCGCATATCCCTTCTGCACCGCCCAGCCATAGCCGCCCGCTGTGACTGCCATCAGAAGAAGCGTCATGCACAAGCATTTGCAGAAAAGCGGATACCACCGCCGGATCCCGATGCGCCGAAGCCCCTGTTCCAGCGCCTCCGTCTGGGGAGCCAGAAACGGTGCTGCCGGGATTCCGGTAAGAATCATCAGAAATACAATCCCCGAAATTCCATAAAAGACCGCCGTCGATACATTCCCTGCAGCGCTGACCGTTTTCTTCCGGAAAAGTGCCTCGCGGTTCATCGCATATTTTAAAAAGATACGGTTCAAATCCTGTTCAGACACCGAAATCTGTTCCGGCACTCCCTGGATATTTAAACATTCATTTGCCGCGTAGATCGCCGCCTGCGAAGTGCCAAGCATCGAACTGCCCGACTCTGCCAGTTCCCGGAAAACAGCGCCTTCCAGCCCGCTCTCATCCGGAAACCAGATCGTGGCTGGCTGGTTCGTACCGTCCAAAATGCCGCGCGCCATGCCGGACGGCACCTCGAAAACCGCTTGAAGCTCCCCGCTTTTCATCTTTTGAAACGCTTCATCGTGTTCCAGATACGAAAAGTCGCAGAGACTTTCCACGCTGTCCAGCGAGGCAATCATTTTGGTTATCTTTTCCGAAAGCGCATCGTCCTCCGGAAGCACCACGCCCACCTCGATTTTCTTTAAAGATGTTTCCCCATATAAAACCTTAGACGCCGAAAATGCCGCCATGCCGACGAGCAGCACCATCACCGCCAGCCCTGCCAGAAAATACGGCAGCTGGCGGAGCAGGCGCTTTCCGGTCAGCAGCAGATATATCATATATGTTCGCATTTTCCGCCGCCTATGACATGACTTTCAGGAGAATTGCGAACAGGTTGCCTGTTATCTCCGTTGTGACCTGGTTATAATCCTCCTCGGAGGAAGCCAGCACATCAAATGGAACGCCGTCCGGCTGCGCGATCTCATCCTCCAGCGGGTTGACATAATAGGAACCGGCAAATTCAACATAAGAACTGCTTCCATTTAACAATGTCGTTTCCAGACGCAGGGAATCCATATCGATATGGACGCTCTCGCCCTTCGAAAGCTCGCTGACCGCGCCATTCGCCGTGAGCGACGCCTGAGACGCACCATTACTCTGCAGATCCAGCTTTACCTCATAGCTGCCGTCCGCGATCTGATAGTCGCCATCCAGGATAAACTGGTATTTCTCTTCGTCGCCTTGCAGGGTCGCAATTACCTGACCACTCCAGCTCTTTCCAGCCTCGTAAGCGCCTGTTTTATCCAGGGAAACCGTGATAATCTGACCGTCCGAATCCTCAATATTTAACGCCCCATTCACATTCGACAGCATGTTGTAACCGCCGCCAAAGGAAACATCGCCGTAAAAACGGACATTTTCTTCCTCAACCGTTGCATCCGTCTCATAGGAAAATCCAGCCATTTTGCCGTCTTTTCTCACATAGACATCCATCGTCACATCCCCGATGGTATTTTCCATTTCCTCTACCAGATTGTCCAGCACCGCTTCCGCCTGGGCCCAGAGTTCCTTCTGCTGTTCCTCCGGATCCACGCTCTCTCCGTCCCCGTCCGCTGCATAGATGCCGCTTGCGCCGCCTGCCAGTTCCAGATAGCGCACCACATCCTGCTTGAGCGTCTCATCGTTCAGGAAAAATTCTCTCGTCGTCTTTGCAAAGCTGATCAGCGCATCCTTCGGCAGAGTCACATGGTAACCGCGGCAGTTCTCGCTCTGTCCGTCGATCGTAAACTCTTTTTTGTCATTCTTAGTGACGGTCATAGCCGCTTTGAGGTCATCAATCGCCTTGCTTCCCTCTTTGTAGCGGTTCCAGAGTGCTTTCAGATCCAGCATCGGCTCCTCGTCCGAAAGCGCTTCCTTGTACTGTCCCAGATAATTTGCCAGCCCCTCAATATCAATCCCCTGCTCTTCGAGCTTCTGCGCCGCATACGGAGAATTAATGAGCTGTCCTTCCAGATCATTGGCATAGTCAAGGGTAAACATACGGCTGGAAAGTACCGGAATCGCCGCCATGATCTGTGTATCATCCATGTAAAGCTGTGCGTCCGCCAATTCTCCTCCGCCATACTGCAAGGAAAGATTTAGCAGCTGCCGTCCGCTGTCCACATCGCGCTTCACATCCAGACCGATGCCCGCACCGCTCATCTGGTTCAGGGATTCATCGGAAATACCTGTCATACTTAACTCCATCCCCGTCTGCGCGGATCCCTTCTGTAAAAGGTCTTCCAGCTCTTTCGTCCCAAAGATCTCCTCAGACGGATTTAACTGCCCTTCCGCCGTGATGCTCTTGAACGCATCGATCACTGTGTCCTTCGGATCTGCCTGATGGCTGAGCATCACACCGCCGCCGATCACGGCCACCGCTGCGGCTGCTCCGGCTGGAATGAGCCATTTCTTCCTGCTGGAACCATTTCCGCCCGTTCTGCCACCTGCAGCATTTCCACCGATTTCAGCGCCAGCTGTTCCGCCTGCACCGGTTCCATCCGCTGTGTTAGATGCGGCCGTAAGCGCCTGCGCCGCTGCCTCTGCCGGGTTTAGTGGGGTTGAATTGTTTGACATGTTTGTATTGTTTGCATTGTTTGTGTTGTTTGTGTTGTTTCCCTCTTTCACCTTGTACCTCCTCCTGTTTTCTCACTCTTAAAACGTTACTGTTCACGCATACGTGCCCAGTAACCTTAAAACCTCTGTATCAGCTCCCGCGCCGAAAGCCCTGCCTCCGTCGGAACCAGCACACCGTCCTTTAATACATAAAGGGTTGTACACGCCCCTATCTCTCCCATCTCATGGGATGTTAAAAGAACTGTCCCCCCTGCTTTCACATAGCTCCTGATATAAGTCAGGATCTGCTCCTTGGCCTCCAGGTCAAGCGCTGCCCCCGGTTCATCGAGAATCAGGATATCCGCGCGTCCGGAGAGTGCCGCCGCGATGCTCAGCCTCTTTTTCTCTCCGCCTGAAAGCCGTCCCGCCTGCGTTTTCAAGAATCGGTCCACGCCCAGCACATGACCGACGCCGCATTCCAGATCCCGCTCCATCTCCCGCCGTTTCCCCCGGAACCAGAGACGGTAATTATCAAATGCCGTCAGCTCCGGGATCAATGGATTTTCCTGAGGCACATAGGCGATTTTTTCTTCTAATAGACGATGTCTTCCAAGCGCCTCCTGCCCGTCAATCCGAATACTCCCCCGATCCGGCTTGCGGATCCCCGCGAGGATCGAGAGCAGCGTCGTCTTGCCGCATCCATTTCCGCCGACAATCCCGATGCATTCCCCTGGATTTGCCCGAAAAGAGACATTTTTTAGGATCGTCCTTCCGCGGTACCGTTTTTCTATCCCTGTTACCTCTAACATATTTTTCCTCTTTGTAAAGTAAAAAGGAACACCGCAAAGCAGAAGCGAACCGCTTCTCTGCCTTGCAGCATTCCTTACTTTATCTGGTCTGCGCCGCAGTGATGCAGGCACATTGATTTTATGATGGATGATTGCAGCACATCGTGTGCATTTGCAATCTATTTATTATTTATTTTCAGCCAGATCGCCTGGTTTCATGCTCAGGTTGATACGCCCCATCTTATCGACCTCGATTACCTTTACAGTAACTTCATCGCCGATGTTGACAACATCCTCTACCTTCGCTACGCGCTTGTCCGAAAGCTTGGAAATATGAACCATACCATCCTTGTTCGGAGCCAGCTCTACGAATGCACCAAAATTCATGATACGGACAACGGTACCTGTCAGAATCTGACCCGGCTCGATGTCGGTCACGATGCCCTTGATGATGGAAACTGCCTTGTCGATCATTGCCTGATCGGTGCCGCATACAGATACGCTGCCATCGTCCTCGATATCGATCTTAACGCCGGTCTGCTCGATGATCTTGTTGATTACCTTGCCCTGTTTGCCGACTACATCGCCGATCTTCTGCGGATCGATGGAGATCTGAACGATCTTCGGAGCATACTGGCTGACGGTCTTTCTCGGCTCGGAGATAACCGGAGCCATAACTTCATCCAGAATGTAGAGTCTTGCCTCTCTCGTCTTAGCGATTGCCTCCTCGATGATCGGGCGGGTCAGACCGTGGATCTTGATATCCATCTGGATGGAAGTAATACCCTTGTGAGTGCCGCCTACCTTGAAGTCCATATCGCCGAAGAAGTCTTCCAGACCCTGGATATCGGTCAGAACGATGTAATCATCATCGGTGTCGCCTGTTACCAGACCGCAGGAAATACCAGCTACCGGAGCTTTGATCGGTACACCTGCTGCCATCAGGGACAGAGTGGATGCACAGATACTTGCCTGGGAGGTAGAACCATTGGATTCCATCGTCTCAGATACGGTACGGATTGCATACGGGAACTCTTCCGCAGTCGGAAGTACCGGCACAAGCGCACGCTCCGCCAACGCACCATGACCGATCTCACGGCGTCCCGGTCCTCTGGACGGTTTGGTTTCGCCTACGGAGTAGGACGGGAAGTTGTAATGGTGCATATATCTCTTGGATGTCTCGTTCTCATCCAGTCCGTCGATCTTCTGTGCCTCGGACAGCGGAGCCAGTGTACAGATATTTAAAATCTGTGTCTGTCCACGGGTGAACATACCGGAACCGTGTACACGCGGCAGAATGTCGATCTCTGCTGCCAGCGGACGGATCTCGGTAATACCGCGGCCATCCGGACGCTTGTGATCTTTGAGGATCATCTTGCGGACAGTCTTCTTCTGGTACTGATATACAGCCTCACCCAGAACAGCCAGCCACTCCTCGTTATCAGCGAATGCCTCTTCCAGGCGCTCAGTGATTGCGCGGATATTCTCTTCTCTCTTCTGTTTCTCGTCTGTAAATACAGCCTCTTCCATCTCTTCCTGCGGAACCAGCTCACGAATCGCTGCAAACAGCTCTTCCGGAACTGCACAGCTCTCGTAGGAATGTTTCGGCTTGCCGCACTCTGCTACGATGGTGTCGATGAATTTGATGATCTCCTGGTTTACTTCGTGTGCCTTGAAGATCGCATCGATCATGATGTTCTCCGGAACTTCCTTTGCGCCAGCCTCGATCATGATAACCTTCTCGCGGGTGGAAGCAACGGTCAGAGCCATATCAGATACTTTCTTCTGTGCGTTAGTCGGGTTTACGATAAACTCGCCGTCGATCATGCCGATCTGGGTGGTCGCACACGGACCATCAAACGGGATATCGGAAATGCAGGTTGCGATTGCAGAACCTAACATCGCGGTATACTCCGGGCTGCAGTCCTGGTCAACGGATAATACGAGGTTATTTAAGGTAACATCGTTGCGGTAATCCTTCGGGAACAGCGGACGCATCGGACGGTCGATAACACGTGCCGTCAGAACTGCGTTCTCAGATGCCTTTCCCTCTCTCTTGTTAAATCCGCCCGGAATCTTTCCGACCGAATACATCTTCTCCTCAAACTCAACGCTTAACGGGAAGAAATCAATACCGTCACGCGGCTTGTCAGAAGCTGTCGCGGTTGATAATACGGTTGTATCTCCATAATGCATAAATGCAGCACCATTTGCCTGAGCTGCTACACGGCCAACATCCACTGTTAAAGTTCTGCCAGCCAGTTCCATCGAAAAACTCTTGTACATCTCATATCTCCTTTCATCTTGTTTTGCAGAAGAACCTTCACATTCTCATACGCCGCTTTCGGTTCCAAAAGTGCCTTTCTGTGAAAAGTAATACCGAAACTACTGCTCTGCCCGCAAATATGTTTTTCTGCTTTACGGGTACAGCAGCGGTCTCGGACTTTTCTTCTACATAAACAACTAGGGTGGATTGCTCCACCCTATACGTTTTAATCTTAATTACTTTCTGATGCCTAACTTCTCGATCAGTGCACGGTATCCTTCCAGATCGGATTTCTTTAAGTAATCCAGAAGACCACGTCTCTGTCCTACCATCTTCAGAAGTCCGCGGCGGGAATGATGATCCTTCTGATTGGATTTTAAATGCTCTGTAAGCTCAGCGATTCTAGCGGTCAGAATTGCGATCTGAACCTCCGGTGAACCTGTATCGCCTGCTTTTCTTCCGTACTGTTCGATAATAGCTGCTTTCTTTTCCTTTGAAATCATTGTGATTTCCTCCTTAAAATAATTATTCTTACCGTATGCTAAGTTTATGTCGGAGTCGTCAAAAAACTGAGCACCGGCGGACTCATACCTAGTTAGTATAACACAATATGTTTTCGGTGTAAATCATTTTATGCAGGTTTTTTCTCGATTTTTATTCCCAATTCAAAGAAACGGGCACTGGAACTCTGTGCCAAAGGCTTTTCCCTTATCCAGTTGTACGCATCTTGAACACATCTGTCCGAATGTGGCGGACCGTGGTCCGTCACAGGCGAACAGATGTTGTGAAAGCAAGCGAACAACGATAAGGGAAGAAGCCGGAGGTGCAGAGTTCCAGTGCCCGTTTCTTCCTATGCTCCTGGTCCCACTGCAATATTTCCACCATTATCCCCCGAAGGACCTCCCGGTCCTGCCTGGGTCGGTGCCGCAGTCTCCGGCGCTTTCGTCTCCGCCTGCGTCGGCGCTGTGGTCGGTGCCGGACCCGGTGCCTGTGTTTCTGCCGGTGCTGGCGCCTGCGTCTCTGGCGGAGCTGCTGTTTCTGCTGGCGCCTGCGTCTCTGCCGGCTTCGTCTCCGCCGGTTTTGCCGTACCGCTCGTCGTACTCTTCTCCGTACCAGGCAGATTGTAGCAGATCACCGGAGTTCCTGCCGAAATATTGTCAAAGATCGTCTTTGCAACACTCGGCGGCAGGTTGATACAGCCGTGGGAACCGCCCGTCTTGTAAATCGTACCGCCAAAACTGCTTCTCCACTTCGCATCATGCATACCGATACCATTATTGAACGGCATCCAGTAATTAACCGGCGTCCGGTAATTTTCACCCTTCAGGACCGCATTTTTCTGCTTATATGCCAGCGGATACGAGCCTGCCGGGGTTCCCCAGCCTTTCGCCAGGTTTCCAGATACGAAATCCGACTCTACCACCAGCTTTCCTTCTTTATAGAAGAAAAGGTGCTGTCCGGTCAGGTTGATCTCCACGTAAGTATCGCCGTAGTCATTTGCCCCATGGCTCGCCGCCTTCTGGGAATACTCCGGCTCACGCGTCGTACTCTCGCCGGAGGCAATTATCGCTGCCAGCGCTTCCGTCTCTGCCGCCTGGTTGATCTTCCAGCCATACGTTCCGCCGCTTACCTGAATCGTGGAACCATACGATGTTTTCAATGTTTTCGCTTTGTTTGAAGTATTGTGTGCTTTCGCCATCTCAGACACGTACTCCGACACCTTGGAGGAATCTACCGAAACACTTCCGTCTGCATTGGCAATCAGCCACGCATGAATCTGATCTCCATTTAAGGTCTCCGTCGAATCGCCAAACTGGTATGTCACGCTCATTTTCGCGTATTTATTCATCTTATCCAGCTGTTCTGCCAGAGATGCATCGTCTTTCAATACCGTCGGCTTCTTATAGACATCTGCTTCCTCCAGCGATAAATGATCCTGCAGATTCTCGATCGCACCCGTTACCGCCTGTGTCAGCTTCTCCGCCTCGACTGCCGTTCCTTCCTGTTCGGGCTCAATCGAATATCCCTGTCCGGACACATACTCAGAAATCTTTGCATTGACCGGTTCTACCGCTTTCTCCGGGTCTAAACACGATAAATTCCGGATCTGACTTTCCAGCGCCGCATCGTCATACGCCACCATCGTTCCGATCGTATATTCTTCCTGTTTCATATGCCACAGCCATGCGAACGGGTTCTGCGCCGCTACCATCTTTTCCAGGCTGCCGTCAAACTCCGCATGCAGCTTGATATCGGTTCCGGCGATGGTTTCTGTCTGATTATTTCTCTCATCGATCGTCAGTGTATAACCATTCACACCTTCCGCAATCAGTTCCTGCACCTCTGCCGCTGTCTTTCCGGACGCGTCAACACCGTTGATCTGCGTATTCGGAAAGAACCGGGTCTTATATTTCTGGGACATTCCCACATAGACGCCTCCGGCTGCCACGAGCAGAATGCCCGCCGTACAGGCAGCGATCCACGCCGCCTTTTTACCGTTTTTTCTATGCTCAGCTTTCAGAGCTGCCTTTTCCGGGGTGGCTTCCGTCCAGGATGCCGTCTTTCCGGAATCCTGTCCCCGCTGCGGCGCCGCATGGGCTGCCTCCCGCCCTGTACCCGCGCTCTGATTTCCACGGGCGCGGCTGCGCTTTCGACTGGCTGTCTCCTCCGGCTCTTTCTCCGGCAGGCGTTCCGGCTCTTCCCACCGGTTCTGATCCTGACGCTCTGGCTGGTGTATGTTTTCCATGTCCAGCTCTGCTTCCCTTAGGATCCGTTCTTCCATATCCCGGTCGAAATAATCATCATCCAAATAGCCCTCATCCGGCTCATCCAGATAATCTTCATCTTCCAGCATAATCTCCCGGCTGTTCATCGCCGTATTTCGTCTCACCGGCTCCCGCCCATCTTCGCGGCTGCCGGAACGTGAATTTTTATTCAAATTCCCGTTTCTATCTGTCATCTTCCTATTCTCCCTTTAAAAATCCAATACGGGTTCCTATTCCCGGAAGGACCTGCCATTCAAGTAATGATTTTATCATTTGGCATATTTTTCTGACAAAAATCCATGCTATCTGTGTTGCTGGTCCTCCATCGTCCTATTGTATATAAGTTTTAAACGGAAGTCAACTTACAAAACTCTGTCATTTTCTGGTATATTCTGTTACGTTTCTGTTCACGGGTAGGCACTTTTGGAACCGAAAGTGCCGTAAGAAAACGTGGTGGCAGCAGGAATTTGCCGTATTTAAATGCGAAGCCACGGCAAATTCCGTTACTGGTCACGTATGCGTGAACAGTAACTATATTCTGTTACAGAACGCGTAATGGGACGTAATTTTCTATGAAACAGAAACAAAGAGCTGCCGCGCCGCATTTTTATGTCAGCCCGACAGCTCTTTTCTATTTTTGTCCTGTCCGTATTCTATTTCTCCAGCTTTCCGAACAGTCCTTTCTTCTTATGTTTCTCGCCCTCCGGTGCAATTCCGTTCATGGCATCGTCAAACTTGCGAAGCGCTTCCTTCTGTGCCTCGGTCATGCGCTCCGGAACCTGTACCACCAGCGTCACGAAATGGTCGCCGCGCACGTTGCGGTTACGCAGGGACGGAACACCTTTTCCTTTCAGACGGACTCTCGTATCTGTCTGGGTTCCCGGTTTGACCTCATACTCTACCTCGCCGTCCACCGTCTTGATGCGGATCGGACCGCCGAGTGCTGCTTTCACGAAGGAAATCGGCACAGTTGAGTAGATTGTTGTATCCTGACGCTTGAAGACCGGGTGCTGGGATACCACTACTTCTACCAGTAGATCTCCGCGCGGACCGCCGTTGGTACCCGGTTCGCCATTGCCGCGGTCACGCAGCATCTGACCGTTGTCAATACCTGCCGGGATCGTCACTTTGATCTTCTTTCTCTTCGCTACATAGCCGGTTCCGTAGCAATCCGGGCATTTATCCTTGATGATCTTTCCGGTTCCGTTGCAATCCGGACAGGTCTGTACATTCTGAATCTGACCAAAGAACGACTGCTGCGTGTACATGATCTTGCCTTTACCGTTACATTTCGGACAGGTCTGCGGCTGGGTTCCCGGTTTTGCACCCGTTCCATGGCATTTCTCACAGGTTTCCTTTAAGTTTAACTCCAGCTCTTTTTCACAGCCGAAGATCGCTTCTTCAAAAGTAATCCGCACACTGGTACGCACATCCGCGCCGCGCATCGGTCCGTTGCTTCTGCCGCCGCGGCTGCGTCCGCCGCCAAAAATATCTCCGAAGATATCTCCGAAAATGTCTCCCATATCGCCGCCGTTGAAATCAAAACCACCGAATCCGCCAGCGCCGCCTGCACCGCCGTCAAAAGCCGCATGGCCGAACTGATCATACTGACGTCTCTTCTCCGGATCACTCAGTACGCTGTAGGCCTCCGATGCCTCCTTAAATTTATCGGCTGCCGCCTGATCGCCCGGATTTGCATCCGGATGATACTTTTTGGCCAGGGTTCTGTATGCTTTTTTGAGTGTCGCATCGTCCGCATCTTTCGGGACGCCTAAGACCTCATAGTAATCTCTCTTACTCTCTGCCATTTCAGCTCTTCCTTCCCAAAATCCGCCGGTACATTTGACCGCATCCGGCAGAGTTTCTATCGTATCTATTTATCTTCCCACAACGTAACTGTTCAGTACCTTCACAGTCACGCGCAAAAATCCATTAAAAATTGCCTACGGCAATGGGATTTTTGCCTGCTGACCCATGTTTTCGTACGGTCAGCGCAGTAAATGCGCAGACCTACTGAACAGTTACCCCACAACCTACAAATGGGGGTCTGCCGCAGATTCCTGCGACAGCCCCTCACTGCGTTTTTCTATTGATACCCCGATGCCCCGGATTGCTCCGCACTGCGTGCTCCCGCAATCCTCAAAAGCATTCGTAATCCGCTCATTTTTCTTTGAAAAATGGCTGCTTATTATATTATACCTCTTTAAAGTCGCCGTCAACTACATTATCGTCGTGCGGTGCACTTCCTGCATCAGCTGCACCCTGAGCACCGCCCTGTGCTCCTGCTGCGCCAGCTGCCTGTGCCTGCTCGTAAACCTTGCTGAAGAGTGCCTGTGCGCTGTTCATCAGTTTTTCCTTGCCAGCCTTGATTTCATCAATCTGTGCATCGGTCATCTGGTCGATCGGAGCTTTGTTGATAGCCTCTTTCAGTGCATTTAAGTCAGCTTCTACGGCTGCTTTATCGTTTGCATCGATCTTATCGCCTACATCCTGCAGAGCTTTCTCGGTCTGGAATACCATGGAGTCAGCTTCATTTCTTGCATCGATGCCCTCTTTTCTCTTCTTATCCTGTGCCTCGTACTCAGCTGCCTCTTTGACTGCCTTATCGATATCGGAATCGGACATATTGGAACCAGAGGTAATCGTGATGTGCTGCTCTTTACCTGTACCAAGGTCTTTTGCAGATACATTTACGATACCGTTTGCATCAATATCGAAGGTAACCTCAATCTGCGGAACACCTCTTCTTGCCGGAAGAATGCCATCCAGACGGAAGGTTCCCAGTGTCTTGTTGTCCTTTGCGAACTGTCTCTCGCCCTGTACAACGTGGATATCAACAGCGGTCTGGTTATCGGCTGCGGTAGAGAAGATCTGGCTCTTCTTGGTCGGGATTGTGGTATTTCTCTCAATCAGTCTGGTTGCTACACCACCCATAGTCTCGATGGACAGGGACAGCGGAGTTACATCCAGAAGAAGGATATCACCGGCACCGGCATCGCCAGCCAGCTTACCACCCTGGATAGCTGCACCGATTGCTACGCACTCATCCGGGTTTAAGGATTTGCTCGGCTCTTTACCAGTCAGACGTTTTACTTCTTCCTGTGCTGCCAGCATACGTGTGGAACCACCTACCAGAAGTACTTTGCTTAACTCAGAAGCAGTGATACCAGCATCTTTCAGTGCGTTCTGTACCGGAATTGCGGTTCTCTCGATTAAGTCTCTGGTCAGCTCATCAAATTTAGCTCTGGTCAGGTTCATATCCAGATGCTTCGGTCCCTCGCTGGTTGCAGTGATGAACGGAAGGTTGATATTGGTTGTAGTTGCGGAAGAAAGCTCTTTTTTCGCTTTCTCAGCTGCTTCTTTCAGTCTCTGAAGCGCCATCTTATCAGCGGAAAGGTCTACACCCTCTGCTTTCTTGAACTCGTCGATCATCCACTGGGTAATACGGTTATCGAAATCATCGCCGCCCAGATGTGTATCGCCGTTGGTTGCCAGAACCTCGATAACGCCGTCACCGATCTCGATGATGGAAACATCGAATGTACCGCCACCTAAGTCATATACCATGATCTTCTGCTCTTTCTCATTATCAAGGCCATACGCAAGCGCTGCTGCCGTCGGCTCGTTGATAATTCTCTTTACATCCAGACCAGCGATCTTACCTGCATCCTTGGTTGCCTGACGCTGTGCGTCGTTGAAGTAAGCCGGAACAGTAATAACTGCCTCGTTTACCTTCTCGCCCAAGTAGCTCTCTGCATCTGCTTTCAGCTTCTGAAGAATCATCGCGGAAATCTCCTGCGGCGTATATTTCTTGTCATCAATGGTTACTTTGTAGTCGCTGCCCATGTGTCTCTTGATAGAAGAAATGGTCTTCTCAGCGTTGGTAACTGCCTGACGCTTTGCCGGCTCGCCGACCAGTCTCTCGCCTGTCTTTGTAAATGCCACAACGGACGGTGTGGTACGGATACCTTCTGTATTTGCGATAACAACCGGTTTACCACCTTCCATAACGGCTACACAACTGTTTGTTGTACCTAAGTCAATACCGATAATCTTGCTCATAGTTATTTCCTCCTGAAATTATCTTTTTCTGGCAGTTCTCTTTCTCCTCATGGGAGCTAAATTCTGCCGCCTGTCTGTCTATATTATATCAAATCAACCACCAGCACCGAATTCTGGGTGCCAGCTGTCTACGTGTTACCTATTTTAATTTGCCACTTTTACCATGCTGTGGCGAACCACGCTGTCGCGGTATACATAGCCTTTCTGGAACTCCTCGGCTACCACATTCTCACCCAGGTTTTCATCCTCAATATGCATCACTGCATTGTGGAAGTTCGGATCAAATGGCTGACCAACCGCTTCGATTGGCTTTACACCTGCATCACCCAGTGTTTTTACGAGCTGCTTGTAAACCTTATCCATGCCCTCGGCGAAAGCACTTTTTTCTTCGCCCTCCGGGATGGTCGCCAGACCACGCTCGAAATTGTCCACCACCGGGAGAATCTTCTCGATGATGTCCTTTGCGCCAATCTCATACATCGCTGATTTTTCTTTCTCCGTTCGTTTCCGGAAATTGTCAAATTCAGCCATCGTGCGCTTCAGGCGATCCGTCAGCTCCTCGATCTGCTCATCTTTCTTATCCTTCTTCTTGGAGAAAAATCCTTTTTTCTCTTTTTCTATCTCCGGCGCTTGTGCGTCTTCCGAAGAAGCTTCCTTTTCCTTCACTGCCTCAGCTTCTGCCTGGGTTTCTGTTTCTTTTACCTGCTCCTCATTTGCCGCCTCGGCTGCTTTGGAATCTATCTCTGTCTTTGCCATGTCTCTCACCTCTTTATTTTGCACATCCGTGCTACTCGGTATCTTTATGATTGAATGTCTGATCGAGCTGGCTCTTTAATGAGCGCAGGGTCGATACAACTTTGTCATAATCCATTCGTTTCGGTCCAACGATTCCTATCGTTCCCCGAAGTCCGTCCCCCAATTCATAATTGGCAGTAACGATACTGCAGTCCTTCATCGACTGCACCTGTGTCTCACTTCCGATGTAGACCTGAATCTCATTTTTCTTATCGCTGTCCGCATCGTCCTCGGTAAGAATCTCTCTCCAGAGGTCTTTCTGCTCCAGTGTCCCGATGAGCTGGCTGGCTTTCGCGCCATCGCTCAGTTCTGGATATTTGAAAATGTTCGTCGTACCTTCGGTGTAAATCTGTAAATCTTCCTCGCCGGAACGAATCGCCTCGGCCACCTCGCTTAGTACCACATCCACGATGTGGCTGCGCTCGCCTGCCTGCCCTTTCATCCGGGTAATGACATCCAGATTAATCTGCTCCATCGTCAATCCGTTGAGACCGCTATTTAAAAGAATATTCAGATTCAGGATGTCCTCATCGGTCAGCTCCGCATCGAGTGCCACAATCGAGTTCTTGATAATGTTGCCTTCTAAAACAGTGACAATCAGGAGTTTCCCGGCTTCCACTCTGGAAAGCTGTATAAACTTGATCTTCGTCTGGTGATACTGCGGTCCGCTGATCAGCGTCGCATAATTCGTATTGCTTGCCAAAAGCTTTGCCATCTGCTTTAACAGAAGCTCCACCCGATCCACTCTCTGGATGACCATATCACGCACTTGCGTGACCTCCGTCTCTTTCTCATGAATCAACTGATCCACATAGAAACGATATCCTTTATCTGAAGGAATCCGGCCTGCCGATGTGTGCGGCTGAATGATATATCCCAGTTCTTCCAGATCCGACATCTCATTTCGAATCGTCGCCGAACTGAGTTTCAAATCGGAATACTTGGAGATCGTTCTGGAACCAACCGGCTCTCCGGTCTCCAGATAGTTCTGGATAATCGCTTTCAAAATCTTTTCTTTTCTCTCATCCAGTTCCATCCAATCTCTCCTTCCGTGCATCCGCTTCCGCCGGTCTCTTAAACCCGCTCTGGAAGTTTTCTGTTAGCACTCAATCTATCAGAGTGCTAATATCTACAGTTCATACTATATTACTTACGCAAGTATTTGTCAATGATTTTTTTCGGTTTTTAAAAAAAATTTTTTCTTCTTTTTTCGAATAAAATTTTTCATTCTGCATACCCTGTTTTTAGGCACGCTGATTTTCACACTTTCTATAGGTAGAAACTCACTCACCCGCTTTCCTGTTTGCGCTCGAACAAGTTTTCGACTTGTCGAACCTCCGACCGCTCCCAAAGCCCTATTTCCGGCTCTCCGGCTTGACATTTAACATTTTTGTAATATAATAGTAACAAATTATAACATTTGTAAACGCATTGCAATATTTGTGAGATACACAATCGTTGCGGTGAGACAAATGAATCTAAATTGAAATGAGAGGTTTTTATTTGATGAATATGATGAACACCATGCGGCGCGGACTTGCCACAACGGCAATGAGCCTGGTCTGTCTCATGGCAGGCACCATGAATACACTGGCAGCCACAGATGCCGGAACCGAGCTTGTCTCCCAAATAGATGCGGCAGCCGGTGAAGAAACAAACGGCACTTCCACCGAAGCAGCCCAGACACCATCTGGTCCGGCTTCCGATCCGGAGCTGATTAGAAAGCAGACAAACGCTGCTGCGGAAGAAGCGGCTGACACGAACGCTTCCGAGGCAGAAGTCGCTGCATTTTCAAATGAGTCTGCACAGGTGGAGGCAGAGAACGCTGACGAAGCTGCAATGACTGAAAATACTGACACAAATGCTGCTGCCGAGGCACAGGAAGCAGAGGCACCTGCTGAAATCTACGCCGGACGTTTTACGACAACTGCTTACTGCAGCTGCCGCAGATGCTGCCGTGGCGGAAAGAACCGCACTAAATCCGGCACCATTCCGCAGGCAGGACATACCATTTCCGCTGACTTGCGCGTATTCCCGCTCGGAACCAAACTCCGCATCAACGGCGTTGTCTATACCGTCGAAGACAGCGGCAGCGGCATCCGCGGAAACAAACTGGACATCTTCTTCAACTCCCACAGTCAGGCACTACAGTATGGAAAGAGAAGCGCCGATGTCTATATTGTCCGATAATTACATTGATTTTAAGCAAAAAAGGGTCTTGCAGATAGAAAATCTTTCATCTGCAAGGCCCTTTTTTTATAATTCTTATTTGTAACTGTTCAGTACCTTCACAGTCACGCGCAAAAATCCATTAAAAATTGCCTACGGCAATGGGATTTTTGCCTGCTAGCCCATGTTTTCGTACGGTCAGCGCAGTAAATGCACAGACCTACTGAACAGTTACCCTTATTTTACTTAATCCGTCAGCGCCTTATGATATTTCGTTTTCCGGTAAATTTTCCAAATAATGATACCCGGAATGCTCACGGTACATACGACGGTACTCACGCCTCCGATCACTCCATATATTCCAAATAAGATGGCTGCGATGATGTTCATACTTAATTCCTCCTGACTCATTCATTTTTCAATGCAAGCTCACTATGCTTTGTTCCCCATTTTATTCTTTTTATCCAAAATGAAAAGAGTTTCGGCGCATCCTTAGCAAGACTTTAATCATCCTTTCGCTTTCTTACGTTATTCATAATAATTTCGAAATATAAGTTAAAAGCGTGAAAATATTGATTTTAAAGGGTTTTTTCAATTTTTTAAAACTTTTTCAATTTTTTTCAAAAAAAACGCTTGCATTTTTTGGGAAGGCGTGATAGTATATAGGAGTCGCTGATGAGCACCGCTTCAAAAGCGAGAAAATCATATCGAGGCGTGGCTCAGTTTGGTAGAGCGCTGCGTTCGGGACGCAGAGGTCGCGTGTTCGAATCACGTCGCCTCGATTGAATAAAATTGAATATGGCCTGTTGGTCAAGCGGTCAAGACGACGCCCTCTCACGGCGTAAACCCGGGTTCGATTCCCGGACAGGTCACTGAAAAGAGATTCGAGATTCGAGTCTCTTTTTTATTTTCTTCATTCTTGATCTTTCACCAAATCATGTAAACTATAACTGAATTTTGCCGATGCTCCGCATTCCAGATCGGCAAAATACACTTTTCTACAGTATCGAACAGGATTTTCAGTCCAGAAAATTCCTGCCTGCAAATAGTAACTCTCCTTTTTTCTTCTTCATATACTGCAATATAGCCAATATGAAAAGAGGTATCTTTTTATGGAAACATACAACTACGATGCAGCAGCAGTGCCTGAGGGGGATGCTGACACGACTCCGGCGGCGGCACCGGAGACGGATGCGGCAGCAGCTGGAACCAGTGATACGGCACAGTCTGGATTTAGTTCTCAGCCTCCTGTTATCTTAACATATCCGGACAGCTCATCCAATGATCTTCAGGTATCTCCGGGCTTCGGACCATACGGGGATGTGATGCCCACCCTGCCGTCCAATAATCATGGCAGCCCGAACACCGGTGGCTGCATAAACTGCGGCGGTTCCAACTGGAAGCCATCTCCAAATGGCGCGCTCTGGACCTGGGGCATTCTCTCGCCGTTCTTTTCCACCTCATCGGAGATCGCGCACCTGCGTTTTTACAATGCCGCCTCCATCCGCGAACCGATCGATATATACCTGAACGGACGTCTGGTCGTATCCGATCTGGATTACATGAATTATACGCGCTACATGCACATCATCCCCGGCATCTACCAGCTGACCGTCTACCGCCGGACCAATCCGGGCTTCGCCATCGTCAACACGAATATCCGGCTTCGCAGCGGTTACAGCTACACGCTGGCGGTTCTGGGTACTTTTAATGATTTTTCGGTACAGATGCTCAACGCCTGATCGCTTTTATTTGAGAAAAGCTTCTTCACGCGAGTGCAAATCCCGCGAAGCGTTTTTTGTTTCATAGGACGTAATTTCCTATGAAAAAAGAGACCGCCACGTTCACGCGTGCGGTCTCTCTTCCGTGTCCTCTGCAATTATAAATTTATGATGAGAATATAACTGTCCGAATCTTAAACAGCCATCTATTTTTCCGGCTCATCTGTCCGGTTTGCTTTCTCGAGCTTTGCCAGATGCGCGGCTGCAAATTCTTTGATTGCCTCAAAACTCTGCGGGCTGATCACATGTTCAATGCGGCAGGCATCTTCCACTGCCACCTCTCTTGGCACATCCAACGCTACTAAAAGCTTTGTCAGTAATGTATGACGCTCATAAATCATCTCCGCGATCTTCCGTCCCGACGGCTCCAGAGTGATATATCCCTCATGATCCATCGAAATATAACCGTTTTCACGAAGATTCTTCATCGCAACGCTGACGCTTGGTTTTGAATACCCCAGCTCATTGACTACATCGATCGAACGGATCATCGGCTTGCGATAGCTTAACATAAGAATCGTTTCCAGATAATCCTCTGCTGACTGCTGTATTTTCAAAGTGATTCCCTCCAAACTTCTAACACATAACCGGCCTGGCTTCGTGCCTTCCCGTCTCCCGCAGAATAGTCTTCCCAAGCTGCCGACCAGTTACCATAATACTATATACTAGAATACCATATTTGGAAGAATATTTCAAACCATATCGAAATCAATCTATCGTTTCCAGAAACCGACGGAGTTACTGTTCACGCATACGTGCCCAGTAACGGAACTTGCCGTGGCTTCGCCTTTAAATACGTCAGCAAGCTGCACAGTGTTCCTGCAAAATTTCTTCCAACGCGGTTTTGCTGCTGGTGTGGCAGCGGACAACTTCTGTCCGGCTTCCCTTTGCACCATCAACCGCCGTCCGAATCATTTTATGGGAAACGGTGCTTGTAAAGAGTACAAGCAGATCCGGCGCTCCGATCTGTTTGCCGAAATCCGCCGTCATCTGTGTAAATACCTTTGCCTTACAGTTAAATGATTTGCAGATTTTCACGTACTGGCTGACCATGCGGTCATGACCACCTACAATTACAACACTCATATTTTATCCTCCGAAAGTTAGTTCTGTCTAACTGCTGATGAAGTTAGTATACACTAACTTATCTTGTTTGTCCAGAGGAAAATTGAAATTCATAGAAAATTCATAGAAATAAACGTACCGTGCAAGACTATTTTTCACCAACCAACCTTATCTTACACGGTACGCATTTTCCCATTATCCATTTTTATCCAATACTAATTTTTATCGTATTTTACGCTTTTAACACCTCCTCTGTTACTCCCGTTTTTCCTATTCCAGCTTTATACACCTCCAATCCTGATATCGCTATATCAAACATCCAATCCATTTCGCACAGAAATCCCATTTTCTGATACACATCCCAACGGCTCATCGACGCATGTTCTTCTAATTGATAGTTTCTTCCCAGCTGCCGGTATGCATGAAGCCCCAGTCTATGATATGGCAGAAATTCCAATTCCTGACAATTTTTAAGTTCCTGGCATAACTGCGCCGTTTTCCGAATATTTTCCACATCATCATTGACTCCTTCTACCAGCGGCACACGGACATGAATCGAATGCGGCGCGCAGATCGCATCGGCTTTGCGGATATTTTCCAGAATACAGGCATTGTCCTGCCCCGTCCATTTCTTATGCTTTTCCGGATCCATGGTTTTCACATCCACATAAAACATCTGCAGATGCGGCACGATCCGTTTCACATTTTCAAACGAAGTAAACATATCTAACTCTGCCGCCGCATTGATACAGGCATCATCACAGGCCTCCAGCAGTGCTTCCGCAAAATCCGTCTGACAGAACAGATCACCTCCTGAAAGTGTCACGCCACCACCAGAATAGAAGAAAAACATCTCATCCTTCTGGATCTCGCGCATTACCTCTTTTACGGTCATCTCCTTGCCATAGATCTGCTGTGCCCGGTAATTGCAGGCATCCACACACTGAAAGCACTGTTTACAGCGGCTGTAATCCCTCACGATCTCTCCCGTTTTTTCGCTCCGGCGAAGTGCCTGTTCCGAACAGACCTGGATGCAGGCGCCGCATCCGGTGCAGCGCTCTTTCATATAGTAGACTTCCCGCTGCCCCGACTGTGACTCCGGTGTCGAACACCAGGCACAGCGCAGGGGACAGCCCTTAAAAAATACAACCGTCCGCATTCCCTTCCCATCGGAGAGGGATAACCGCTCAATCCGAAGAATATTTGCTTTTAATTCCATACGCTGTTCCTCCTGTCAAGTACACCTTGCCTGCTGCCCGCCACCGCGCATGATGCACATCCCCGGTAGCTGATTTGCCGTATTTTTTATGAAACACGGCAGATTTCACTCTTTTTCCTAGCAGATATTGGAATGTGAAGTTCTGGAAATGATATCGTCCTGTACTTCTTTTCCAAGCTCTGTAAAATATGCTGTATAACCAGCTACACGTACCAGCAGTCCGTTGTAATCCTCCGGATGCTTCTGTGCTTCTTTTAAGGTCTCCGTATCAATGACATTGAACTGTGTGTGGAATACGCCCAGGGAGCAGAGACTCCGCAGGTAGTTCATCAGTTCTTTTGTCGAGTTCGGGCTGTCGCGAAATACCGTATCCATCTTTACATTCAGCAGGGTTCCCTGATTGAAACGGCCATGCGGAATGTGGGAAATGGATTTCAATACAGCGCCCATGCCCTCGGTATCGGTTCCCTGGTTCGGAGATACGCCGTCTGCTAACGGTTTCCAAGCCAGACGTCCGGACGGAAGTGCACCGACCTCCAGACCAAACGGAGTATTTCCAGATACCGGAAGAATACCTGGCGTCATCTTGCCGAATTTGCTGTGGAACGACTCGATATAGTCCGCGATAAAACAGAACATATCACCGGTCAGCTCGTTTACTTCGTCGTCATCATTGCCGTACTTCGGAGCTTCATCACACATCTTCTTGACATCCTCATAACCCACAAAGTTTGCATCCAGTGCATCCAGAAGACGCTGCATCGTTACTTTTTTCTCATCAAATACAAGTTTCTTTACTGCAATCAGGCTGTTGATCAGGTCTGCTACGCCGATCGCATCAATACCATTTCCAAGGTTATATTTCGCACCGCCCCATGCGTAATCTTTCGCATTCTCTACGCACTCATAGAAGGAAAGGGAAAGTGCCGGAACGACCCTCTGGAAGCCAATGTCATCGCATACATGGCTGGAAGCCACGGTTCCGCGAAGTTCATAGCGGATCTGCTCTTTGACTGCCTCTTCAAACTCTTCGTAGGTATTAAAGGCAGTCGGATCGCCGGTCGTCTCAGATGCCTGAATGCCATATTTACGGCTCTTGCCGTTTAACAGGGCAAATTCAACCGCAGAACCTAAGTTAAAGTCTGCATATGCGGTGTAGCATCTCTGTTTTCCTTCCAGGTTCGTCTCTACACAGCCGCATGGATTCCAGTTATATGCTTCTTTTAACGGGATTCCCTTGTTCAGGAGCATCTCGATACCAACTTCATCGTTGTGGAATGCCGGGAAACCGGTTCCAAGCTTGATAACCTCTGCAATCTTCTTTAAGAAGCTGCTCGGATTCTTCGCCATATTGTAGCGGACAGACAGGGACGGCTGATATAACTGTACTTCTGCGGTTGCCTGCAAAATCAGGTACGACACGTCATTGACTGCGTCCATGCCGCGCTCATCCACACCGCCACAGCATACGTTCTGGAACATTGGGTAACCGGCGGAAAACTGTGCGGTTACCTGATCCTGGAACAGGCACTGCTCAGAGAATTTAACCCATAAGCAGTCCAAAAGTTCCTGCGCCTCTTCCTCTGTCAAACGGCCAGCCTCGATATCTGCCTTATAAAATGGGTAAAGATACTGATCCATACGTCCCGGGTTGTAGCTTGCTGCATTCTGCTCCATGAAAATACAGGTCTGGTAAATATACATCGACTGAATCGCCTCGCGGAAGTTACGCGCCGGTTTTTCCGGAACCTGATCGCAGGTCCCTGCAATCTGTAACAGTTCTTTTCTGCGCTTCTCATCCGGCTCTGCCTCTGCCAGCTTTCTCGCCTCTGCCGCATAGCGGTGTCCCAATGCGGAGATACCGTCAGCTGCCAGCTCCATCGCTTTCAGGTATTCAATCTTCTCATAGTCACCCGGACGGGTAATATCAAGTGTATCAAGCACTTTATGGATATGCACCTTGATTCCCTCCATGCCTTCTTTAATGACTCTGGAATAACCCGCAGTCGTCTCGCCCCAGCCACGAACCGATTTACGGTTGATGTAAAGAGCGCCGCAGTCACGTAAGGTTGCCGCAAAATCCGGGCATTGTACCAGCCACTGCTCATATGTGGAACGTCCCTTCCAGTACGGGCGGATGATCTCCTCAAATGCCTTCCGATCCTCTGGGCGCAGATAGAATGGGTCATATGGACGGGTACTGATGGTATCCAGCTCCTCATCCAGAACCGACCAGCAGGTATCGACACTTAAAATACCGCCGCGCTGCTTGCTTCCGGCATTGCCGACAATCAGCTCATCCCCCCAGATTTTTACAGTTTTCTCCAGGCACTGTTTCTTAAATGCATATGCTTTCCGGATGCACAGCGGCTGCCCCTCTGATTCCTGGAAACCCTTTGTCAGGATAATTGCATTTTCCAGATCCATCTCTGGCTTGGTCTTTAATACTCTCTGTTTTAATCGATCAATCCGATCCATGTATGGTTTTCTTTCGATTGCTGCCATCTGATTTCCTCCTATTTTTTACTCACATTCCCATTCTGTGGGATTTATTTTTTAGCACCTGCTATAAATCTCTTTTCGTTTAAAAGTATAGCAATTCTTATGTGGAAATGGTACAATATCAATAACTAAAAATACCAAAATCTTAACATATTGAATTTTTATAGAAAGAAGGGATCCTTTGAAATCTACTTCCCAGTTACAGGAAATCAACCACTATCAAGATCAAGATTTTCCGGTCAATGTCTACTATTCTGATATTCATTCCATGCAGCCGCCGGGACGCTGGCTGCGCGACTTCCACTGGCATGATGAGCTGCAGTTTACCCTCGTACTAAGCGGAACATTGACAATGCAGGCAGATAATCTTTCTCTGCCCGGACAGGCTGGAGATCTGATTTTCGTCAACACCTCCTTGATTCATGCCGTCACACAGATGTCGGAAGACGGCTCCTATGCAAGCCTCAATTTTCCTTACCGCCTTCTTGCCTTTTTTCCTGGAAGCCGCATGGATCAGGACTACGTCCTGCCCTATACCGCCGGCGGGAAATTCTCCGCTTTCTCTATTCACCCGGAATCCGAATGGCAAAAAGAGTTGATCGGACTGCACAAAAAAATAACCGATTTATTTCTTTCCAATCAGGTTAAAGGCAATGAATATTCTATTTGCATTAAGATTGCCTCGATGTGGAATCTGTTGATTTCCAATTTTCACAGCAGTGGGAATTCTACCTCTATTAACCTCCTGCGCCAGCAGCGCCTACAATCCATTCTCCTGTTCATCTATGCACATTACGCAGATGATTTACAGCTCTCAGACCTGGCTGCATCAGCCAATATCAGCGTCGGAGAATGCTGCCGGATTTTTCAAAATATTCTTCACACAACTCCTTATGGATATTTAACTAATTACCGCATCCAGACCAGTGTTTCCCTCCTTCACCGCGATCTGCCCATCTCACAGATTGCCGGACTGGTCGGATACAACCAGGTCAGCAATTACATCGCCACATTCAAACGGATCATTGGCTGCACACCGGCACAGTACCGGAAACAGCACTTATCAAAACCAGATATCCCAAGCAGTTAATGGGAAACCGGTCGGCTTCTCTTCATCAGGGAAACCGACCGGCTGCTAAGGTGGTATAAAAATATAAAGGGGGGCTTTTTCAGGATGATGCAACGATTATTTTAATTTTCCAATTTCATCAAATCGTTTATAAGCATCGACAACTGCATTGATCACGCTGCTGCGGAATCCACGGTCTTCCAGTGTCTTCACACCGATCATCGCCGGACCAGCCGGAGAACACACATCATCTTTTAAATTCTCAAGATGCTTTTCGCTCTGTAAAAACAGCTGCACGGTTCCAAGGATTCCTTCCAGTGCATATCTTCTCGCCTGATAACGTAAAAGACCATTGTAAACGCCGCCGTCTGCCAGAGAATTAGCAAACATTGCGATAAACGCCGGGGATGTAGATGTTAATACTGTGCCTGCCACAAACTGGGAGGCCGGAAGGCTGTCAAATCCACCGGCTTCACGTAGAATATACCGGAATTCGTCCTCCTGTTCCTTCGTGTAGCTGTCGCCCTGTTCGATCAGGATAAAACCTTTTCCAATCAAGCAGGCTGTATTCGGGAGAATACGGATAACCGGAACATTCTTTCCTTCTAACTCTAATTCTTTCATATAGGTTGAAACCTCAACACCCGCTACAATCGAAACGATAATTTTTTCCTGCCCTTCTTCTGCACATGCCGCAAAGACCGGTTTCACCTCTTCCAGAACACTCTTTAAAAACTGCGGTTTTACACAGAACACAACATAATGAGCTGCCTTGATCGCTTCTCCATTGGTCTCAACAAAGTTGCATCCCAGCTCGTCCGCTAATTTCTGTCCTTTTTCTGTAACCACATCTGTAATCACAACTTCCGATGGATCAATTCCCTTGCAGGCTGCCGTTGCAAGAGCTGTACCCATAGTTCCACTTCCAATAAAAGCAATTTTTTTCATAGCTGGTCTCCTTTCAACTTAAAGTCCGAGTTAGTAATATACTTCAAATATATCTTATGTGGCTTATATTTCCCTTCGCCTTTCAGCGAAGGGAAGTTCCCGCTCTCAGCGGATAAATTTTTCTTTAAATGCCTGAACATGCGCTTTCTGAACCGATATCAATTTATCTACATCTCTCTCCTGAAGACAACGATAAATTTCCTCATGATGTCCAATATCCATATCATCAATCGAAGATAAATTAATCCGGTTTAAAAACAGAAGACGAATACTCAAATCCTGGTAATTATTCATCTCCCGCTCAAGAAACGGATTCCTAGTCATAGAAGAAATAATTCTATGAAATGCTCGATCCAAAAGAACTCTTTCTTCCGCATCTGTCTCCTCTCTCAGGACTTCCAGGCTGTCTTTCAGCCGCTTTAAATCTTCTTCCGTCCGATTCATAGCAGCAAGCTCTGATTCAAGTGGAGACAGAGCAAATCTCATCTGATAAATCGATTCCACTTCATATAAGGAAATCTCATTTACCATAATACATTGTCTCGGGACAATTTTCACAAAGTTTTCCCATGCCAGTCGATTCAGTGCCTCACGGATGGGAGTTCGTCCCATCCCCAGCTCTTCCATCAATTCAGCCTCTACTAATGTCTGTCCGGGGCGAAGTCTGGCTGTAATAATCATCATCTTAATCTTCTCGTATGCCACATCACTAACTCGCATTGTTTCCCTCATCTTTCTTGTAGAACAAATCTGTGATTTGCATCCAACTTCTTTTAGTCTACAGGAATGCTTATTTTTATAATAGCGCAAATAAGGATCAAATTCAATTAGACTTTTGTATATACCCCGTTTCTGATATAGTTACTGTTCACGCATACATGCCCAGTAACCTGATATGCCCTATTTTTTTTATAATTTTTCGACGCATCGCTTGTAATTTTCTTCCGCGTTGCCGCCCTTATGCCAGATATCCGCGATCGCTTCCGCGATTGGAAGCGGATCCGATTCATTGTACATAACATTTCGTCCCAGCAAGATTCCGCGGATATTGCTGCTGATTCCGATCTCTTTCGTGTACTCTTCTACAACCTCAATCGGCTCACTCTTTACCTCGTCTGGAACTACCAGCACCGGACAGGTGGTCGCCGCCGTCGGAACTGCATATTCATGATTCAGCGGAACTTCAATCCATTTGCCGGATGCACGGCAGCCAAGAGCGCCTACCACGCCGACTACCTTACACAGACTCTCTGAATCCGTCTTCATCGTAAACCCCGTTTCCGTCGTTTCTACATACAGCGCCTCGATAAAAATTGGAAGACCAGCTGACTCTGCTGCATTGACAGCTTCTGCACAGTACCGAACCGTATATTTGCTTCGCTCATCCATCGGATTCAGACGGATCATAAACTTTACACCGTCCATCCGAAGTTTCACTAGGCGATCGACTGTATAACAGGACGGCATATCGTCCATCTCCCATACCGTATTTTTCAAACCGCCCCGGTTCACAGTGCCAACCAGCATCTTCCCATCCAGAAACGCCTTTTCTCCACGTTCCCGCTGCAACTTATTGAGGATAAATAAATCTTCAATAATATCCGGTGTCGCCTCGATTCCATCAATCTGATCACTCTGCAGCATCCGCACCAGGCGGGATAAATACTCCCGCCTATTACTTAAACCAATCGGATTTCCTTTGTACTCATTGATCATTCTGGCATTGTGATCCGCTGCCGCAAATACCAGCTTATCATGCGGAAATCCCGGTTTTTTTCGCGCCGCCGCTTCCTGCTCAATAACCTCCGGAGAAAAGGCTTTTATCTTGTTTAATTCTTCAAAAATCTTGTCATTCAAAAAACTTTGATAATCAAATCCCATATACACCTTTGCCTTTCTCTGTCACTGAACACATTTTATTTTCCAAAATTAACGATTGCGTCAATTTTATCTCTTCCGCCTACTTTATCGCCCCACTGATCATATACGCTCTGGGCTGCCTCGATAAATGGTTCGCGATCCGGCTCTGTGATTTCGATGCCCTCTCCCTTTAACAGTTCCAAGCACTCATCCTCAGATGCTGTATAAAGTTCTCTCTCTTTATCGATCATTTCTTTGGTGCACTCATCGATAATCTGTTTGTGCTCGTCCGAAAGAGAATCATAGAAATTCTTAGCAACTACGCAGATACCTAAGTCGTTGGTCCATCCAACCATTGCCCAGTGCGGCGCTGCCTCATAAAACTTCTTGGAATAATAGTTTGTATTGGCCGCTTCTGCACCGTCAATAATGTTCTGCTGCAGCGCTGTGTATAATTCGCCGTATGCCATCGGCAGCGGGCTTGCGCCGAATGCGGTAAAGGAATCCAGCTGTACCTGATTTTCCATGGTCCGGATCTTGAGGTTCTTTAAATCCTCGATACTGTTGATCGTCTTCTGCGTTGTCATGATATGTCTGGTTCCCAAATCCAGGAAGCCCATCAGATGGAAGCCTTTCTCCTCACAGTCACCGCTATAGGACATTCCAATCTCGTCAGAGTCCAGAACGGAATACATATGTTCCTTATCTCTCCAGAGGAACGGAAGGCAGAATATATTAACAGATGGAACAAAGCTGGAGAACGGCGCTACCGACGTCATCGCCATCTCTACAGTGCCAAGCTGCATACCCTCAATGACATCTCGCTCGTTGCCAAGCTGGTTATCCGGATATACTTCTACTTTAATTTCGCCATTGGAGCGCTCTTCCACAATCTCTTTAAAATACTCCGCTGCTTTTACCGGAGGTTCGGTTGCTGCCTGTGATAAGGAAACCTTTACGGTCACCGCACCACCGGATGAACCGCCTGTATTAGCCGCTGCCTTTGCGGACTCTCCTGTGGAAGCGCTGCCGCCTCCTCCACATCCTGCCAGAGAACCAGCTGCCACCAGCATCGCCATCGTCATGCTTACAAACCGTTTCACATTTTTCTTCATAACAATAAATCCTCCTTTCATTTCATCTTTTTATCCCATTAACTGCGGCAGCCATAAATAGGTCTGCGGGAAATATGTAACAATAATCAGTACAACTAACATTGCAAGAATCGTAGGAATTACAAACGGGAATACCTCTCTTACACTCTTGCCGGTCAATCCACAGGCAACGAATAAAGTTGCTCCATAAGGCGGTGTTACGTATCCAATCGCCAGGTTGATGCAGACAATAACACCAAAGTGAATCGGGTCGATTCCATAAGCGGTTGCTACCGGGAATAAGATCGGCATTAAAACGATAATTGCAGAGAAACTTTCCATAAACATTCCAACTAAGAACAGCGCAATATTTAAGAAAATAAGGAATGCAGTCTTACTTGTGATGAATGTATTCATAACCTGGATTAAGAGCTGCGGCAGCTGTTTTGCTGTGATAAACCATGCAAAGATATAAGCGCAGCCTGTGATAATCATGATGCCAGCCGCCGTCTGCGCGGACTTAACAAAAATACCAGGTAAATCTTTCAATGTAATTTCTTTGTAAATAAACATACCTACCAGGAAGCCATAGACAACCGCCACAGCCGCTGCTTCAGTTGCAGAAAAGATACCGCTGATGATACCACCGATAATGATAATCGGAAGTCCTAAACCAGGAAGTGCAGAAAACATCGTTCTCCGTACTTCTTTCGGATCAAACTTGGTTGTCTGGATATATGCATCTCCGCCCCTGGAAGCGTGAATATAGGAGTAGACCATCAGTGCCACACCAATCATAACTCCAGGAATAGCGCCTCCGAGGAATAACTGACCAACAGATGCACCTGTGGAATATCCAATCAGAACCATTAAGATACTTGGCGGAATAATCGGTCCGATACTTCCTGCTGCTGAGAGCAGAACCGTTACGAAACTCATGTTATAGCCTTTTTCTTTAAATGCAGGCGTCATGATCGAACCGATTGCTGCTGTTCCAGCCGTTGCTGAACCGGAAATTGCCGCGAAAATCATGGATGCCAGTACGGCTACCATCGCCAGACTTCCTTTTACAAAGCCGATCGACGCACTTGCAAAATCTACAATCCGTTTGGACATACCGCCCTGATCCATCAGATTTCCTGCCAGCATGAACATCGGAATCGCCATGATCGGCCAGCTGTCAAGACCCGCAAACATTCTCTGTGGTACCAGAACCAATGGGAAATTTCCCTCAAGCATAATCGAAAGTGTCGTTCCCATTCCGAGTGCAACAAAAATAGGGGCTCCGATTAGAAACAGACACAAAATACAGATAAATAAAAATCCTAACATATCGCAGCCTCCTTTACTAATCTATAAATTCTCTCGGTTCTTCCGGTGCATTCTTGTTTTTTAAGCGTTCGATAAAGGTAAGGAGCTGTTCCATAATCATCAAAGCTCCACCGGTTGGGAATGCCGCGTAAATCAAAGCCATCGGAATCTGCATCGCCGGAGACGTCTGAGCCGTCGTAGACTGTACTACTTTGAACCCGAAATATGTCATAATACATAAGAAAACAATCGTTAAAAGATCTACAATCGCGGTCAAAATGCGTTTCGGCTTTTGCGGAAGTGCAGATGTCAGAACATCTACCTGAAGGTGAGAACGATTTCTCATCGCAATCGCCGATGCCATCAATACCAGCCATATCATCAGATATCTCGCTAATTCTTCGGTCCATCTAAGAGGACTCTGTATTACAAAACGGAAAAAAACCTGAATAATAACCGTAATTGTCATCGCAAGAAAAAGAACAACTACTACCGCATCATTTACATTTCGAATTATCTGGAGAAGTGGGTTCCCCTTTTCTTTCATAACGTATCCCCCTTTCCTGGATAGTTTTTACAAAGGCGGCAGCCTGTGAAACTGCCGCCGGTTTTTCATTAGATCTTTCTCTCCAAGCCGCGTTTCTCATAATAAGAATCCGGGATATCTTTCGGATCTTTGTACATAACCATCACACACTTACCGTCGCTGCCGATAGTCGGCACATCCATGATGAATAATGGCCATCCAAACCATTTGTACCAACCAAACTCCCACATGGTTGTACAGTTCAGGCAGTAGCACTGGAATCCTTCCTTATTATAAGCTCTTGGATCCGGTTTATCTAAAGTCTGTACCTTGTCTTGACATTCGGTTACCAGCCAGCCGCCGCTGTTACAACGCGGAAGTGTAAAGGTAATCTTCTCCTCATCCTCTTCCCAAATCTGATCGCCGTTATCATGAAGAGCAGACCATAATACTGCACGGTTCTCCAGGAAATCTTCCATTGGGAAATCTTTATATGTAGCCTGACCCGCTTTATATTTCTCCATCCAGTCCTGCAGACATGGCGGATAGCACCATAATGCATAGTCTTCCATACATTCAAAGATCGCCTCATCCGGTGCCCATTTCTTGAAATTGCGTAATGTCTGATTTACCCAGCGGACTGCGAAATGGTGAAATCCTGTCTTTTTCTCTACATTTAATTTGTGCAGCTCCAGCGCTTTTTCCATATCACCGGCTTTGATCGCTGCCTCTAATTTATCAATATTGCGAACCGCATAATCATTGCGAACCTTTTCCAACGTCTCTGTATACATCTTCTTTTCCATAATCTATACCTCCTTATTACCAAGCTGTCTTCTTTCCGTATTTTTCATCTTCCTGGATCGGGAAATGCACTTCTTTACCAAGGTCGCTCGACTGATAAATCGCACGGATAAATTCAAGTGTTCTTCTTCCCTCTACGCCGTCTACCATCGGCTCACGATCTTCTTTGATCGCATGGATGAAATCAGTAAGCTGTCTTCTGTGATTTTCGGTTGCCACATAGCCAGCACCCGTTGCTGTATCACCAGAGTCAACTTTTACCTTGGTCAGGTAATCATCCTCGTTCATGCCTTCTACTTTCCATTCTACGATCTCTTCTTCCACAATCTTGATCGTACCTTTTTCACCATGGATTTCGATGTGACGCGGATAACCCGGACGGACTGCACTACTACTTACCAGGCTTCCCAACGCCCCATTCTTAAATTTGAATATTGCGTTGGCTACGTCATCTACTTCAATATCCGGATGCAGGGTTGTCATATAATTACCAGTCAGTCTCTCTACATCGCCGACTAAATAAAGCATTAAGTCAATAAAATGAACGGTCTGGCTAATCAGGGAACCGCCGCCCTCACCTTTCCATGTACCTCTCCATGCACCGGAAGCATAGTATTCATCGCTTCGGAAGCATTTTCCAGAACAATCAACCGAAAGAAGTTTACCAAGCTTGCCTTCATCCAGCGCTTTCTTGATCAGCTGAGCCTGATCCATGAAACGGTACATAAAGATAACACCAAATTTAACGCCCGCTTCTTTACATGCTGCAATCATCCTGTCAGCTGCATTACAATCGACAGAAATTGGTTTCTCACACATTACGTGTTTGCCAGCCTTCGCACAGTCCACAACCATCTGCTCATGCAGGAATGGAGGTGTTACTACACAGACAGCATCGATATCATCTCGTTTCAGCATCTCTTTATAATCCGTGTAATAAGACGGAATATTGTACTCTTTGCTGAATTCCTTTGCCACATCCTCTTTCACGTCACAGAATGAAACAACCTCTGCTTCCGGGATATCCCGAAGTGCTCCTGCATTTAACGGACCTGCCATACCGCCGCCGATAATACCAAATCTGATTTTGTCGCCCATACTCTTTTTCCTTCCTTTCTTTTTTAATCTTTTATTAGTACATGCACTTTGTTTTCTTTAATATATCTCAGATATCTTACTGATATATTAGCACTTTATTTTTTCATTTTCAAGTCGTTTTCTGATTTTATTTGACGAACTTTAAATCGTATTGATCTTTTATCATGTTTTATTTCATTGTATTGTACATTTCCAATCCATTTTCCCCCATATTTCCCTTATTGCATAAACAATCGGTCAATTTTATTCTCATTCAAATATTCTTCCGCCATTGATTCCACATAAATCTTGAACAGATTTCATAGAACAATTCTTTTCTACAAAACAAAGAAGAGCCATTTAATGTCTCTGCATCAAATGACTCTTCTCATTTTCAATTCTTTACTGCCCAATCTCCGCCGCCGGACCCACTGCCGGTTCCTGCGCCGGACCGTGTCCTGGTCCGATGTCGCTGCCCGGTCCTGCCGGCACGATCGTCGTGCTAGATTCTGCCGGATCTTCAACTGTCTCGGCAGGTGTTTCCGGCACCACCGCCGGGGCTGAATACCGTTTTCCTGCCGTACCCGTCTTGTGGATCCGCTGCATCCGCTCTTTGATGGATTCGCTCTTGATCTGCTCGATCTTGGCGCTGGCGTCTTCTTTTAACTCCTTGCTGCTGCGGCCGGAATCGCCGCTCTTTGCAGACTCCAGAAGCTTCGCCGCCTCATCCGAGAGCAAATGATCCCTTCTGAAATTCGCCGCGGTATATCCGCTGGTTGTGATTTCAAATGCATCCGGATGACCTGCCAGATAGGTTCCTTCTCCGCGTCCATTGTCCGTCTCCGGGGTATCAAAGGACGCCGCCGGAAGCCCCTCTACCATCTTTTCCATCGCATTTTTCCAGATCTTCGCCGGATACGTGCCGCCGTACAGGCTGGAAAGTGTCTTCTGCTGGTCGTAGCCAACCCAGACCGTCATCGTATAATATGGCGTCATGCCGCAGAACCAGCCGTCACGGCTGCCGTTGGTCGTACCGGTCTTTCCGGCCGCCTCTATATTGCCGCTCCACCCCATCGACGCCGCCGTACCTTTTGTGACAACTCCCTTTAAAATATCGGTCATCAGCACGGCGCTGCTCTCCTGGTAAACCTGAACCGATTCATAATCTTCAAAAATATCTTCGCCCTGGTTATTGATCATCTTGATAATACAGGTCGGTTCGCGGTACTGTCCCCGGTCTGACAGCGCCGCATAAGCGCCCGCCATCTCCTCGGTCGTCATACCGGTGGTAAAGCCGCCCAGGGAGGTCGCCGGATAATAGTCCGCCGCTTGCACACTCGCGAAGCGCATCTGGGTTAAATATGCCATGCCGACATCCGGTGTGATATCATCATAGATATACCATGCCACACCATTTTTACTTCGCTCGACCGCATTTCGAAGCTCCAGCCTCTCGCCGGAAAGGGACTTCACATCCACGCCCTTCTGCTTCGCCGCGTCAATATCGATATTCGGAATCCTTGTTTCCGATGTGTAACCATTTTCCAGTGCCGGTGTATACACAATCAACGGTTTGATAGAACTTCCCGGCTGTCTCGGGCTCTGGAACGCACGGTTTAATGTGTAGGTATCCGTCTCCTGACTGCGTCCACCCACAATCGCCACGACGCGGTTCGTCTTGTTGTCAATAACGGTGGACGCGCCTTGCAGCTTGTAAACGCCGTTTTCGGATGTATTGCCATCAAAGGACAGAACTCCATCTAATGCATCCTGCAGGATCGTCTGCTTGTCCGGATCCAACGAGGTATAAAGGTTATAGCCGCCCGTATAGAGCGCATCGCGCTCCTGGTTGTACACCTCGTTGTAATTGGCATTGTACTCTTTGTAAGCCTCGTCGCTGCGGAATCCATACTGGAATTCAAAACCGTCACGGCGCATCAGATAGCGAATCGCACAGTCGATCGCATACGTCGTCTCATAGTTGTGCAGCGGCACTCTCTGACGGTTGACCGTGATCTCCTCCGCCTTTGCCTCTTTGCACGCTTTCTCCGTAATAAATCCCATACTCAGCATATCTTCCAGAATCTTATCGCGGCGTGTCAGCGCATTTTCCGGATGACGGTACGGGTTGTAATACGTCGGCGAGTTCGGAATCGCACACAAATATGCCGTCTGGCTCAAGGACAGTTCATCCGCATCCTTGCCAAAATAACCTCTTGCAGCCGCCTGAAGCCCGTAGTACGTGTTCGCGAAGCTGATATCATTGATATAGAACTCCATAATCTGCTCTTTGGTGTATTTCTTCGTCAGATCTAAGGAAATCAGCATCTCCTTGATCTTCCGCTCCATCGACACCTCGCGGGTCAGAAAACGGTTTCTCGCTAACTGCTGGGTGATCGTACTCGCGCCGTGCTTTTCTGCTCCCTCAGTCAAAAAGTAATTGATTGCGACACGGAAAATACCTTTTATATCAATGCCTGGATTTTCCCAGAACGTCCGATCCTCGATCGCCACAAATGCGTTGACTGCATTCTGCGGTATCTGGTCATACGTCAAATAACTGGAATCCTCGTCTCCCGTCAGCTTCGCCAGCACATTACCGTTGGAATCATAAATATAACTTGCCTCCTGCAAACGGAACGTATCCAGCGTACTGTTTTCCACCACTCCCTCTATCTGGCTTTTATAGTCCTCATAGAGCGGAATCAGCTTATATGCGCCAAATCCGGCACCGCCAATCACCAGCAGTACCAGACACACCAGAAGCGTCTTGAACATGGTTCCAAAGATCCTTGCCATCGCATGGAACACGATCTGCCCACCGCTCCGGCTGTTATTTTTGCCCGCTTTCTTTTGCTTGCCGACATCAATTTTCCCGCTTTTCTTTGCGGTGCCCCGCCTGCCCGAAGATCGTGCGGATGAAGCTGCCGGCTTCTTTCGAACGCCGGAGGCGTCCTCTCTCGTCTGTTTCTCCCTCATCTCTTCCCTCATCTTCCTATGTATCTATGGTTGCTTCCATTCTATTTTCATGCGGCACCTTAGACTTCAAAAATGCCTGTCTGCGGACAGCAACTTTTTATACTTTTCTGACAAAATCAGCTTGGACTCCCTTTTATTATAAGTTTTTTTGTCCAAAAGAACAAGCCTGTTTTCGAAATCTGCTCAATCTCCTGCCGCGTGTTACTGTTCGCGCATACGTGCCCAGTAACGGAATTTGCCGGGGCTTCAAAAATACCTATCTGTAAACTGCATTTTCGCTGTATCAACGCCGTTTCCGAAAAAGAAATGCTAAAAGTTCATGCACTAACAGCGGCGTGGCGGATAACAGGAGAAGCGCCAGCCACTCTGCCGGGTGCAGCCGCACCGTGTGAAGGAGTTTCATCAAAAAAGGAATCTCCGTCACCGCAACCTGCATCAGAATCCCCACAAGGAATGCCGCAAGCATCAGCGGATTTTTTCCAAGACTGCGTGAAAATGCCGAGCCCGTAAGCGAGCGCATGCCGACCGCATGAAAGAGCTCCGACAGCCCCAGAACGGTAAATGCATACGTCTGCGCCCGCAAAAGCTCCTGTCTGCTGAAAAATGCCCCCAGCGTGACTGCTGCAATCAGAGACCCGTAAAATACCATGCAGAACCACCCTCCTCCGGCAAACAGCGACTCGCCCGTCCGGCGCGGCGGCTGACGCATCAAGTTCTCCCGGTCGTTTCCATCCATGCCGAGTGCCAGCGCCGGAAGCGAATCCGTAATCAGATTGATCCAAAGGATGTGCCCGGCTCCCAGCGGCGCCGGTATTCCGATAGCAACGGCGGCAAACATGGTTAAAATCTCCCCCAGATTGGAGGAAAGCAGAAACAGTATAGATTTTCGTATATTTTCATAGATGCCGCGCCCTTCCTCAATTGCCCTCTCGATCGTCGCAAAATTATCATCCGTCAAAACCATATCCGCCGCCTGCCGCGCCACATCGGTGCCACTCTTTCCCATCGCGATCCCGATATCGGCTGATTTAAGCGCCGGCGCATCATTTACGCCGTCCCCGGTCATCGCCGTCACGCACCCGGCGCGTTTTAAAGCCCGCACAATCCGGACTTTATGTTCCGGCGACACCCGTGCAAAGACTGATACAGAACCGATTCGTTCCTCCAGAGCTCCCTCATCCAGCGTTTCCAGCTGCGCCCCCGTCATGCATTCTTCCCGCCGTTTGGCAATCCCCAGCTGCCTGGCGATCGCAAGCGCCGTGTCTGCATGATCTCCAGTGATCATGACCGTCCGCACAGATGCCCTGCGAAATGCCTCAACTGCCCCGGCTGCTGCCTCCCTCGGCGGATCCATCATGCCTGCCAGACCCAGAAATATCAGGTTCTGCTCCAGCTGTCCCACCTGTTTCTCCCTCTTTCCATCCGGCATTTTTCCTGTTTGAAGCTCCCTATACGCCCCCGCGAGTACTCGCAGGGCACGCGCGGACATACGCGTGATCTCCGCCTCAATCTCTGTCCGCCTCTCCCTGGTCAGCGGCACAATTTTGTCCTCTTCCATCTCATAACGACACCTTTTAAGAATCACATCCGGCGCCCCTTTTACACAAGAAATCCAGTTTTCTCCCTGCTCATGCACCGTCGTCATTCTCTTCCGATCCGAATCAAAGGGAATCTCCCCTTTCCGCGGATATCTCCGACGCAGATGCTCCGGAGAAACACCACAATTTTCACAAAATCCGTACAGCGCCCGCTCGGTGGCATCCCCCACCGTCTCCCCGGCATCGCTGCACAGCGCAAATACCTCCAGAAGCCGTTTTCCCACTTCTCTTTCCTTAGAGCGCGCCAATTCCTGTTCCGTATACTCCTGTCGATTTACATAACATGTCGTCACCGTCATCTCATTTTTCGTCAGCGTCCCCGTTTTATCTGAGCAGACCACGCTGACTGCCCCCAGTGTTTCCACGGACGGAAGACGGCGCACGATCGTGCCAGCCCGCGCCATTTTCGTCACTCCCAGCGCCAGCACAATCGTCACCGTCGTCGGAAGCCCCTCCGGCACGGCAGCTACCGCCAGGGAAATCGCAGTGAGCAGCATTTCCATCACGTCGCGCTTCTGCCAGACGGCGAGGGCAAATAATAAAACGCACAGCCCGATCGTAAGAATACTCAATAGTTTCCCCAGATCCGACAGCCTTTTTTGCAACGGTGTCTCCTCCTCCGGCGCCTCGCGGATCAGAGAGGCAATCCGCCCTACCTCCGTATTCATGCCGGTGGCGATGACAATTCCCTTTCCCCGCCCTGCCGTCACATAAGAAGTCATAAATGTCTCATTTTTACGCTCTGCCACCGGAAGCGCACCGGCGGCTAAAAAATGGCTGTTTTTCTCAACCGCCCGCGATTCGCCGGTCAGCGCTGATTCTTCTGCCCGCATTTCAGCTGTCTCGGTAAGACGCAGGTCGGCTGGAACCTGCCGCCCGGCATCGAGCACGACCAGATCCCCCGGCACCAGCTCCCGCGCGGCAATCTCCCGCCCTTTTCCTTCCCGGATCACAACCGCCTCCAGCTGCGTCATCCGTTTTAAGGATTCGAGCGCTTTCTCCGCCTTCCCCTCCTGAATCACGCCCACCGTGGCATTTAATACGACAACCGCCAGAATTACCCCCGCATCGCCGTACTCGCCCAAAAGCAGGGAGATCCCGGCTGCCGCAAACAACACAAAAATCAGGGAGTCGCAAAGCTGTGCCCCGATGCGCACAATCAGACTCCGCGGTGGTGCTTCCCGCAGCTCATTTTCCCCATAATGGCGCTGCCGCACCTCCACTTCCGCTGCCGATAAGCCTGTCCGCAAATCGACCGAAAACTCCCTGCACACCTCTTCCACCGTCCGGTTCTCATACATGCGCATTTCCCCCTTTTTCTGTCCCTGTTCTGTACTTTTCACAGACTGCATTTATTCATATGCGGAAAATAGGGGGGATTAGAACTGAATGGTTAGAATAAAGAAATGGAAAGCATAGTCCTGTTTGATGCTCAAATGGCATCGGAACTCTTATTGTTTCGATGCCATTCTATAAATTCTGTGATTTAATTTTATCGTTCTGTTTCTGTCACATACCTTACACCTGTGGTTCCGGCTCCTGCGTCTGCGCGGCCGGTTTGCGCTCCATCGGCATATAACCTTCTTTCTTCCGCTGTATCGGCTGTACAGTCACCGTTGCTGCCGTATCCCGGAACGCCGGGAGGCTGCCTGTCTCCATGTAAGCGCGGAACGGAAGTTCGCCCTGCACTGGGTCTTTCACGGCCTCATTTTTCTCCACTTCTGGCCGTTCTCCTCTGCGCGATGGACGGCGCTCAAACCGCTCCCGCCTTCCAGAAGCCGGGCGGTCTTCCCGTTTCTCATTTTCCGGCACCGCGCGGTTTCCGCTACGTCTGTCCGCTGCTCTCTCGGCTCCCGAAACACGCGCTGCCCTCTCTCTCTCTGAGCAAGCTCTTTCTCTGCCCTGCGTGCGCTCAGTATTCCCCTCAGCAGCACGATCCGCTGTACGGTTCCGATAGCTTCTCTCCGATCGTTCCGGTCTGTCACTGCCAGACGGACGTTCTTGTGCGCTGCGCTCCTGTTCCGGCTTTTCGGCTTTTTCCGGTGTTTCCAGACGTGTTCCCCTATTCGGACCACTTACGCCTCTTGGCGCCTGTGTCCGCTCCGAAAGAGGTCGAACCTGCATCTTATTTTTCTTTTCCTTCTCCCGGAAGCTTTTAAGTACGATCGCCGCCGAATACTGGTACGCATAGATACAGCTTTTCATCAGTTCCTGCTCTTCCTCCGTCTTGCAGGAACTCAAGAGCATCTCTTCCTCTTCTTTTTCCAGATATGCCTCTCCGTTCGTATCGCGTTCCTTTACCGGCTTGTAGATCCGGTATTTCTTGTAATACGGCGGACATGGAAACTGCTTATTCTTAACCGGTTCCGGTACAATCCGCAGTTTGTAGGTATCGGACATGCGCGCCAGAACATTATGTATTTTCTCACAATTCTCTCTCGTATTTGTCTCCCGCGCCGGGATACAAAGTAAATAATCCATCTATTTTCCCTCACATCTATCAAACGATCCTTTTCAAAATCGTTTTCTTCTCAAATTTTCTACATTTACGCCAATCTTTATTGTATCATGTCAGAGAAAAACGGGCAAGTGAAAAAGAATGTGCCTCACGACAATTTCCTGTTACACAAAAAAGGCTGCCACACGAATGCCAAACGAACGTTTTCCGTCCGGGGCCTTCTGTTTGTGACAGCCTGTTTTCCTTTATCTAACGCAGCCATATTTACCTGCGTGTTACTGTGAACAGTAACACCTGCGTTCCTCAGTCTCTTACACCATCCAGTCTTTCAGCACGCCGTGATCGCGCAGCAGCTTTCCAATCACCGTCTTGTCAATCTTCCGGAGAATCGGCTTTTTGAGTGCTTCAAACGGCATCGGCAGCTTCATTTCCAGCGGCGATCTGCCGTCCATCAGCTTGACCGTGCTGTCCAGAAGCTCGCGGATATCGTAGACACTTCCCCATACCTCCGGTACGCCGCGGTCTACGCCGCACAAGCCATACACCGCTTCCATCGCGGTGCGGACGGAATACTCGGTCGTGAAAATAGTATCACGCGGGGTCTCCGCAAACTGCCCCAGAAATGCCGCATTGACACATCCATCCGGGATAACGTCCGGGCGGTCTCCGGCACGCCGCGGCATAAAGAATGCTGTAATATACGGCATCATCGTCGGCGTACAGTTCGCATGGTTCTCAGCCAGTTCCTCGATCTGATCCTCCGGGATTCCGAGATGGTACAGCCATTCTTCTGTGATCTCCTTGCCCGTGCAGGCGCGCATCGGCTTCTTCACATAATCGCCCGGTACATCCGTAAATAAACTGTATACCCAGACGCAGATCTCGTCCTTATCCTGCGCTTTGAACTGTCCCTGACGGTTGATCGTCCAGCTGAGCAGCCAGCTTGAATCACGGCAGCTCACGATACCGCCTGTTACGACGCGTCCACTTCTCGGATCCCTGCGGCAAATCTTGCGGATCTGGGAAATGATTGTCTCATCCGAAGTCGTGACCGTCGCAGACTCCCAGTTCGTCTTCTGGATATCCGAGCAGAATTTCTCCGGATGTCCAAATGCCGGATCCTGCGCAGCAATCTGACGCCACAGACTCCAGCAGCCGCTGGTACGCACTTCCGCACCTTCTACCGGTGCCTGATTCTGGTCACCGTAGATCGTTCCCTCAGTACAGCTTCCGTTCGTAATAAAGACAAAATCATCCTCAGTCAACGCGATTTCCTTCTTCTCGCCGCCCTTCACGTACTCGATCGCCTTCGCAACCTTTTTCTCACCCTGGATGTCAAACCGCACATTCGTAACCTCGGTGCCAAACTGGATCTGGACGCCTGCCGTCTCCAGATATTTCTGCATCGGCAGAATCAGCGACTCATACTGGTTGTAACGCGTAAATTTAAGTGCCGAGAAATCCGGAAGTCCGCCAATGTGGTGGATAAAACGCTGAAAATAGCGTTTCATCTCTAATGCACTGTGCCAATTTTCAAACGCAAACATTGTTCTCCAGTACAGCCAGAAATCCGAATCAAACACCTCATTATCAAACACATCCTCAATGGATTTGTCATACAGATCCTCATCCTTCGTGAAGAACAGCTTCATGATCTCCATGCTGCCTTTCTGGCTCAAGCGGAATTTGCCGTCCGTGTGTGCATCCTCGCCTCGGTTGACCGTCGCACGGCAGAGCGAGTAGTTCGGATCGTGTTTATTCAGCCAGTAATATTCATCGAGAACTGATGCCCCCGGCACCTCCAGGGACGGGATGCTGCGGAACAGATCCCACAGGCACTCAAAATGATCCTCCATCTCGCGGCCGCCGCGCATCACATATCCACGGGTCGGATCCTGAATACCGTCACATGCACCACCTGCTACCTCCATCGCCTCCAGAATATGGATATTTTCTCCCGGCATCTGTGCGTCTCTCACTAGAAAACACGCCGCCGCCAGAGAAGCCAATCCACTTCCGACGATATAAGCCGATTTGCCCTCGATTCCCGCCGGTTTCTCCGGACGTGCAAATGCCTCATAATTTCCCTTTGAATAATAAATTCCCTTGCTGTTTTTCTCCTGGCTGCCGCGTTCCGTATTCCGGTAATCCGAAGCCGACTTAACCACTTTTCCTGCCTTTTTCCGCTTCGACGCCGCTGCCGCCAGCCCCGCTCCAACTGCCAGTGCCGATACCGCACCCGCTTTCCATGCTTTCTTATTCATGTCCTGATCGCCCCTGCCTTTCTTCAACTTTCAAACCACTTCTTTTTTACATTACCCCGATATCTAGTTTTTAATACTATCTAATAATGATTTGATAGTAAAACTTTTTTGAAGAAAAGTCAAGGGCATCATCTTCTGGCACTTCCCGCTTGCCTTTGGTCATTCCATTTTCTTACTACCTTTTGTACTGACTTTTCATGAGCTTTGGCTTTATACTTCTTGGCTTTGAATTGATTGTAAAAAAGCTTTCATTTATTATTTTTTTGCCTTGCAAAAATAAAAAGCACGATTAATAAAATAACCGGGAACAATAGCCCAACTCCCATACCTGCACGAATATTGTCTCCTGCACTTTGTGTAACACGTCCAACAATCCCCGGACCTATGCTTCCACCCAGGTCCCCCGCCATAGCAAGCAAAGCAAACATAGCCGTTCCACCTGCCGGAAATCTTTCTGATGAAATACTGATTGTGCCGGGCCACATAATCCCAACAGAAAAGCCACAGATAATACATCCAATCAAACCTGATATCGGATTCAACGATACAGAAGCAAGCAGGTAGCATATCACACATAAAATTCCAGATCCGATCATAAATTTCATCAGATCCATTTTATCACCATATTTTCCGAAAATTATACGACTGATCCCCATTGTAACAGCAAACATGCAGGGACCGGCCAGGTCACCAACTGTCTTTGACAGCCCCAGAGCAGCTTCCGCATAAGCAGATGCCCATTGTGCCATAGCCAGTTCTGATGCACCGGAGCAAATCATCAAGCATATGGAAAGCCAGAAAAGAGGTTTTCGAAACAGTTCTTTTATTCCCATTCCTTCCCCCTCATCTACCAAATGCTCGATCGGACAGGTTGCAAAATTATAGATATTTATGGCCGGAACAAGCGCCCATAAGACAGCCAGCCATTTCCAGCTGTCCATGCCAAACACCGCAAAAAACAGTGTAGAGATCACAATCGTTCCCACTGCTCCCCAACAATAAAAAGAGTGAAGCAGACTCATCGTTGCCTCTTTGTTATCAAATGGACACGCCTCCACGATCGGGCTGCAAAGCACTTCAATCAGACCACTTCCGACTGCATATACAATCACACTCAGGATAATTCCAACAAGCGGTTCCGGCAAAAGCTCTGGCAAAAAAGCCAGACCAACCAATCCTGCTGCGGAACATACCTCAGAAGTAACAATACAGATGCGATACCCTATTTTGTCCACAAACTTTGCACAAAACAGGTCTACCAACAACTGTGTAAGGAAAAAGCAGGTAGAAATCAATGCGATTTTTCCAAGTGCAATCTGATAATCATTATGAAATTTCAAAAATAACAATGGGGCAAAATTAGCTGCAATTGCCTGTGTAATAAATCCCATATAACAGGCTATTTTTGTTTTCCGGTAATTTGGCATGGCCATCACTCCTCGTTTTTTATTGAATTATATAACATAACATCTTTATTTTCATTGATTTATTTCCGAAATTTATTGTATAATATCGTAAAGTATGTTTCAAAGAGTGGGGTTTCTATGAATATAAATACAACCTATACCAAAATCATTACAGGTGAAGATTTGATGGAGACAGCTCAGCACGGAAGCACTCTCTATCCTTTCCAGTTTTATTATGAAGATCTGTCCGTTTTCGATTTCAACTGTATCGAATGGCACTGGCATACTGAATTGGAGTTTATTTATATTGAATCCGGAACCGTTACTTTGTGGATTGGAGAAGACCAATTTCATTTAACCGAAGGAAATGGCGTATTCATTAATACAAAGGTACTCCATCGCCTTTATTCTCCCTCAAAAGCCCTCATTCCCAATTTTGTATTTATGCCTTCTTTTATTGCCCCTTGCGACAGCCTGATTTATCAGAAATATATTCTGCCGATCATTTCTTCCTCATTGCCATTTCTCGTATTTCATAAAAAAGTATGCTGGCAAGCAAAGGTTTTATCTATCATGCGGCAAATTATTTCTGCACAGGATTCCGTTTTATCCAAAGAACTCCTTACCAGTTCTCTCCTTCAGAATCTCTGGCTGGAAATATTTGAAAACACAGACATTTCATATCAGGAAGAACACAAGGATCATTCAACCGCTTCTCAAGCCCGGTTACAGCTCATGCTGCAATTTATCCATCTAAATTACTCACGGAGTATCTCATTGGATGACATTGCAGAACAGGCAATGGTCAGTAAAAGTACCGCTTTGAATCTGTTTCGGAAATATTTACATATAACGCCGGTTAACTATCTCATTAACTACCGTTTAAAACAGGCCGGTCAGTTGCTTTCAAAAACCGAGAAAAAAGTCAGTCTCATTTCTTCTGAGACAGGTTTTCATAACGTTGACTATTTTTGCAGATTATTCAAAAAACGCTACCAATTAACCCCAACGGAATACCGGAAACAGAAAAGCCGCTGATTGGGACGGCGCTGCATTTCCGGCTGCCATCCGCGGGATTCTGGTCAATGCCTCCCACAACGCGGTGAGGAAGATAGGGTGTCAAGTGCGTGTTTGACCACTTTCTCTGTTTCATCCAGCGTCCAGTCGTGCATGGTCCCTGCCTTGCCGAAACTCATGCAGCCGACACACAGCTCGGAGATAAGCATTACAGCGGCTTTTAAAAAATCTGTATTGATTTTTCTGCGTGAGATGTTATAATCGGTATATACCGAAAACAAAAGGAGGAAATCGTCCATGCCAAGACCGCCACGGTGCCGCCGGATTTGTGGCGCACCACAAATTGATACCTTCTGCCCCAATGGGTGCGAGAATACCAAGCCGATCCTGCTGACGCTGGACGAATACGAGGTCATTCGTCTGGTTGACTTGGAGCAGCAAACCCACGAACAGTGTGCCGCGCAAATGGACATTTCACGCTCTACCGTGCAGGAGATTTACGAAGTCGCACGGCGCAAGATCGCAGCGTGTCTTGTCCACGGGAAACCGCTGCACATCACCGGGGGAAACTACCGCATCTGCGGAGGACAGGAGGCAGCCCACTGCGGCCGTTGGTGCCGGATGCAGAGAGCCAACACAGAAAAATCCAACAAAAAATGCAAAGGAGATTCCATTATGAAAATTGCAGTTACCTATGAAAACGGTCAAATTTTTCAGCATTTCGGCCATACCGAACAGTTCAAGCTTTATGAAGCTACAGACGGCAAAATCACTCATGCGGAAGTTGTTGATACCAACGGCAGCGGTCACGGCGCACTGGCAGGCTTCCTGATGCAGAACGGCGTGGACACTTTGATTTGCGGGGGCATCGGCGGCGGTGCCCAGGCAGCTCTGGCCGAAGCGGGCATCAAGCTCTACGGCGGTGTCAGTGGGGACGCTGACGCAGCAGTGAGCGCATTGCTCAGCGGAAATCTGGGCTATGACCCCAATGTTCATTGTGATCACCATGACCATGAGCACGGCGAGTCTGGTCACACCTGCGGTAACCACGGCTGCGGCAAGCATAGCTGCCATTGATATGGAACGAACACTGACACAGCTTCCGTTCTGGTCATCCTTGACCGAACACGAAATGGAAACGCTTTTCTGATGTGATGTGGGCGATGCAGCAGATCATGTTCAAGGGATTGGATCGGCGGCTGGCAGAGTTTCTCCTTGCCGAAGCGGAACGTACTGACTCCGACACGATACACATGACCCATGAGCAGATCGCGGCGTTGTTCCTTAAAACCGCTGACAACGAAAAGGAACATGCTAAGCTGTGGTTCAAAGAACTGAACGGCATTGGCGATACCTCTGAAAATCTTCTCTCTGCCGCTGAGGGCGAGAACTACGAGTGGACGGATATGTACGACGGCTTTGCCAAAACCGCCGATGAAGAAGGCTTTCATGAACTGGCGCAGCGCTTCCGTCTGGTTGCCGCTATTGAAAAGCACCATGAGGAGCGCTACCGTGCCCTGCTGCACAATGTGGAGATGGCGGAGGTCTTTGCAAAGAGTGAGGTCAAGGTATGGGAGTGCCGCAACTGCGGCCACATTGTGATCGGTGAGAAAGCGCCGGAAGTCTGCCCTGCCTGCAATCATCCCCAGAGCTATTTTGAGATCCACGCGGAAAATTATTAAAGAAAGAAAAGGAGAATCATCATGGAGCAGAAGTTTTACATTTGCAAGCATTGCGGTAACATCATTGCCAAGGTCAAGGACACGGGCGTTCCCGTCATCTGCTGCGGCGAGCCGATGAGCGAGATCGTTCCCGGCACCACCGACGCCGCCGTGGAGAAGCATGTTCCCGTCTGGACGGTAGAAAACGGCATCGTCCATGTCAAGGTCGGCTCCTTGGAGCATCCTATGCTGCCGGAGCACTACATCGAATGGGTATCTCTCCAGACCAAGCAAGGCAATCAGCGCAAGGAACTGCATCCCGGCGAAAATCCGGAGGTCTGCTTCGCTCTCTGCGAGGGCGATGAAGTCGAAGCGGTCTACGCTTATTGCAACCTCCATAGTCTGTGGAAAGCGTGATTCATCTTTCAAAAATCTGTTGCCATTTCTCAACCCCTATCGCGGCAAGTGTGTATTCATCCTACTTGTCACGCTGGCGAATGCGGCAGGCGCTTTGCTGATCCCTACCATCACCGCCGACAAGATCAACATTGCCGTGGAGGGCAGACACATGGATTGCGATCCTCGGCGGTGGGATGCTTATGAAAGGCAGCCTGACCCCCGGCACGTTCCAGGCCTTTTTCCAGTACATGAACATGTCCAGCGAACCGATCACAGAGCTTTCCTATATGACAAACTCTCTGCAATCGGCGCTGGCCTCCATGGAGCGGGTATATGAGCTGCTGGATGAGCCGGAGATGGAAGCAGAGCCGGAAGCACCGAAGCGAATCGGCCATGCGCTGGGAGCGGTGGAGTTTTCCCACGTTCGCTTTGGCCAATTATTGGTGAATCGACATTTTGTTTCCTTTATCCACTCATTTTTATGATGTTCCAAGCACTTGATTCAAGGCAGAAAGTCATGTCGCATTACTTAATACTACAGCCCCTTCTTTATTTCTTCAATTGTCATCTCATATACTTCTGTTACTTTTTCCATTGCTTCCGATATCCCCGGCTGCTCTCCGGTTCCATCTCTCAAAAGTTCTATCAACTCATGACTAACCTCATACAGACGGTCAAAAGAAAGATTCTGACACACCCCTTTCAGTGTGTGTGCACCGCGGAAAGCATCTTCATAATTTTTATTTTCCAATGCCTGTTTTAACTGTATATAACTCTGATCTTCAAGGAACTTTAATGCAAATCTCCGAATCAGTGCTTCGCTGTGAAGGCGTCCCAAGACAGCTTCATAGTTTCCTCCAATAGCTTCGTAACACTCTTGCATTGTCATATTTTAGTCCTCCTGTCAATTGTATTCCACTAATTCATGAACCTCTGCGAATCAATTATATACATACCTTAAAATCGTTTTTATAACTTCATCAATCACAATCGGCTTTGACAAATGTGCGTTCATTCCTGCATCCAGTGATGCCTGAACATCTTCTGCAAATGAATTAGCTGTCATTGCTATAATAGGAATGTTTTTTCCATCCGGTCTGTCATTCATTGCCCTGATTGCTTTTGCTGCTTCATAACCATTCATTTCATGCATCATGATATCCATCAGGATTACATCAAATGTGCCTTCCGGATGATTTCTGAAAATCTCAACAGCATTCTTTCCATCCACAGCTCTTTCTACATTCATCCCGAACTCTTCCAACTGCACGGTAGCAATCTCTGCATTCAGTTCATTATCCTCTACAAGAAGGACATTCACACCTGTAAGATTTACCTTTTCAGAAAAACCTGTGTCTGACTTATTACATTCCTTATCTGTAATTTCCAAAGGAATATCCACAGTAAATGTGGTTCCCTCATGCTTTTTACTCTGCACGGAAATAGTTCCACCCATCATATCTACATACTTCTTTACGATAGCCATCCCCAGTCCAACTCCATGGTACTGCGTTCTCACATCGGAATCTTCCTGCGCAAATTCCTCAAAAACTTCTTTTGTAAATTCCTCACTCATGCCAATACCAGTATCCGAAATGCGATAACGCATATTTATATATCCATCCCCGCCCTTTTCCTGACACCGGGCTTCAAATGTAATCGTCCCTCCATCCGGAGTGAATTTTACGGCATTGCTCAGAATATTGACCAGCACATCACGCAGGCGTGCAGGATCCGCAAGCACATTTGGAATCTTTGCTTCTTCACGCCGAATCTTAAAGTTGATATCCCTGTTCGTAAGAAAACCTTTTGTAATATCCAATGCAGAATCTGTAATGTTTTTCACATCCGCCGGTACCGGATTGTAATTCACTTTTCCACTTTCGATGCGGGTCAGATCTAATATATCATTGATCAGCGACAGTAAATGCTCTGAGCTTTCGTCAATCTTTTCCAGACAATTTTTCACTTCGTCTGACGGATTATTTTTCATTGCAATACCGGTAAATCCTATGATTGCATTCATCGGTGTCCTCATATCATGGGACATATGTGACAGAAATGCTGTTTTTGCCTTGTTTGCAGCCTGTGCCTGCTCTGCCAGTTCCGCCATTTCCTCAGCTTTCTCCTGGGCCGCCTTCTGAGCTTTTTTTCTTGCACTGAGACGCACCATTGTCACAGCCATAGCAGTCAGCAGCCATCCAAAAATAAGAAGAACCAAAACAGTAACAACAGGATGCAGACGGATCCAGTCAACAAATGTCAGCTCTGTTGCTTTGTATGTGGTATACTGTGCTGCAAGATCTTCAACAAGATTTTGGGGCATGGCATACATTGCTTTCGTCAGAATACCAGCCAGCGCATGGTTCTCAGTTGATGAAATTACCATGCGGTAGGTGAATGTAGGCTGTTCCAGCAGAGTATATGTCATGGTGCCTGTAGTGTCACTGTTCACAAACGCCTGTGCCATGTAATAGTAGACGAAGGCAGCATCTGCTTTACCCTTACGGACAGCTTCCATCATTTCCTGTCGGGTACTGCACATCAGTTTTTCTGCACCGGGTGCCATTGCATCTTCAATTGAATTTGATACTGTCTGGTCAACAGTAGTAACAACATTAATTTTCCCATCAAAGTCACGCCGTGTCACCCTTGCCAGCTGCATCGTAATGAAAGGTGCAGTAATCCCCCATTTTTTCGTCTCAGCATAGTTATCTGTTTCCAGGCGTGCATCGATGCTCATATCTGTGGTTTCCTTATTTTTCTGATAAGCAATATACTCATCTCTGGTGACAGGTGTAAGAAACTCATAGGAAATCCCGGCATAGTCTGCAATTTTCCGGAAGTAATCCGGGATAATACCCTTCATCTCACCATTTTCATTATAAGAATATGGATAACGGGTCGGATCACACAGAACATGAAGCGGGTTGTCCTTGGAATACTGTGAAATAATACTTTTTTCTTTCTCCGTATATTCCAGATTCTTAGTTTCTATGCTTTCATAATTTTTATTGTAAAGCGTCGTTTTCCAGTCACCCTCAACCGCATTCATCTGATCGATCGCATAATTGATCTCATTCAGCAATTCTGTATTGCCCTTTTTAACAATGACATAGAAATCGCTGCTGCCAAATTTCTCCACGATTCGCTCATTGTTTGTTTTTCTCAGAGAACTGGTAACAATCGCATCAACTTTTTCGCTCTGAAGGGCTTCATCCATTTCTGTGGTCGTATCAAAATAAGATGGAACATATGTAAATCCTTTGTTGTCTGCAAAATCCGCAAACTCTTCATTCCGGGTGTTTCCGTTCAAAAGCGCCACACGCATACCGTTGTAAGTGCTGTAATTGCCGTCCACAATCGTGCTGTTGTCACTGCGGACGGTCAGCATCCCATAATTGGTTCCGATTGGACGTGAAAAATCAAACTTTTCTTCTCTGTCCGGTGTTTTGCGGGCAGATGTTACCATGTCAATCTCGCCATCTTCAAGCATCTGCTGCATATCATCCCAGCTCTTATCATATCCGACATATTCGTAATCTACATCCCAATAACGGGCCATCAGCCGAAGAAAATCATAGCCATACCCGCTGCGGTTGCCTTCTTCATCCATCACATGATAACCATCCATGGCAAAGAAACCGACTTTGACAGTTTCATGCTGCGAACTGTCCTCGGCTGCATATGCGGTCTGGGGAGAAAATATCATACACACGCATACAAAAGCCAGTAACACTGCCACATATTTCTTTGCTCTCGAAATCATATTAAATCTCCTTGTCAACCTCCTGGTTTAATAAAATTGCACTGCCGCATCAAATCCATTTGTTACTGTTCAGTGACCTGCGGTTCGGTACCCCCCCCCCACCAGATTTTATGCTTCTGATCGTCTTTTCCAGCACCTTCATCTCAACCGGTTTTGAAATATGTGCATTCATACCAGCTGCCAGAGAATGCTGAACGTCCTCCGAGAATGCATTGGCAGACATTGCAATGATTGGAATTTTCTTTGCTACTTCATGGGAGCTTCTGCGGATTGCCTTCGTTGCATCATAACCATTCATAACAGGCATCTGCACATCCATCAGAATCATGTCATAATCACCTGGAGCAGACTGTTCAAATGCTTCCAAAATCTCTTCGCCATTTTCACAAATGGTACATTCCGCACCTTCAATCTTTAACAGTTCTATCAGGATCTCCGCGTTCAACTCATTATCCTCTGCACACAGGAATTTCATTCCCTGCAGAATATTTCCATCCTGCTCATCTGTTTCTTCTTGTGCCGCCAGAGCAACCGTTCTATCCTCTGCAATTTTCAGATCCAAGAGAACCTCAAAACAGCTTCCCTGTCCCAATTCACTCTCCACATCAATGGTACCTCCCATTGCCTCAACCAGATTCTTAGTAATCGCCATTCCAAGTCCGGTTCCCTGTATTTTATTTGTAAGGGAACTTTCCGCACGGGTAAACGCATCAAAAATTGTATCCTTGAAATCTGCCGACATTCCCATACCATTATCGCTAACTAAGAAACGGTACTTTGCATAGACAGATGACTTTGTCTCACATTCTTCTACAAAGAACTGAATTCCCCCACCTTCCTGGGTATACTTCACTGCATTGGAAAGCAGGTTGCTGAAAATCTGCATCAGGTGAACCTGATCCGCATTCACCCACTCATGCTGAATATTTTCTTTTATGATTGTAAGGGTCTGCTGCTTTTCATATATTTGAGTATGAAATATAGTGTCAAGTTCCTGTACAAGATCCAGAATAGAAAAGTCAGAATACTTGAAGACTGTTTTTCCTGCCTCAATCTTGCTCATATCCAGAACATCATTGATAATTCCTAACAGGTGCTGTGATGAAATGTCTATTTTTTCTGCATACTCTATAACTTTTGCTTTATTACCTGCATCATGTCTGATCAAAGATGTGATACCAATGATTGCATTCATAGGTGTACGAATATCATGTGACATATTAGACAGGAAATCCGTTTTCGCCTTATTTGCATTTTCAGCTGTCTGCAAAGCCTCTGTTGCAACGTTCTTTGCCTTTTTCAGTTTTTGATTGACTACTTCCATTTCCTTCATTGTTTGTAAATGAAGTTCATTATTTCTTTTTTCATATTCTGCTTTTTGATCTGCAAGACTAAGTCTGGAAATACTGTAGAATAATCCGGCAAAAAGTAAAAATATATAACCTGCCATGAGTATTGTTGTAAACAACACCGTTTTCTGGTAATCCCTCAGCACATTGTCAACAACTCCCCTTTCCACAATACATACCAAAATGGTGTTGTTGCTTTCTATCGGGCAATACCCCAGATAATAGGGGTTCTGTTTTCCCAAAAGTGCAACTCCGGATTCTCTGTTATTAAACTTCTTTTTGAACAAATCAGCCTCTTCTTCTGTAATAGCCTGTTCTCCTTTTAAATGTTTTAACAGGGAATAATTACGCAGGTATTTATCACCACTCTGGTTCGTATACGTAATATTTCCGTCATTATCCAGAATGAACAAATATGCTTTCCCGTCATAACCTTTCAGTTTTAACATGGAATCCAGTTTCGAATGATCATACACGCTTCCAATTGCCGTATAAATTTCCCCATTGATAGTATATTCCTGACATGGAATCGCAACCAGATAACCGTCTTTTTTCTTCTGATCATAATCAACACGCACCAGTTTTCCAATATTGTATCCATTCTTTAAGTCCAGCAGAAATTTACTTGGCATATCAATCCGCATTTTTGTTCCACCTGCTGATATTGCCTGACCATTTTCCCGAAGGAATATAAGTGTACTTTCCGATTCTTTTTCCCATGCTTCAAAGAAACTTTTGTTCATATCCGTTTCAAGAGACAGCTCCCTCTCATGAAGTAAAAATTCCTTAACCAACTGCAGCTGGCTGTAGTACCCACTCACTTGAAGATCATAGGTCTGCTGCATCTGCTCAACAACAGCTCCCATACTGCTTTTTCCATTTTCACTGATATACTTGCTAGACTTACTTATAAGATACTTTATACAAACTACGCTTAAAAGAATAATAAGTAGTATAAGCAACAGCCTTGTTATTTTTTTTCTTTTATTTACCGTTTGTTCTATCTCCACTTTTACTGTTCAACCTCTATATAATCTTCCGGTGCTGACGGCTGCTGTCCTTTTGACATTGCTTCGATCCATGCACTTGATAATGTTGTATCTTTAAGCTGCTCAATCTCACATTTCGGATTTATTTTTTTCAAAACAGACATTGTGGTGTCTGTAAGAAGAATAGAGTATTCCTTTTCTTTGTCTATTTTCTTATCATTAACTGTCAAGTCCTTTAATGAAAATCCACTTTCCGCTTGATTGACGATAATTTTCATACCGGATGCAATTGGTAATTCGTATTTATTGGTTACATAAAAATTCTCATCCGCATCGGCGAAATAATTTTCCACGAGTTCACAAACCTGTTTACCACTAATTTTTGTAAAATATAATGCTGTATCTGAACTCTTTGCTGTCATCATGCCAACCCGGCTATTGGTGCATTCTCCTTTATACATAGAAGAAGTGAAATAATAATATGGTGCCAGAGCCAGCTGTGCATCATTTTCTTCTCTGATCGTAGTTAAAATGGAAGATGCTGAATCACGGCCATTTCTATCGTTCAGTGAAATGGAATATTCATTTTCAAAATTCACCGTTGCTTTTTCTTCCGGAACTTTACGATTCATTACACTGCGCAAAGTATCATAAGCCTGTGTTTCATCCATTTCCCCTGACAGTAATCCGTGAACAGCCTCAAGACTTGCATCAAATGATTTTTGAGCGGAATATCGGATATAAACAGCATTATTTTTAATTTCCTCTTCCAGTCCAGGTACATCCTGCATCATGGTTGGAACATCTGTATTCAATGAAATAACACCGCTTCCATCCGCAATCAGCTTTTGCCCCTCTTCTGAAATCATACAATCCAGCACATCCAGTGCAGTATCCAGTTTCTCCCGGTCTTTTTCCAGGTTTTTGTTAAATGCAATGTTTAATGACGGAGTCATATACACATAGGATTCATCCGATGTCTGTGAAAAGTAAGGAATACGGATCAGCTCCGCATCCATCTGTTTCTGCAGCTGCTGCATAACCGTCGGATGTCCATGAAACATTGCTGATTTTCCCTCGACAAACATCTGGGTTCCTGTATTGATGTCAATATTGATATCTTCTTTGCCAAAATGCGAGTCCTTAAGAAACTGACTGGTTTCTGAAAAAATACGTTTCCATAATGTATCATCAAACTTTACTTCATCCGCTGCAGTCTCTGCACCGTTTCGCCATTCAATACCATCCAGGCTTGTAAACTCACCGATTGCCGCTGCCTGGATGATTTCATTATTAGACCAGTCTTCACCAAGATCCATGGAATACGGTTTTATGCCATTATCATAAAACTGCTGACAGGCCTGTACATATTCCTCATAATTTTCTGGAATCTTTATGCCATACTGATCAAACAGTGTTTTGTTGGCAATGATCGTCTGCGGAATACCACAGATTGGCAGCCACTGGATTTCATCCTCCTCATTCTTATAATATTGCACCGCATAGGAATAATACTTAGAAACAACATCATAAGAAGCAAAATCCATAAGATAAGGCTGTAAGTCCTGTGCATCTGTTCCAGAAAATCGACGTACTGTTATGATATCCGGTAATTCATCATGTTCTTTAAAATAACTGTATAAATCGGTATCATTGTTACCAATAATAAATTCGATATCCTGATCAGGAAACTGTTCATGGATATAGGGTGCAATATTTTTCATCAAACGATTTTCCCACAGATAAACGGTAAGATGATCATCATTTTTAGATACTTCTTTCTTTGACTGTCCACATCCAGACAAGACAGCAGCTGCTACAAGTACACCTGACACCACCGCTATCAGACAACGTTTTGCCTTTTTCATACTTTCATTTTCCTCATTCTTTCCTATATAAAGTCATTATTGTTACGTCTATGAAATAACACCACAAAAAAGCACTGTCAGACAGACAGTGCACCTCATTTTATGCAACTGGCTGCCATTTTACAGGCCCTGTAGTTTTGCGTCCCAGACTTTCATCTGGTTTGCCGATTTCCTTATTATAGCTTTTAAACTTATGCAAAAAACTGGTTTTATTATACTATAGCGCTCTACTGTACACAAGAAAAACATTACCGTTTTAACGCCTGAAAACAAAAAAAGAACAGCCGATATATATACTCGAACTGTTCTTCTACTTCCGAAGTCCACGAAGCATTGACATTACTGTTTCCTGCTCATTTGCATTCAGATCGTTCCATATCCCTAGAACTTCTTTCTGTTTTTCTGTCAGATTCTCTGAATTACCTTCCTGAAAAAACTGCGATAATGTCACGCCCAAAGCTGCACATATTTTTTCAAGTGTGATCAGCGACGGCAGGTTTTCCTGCGCCATGATCCTTCCCAGTGACGACTGGGAAATTCCCGACAGCTGCGATAATCTGTATTTACTGATATCACGCTTTTCACATAAAGATGTTATTTTATCCGCAATATACTTCTCTACCTGCAAGTAACTATACCTCATTTCCGCTATTACATGTTCTTATTGTACCTGTAATAATGAAAAAATATTAGTAATCAACTTTGCAAGTATTTATCCCCATCATGGGAAGTATACGGATAAAAAAATATAAAGATACTTTCGTTTCCGCAAAAGTCATTTTCGCTTATATCATTTTTATAATAACACAGACAGTTATGTTTGTCACATAAAAGTTTGAAACCCCAAACAAAAAAATAAACCTTCTCATACCGCAAAGCCGCATATCCACGGATAAATCCCCATCCCAGAGGGATCACCCTTCTGATGAATATAAAGGCTATTCGCAGATGGCTACGCAATCTGACATGGATGCCTTTTCACAGAAAGTTCACAGCTCATATAATGACACTATATTGACGTGACACGAGTATGTGAGTATACTGTAAGCCATGTGGAGGTTGTGCGTATGTCAGCAACAAATCTGAACATCCGAACGGATAAGGAAACAATTAAAGGATAAATCTGAAAAGCGAATCAGCTGATGGAAAAATGCACGCTCTGCAGATGCGGTATTTACATCAGCCCCTTCCACATATTTCTATGAAATAAAAAGTGGAGTCAAATTGAATGAAAACACAAGCAGACAAGAAGTCAGTCAAAGACATCCAAGAGTTAAAGCAGAGATTTACCAAGTTTTCCATAGGTTTATTTGCAATTTTGACGCTTTCAATCACATTGTTGGCATCAGCATATACATATATTCTGCAAAAATCGTATACAGATATCGCCCTTGAAACGGAACTCAAACGTGATATGGAAAATGCAGATGCAATTCATAAATTGGTAAATAAAAAAATCGGAAGAGAAGAATTTGCCACGCTCCGCCATCAATCTGATGAAAATACAGAAATGTATCACGAGATTTCCTCGTTTCTAAATGAAATTCGAACGCTGAATTCAACCAGATATTTATACACCGCCACCCGAAATGAAGAAAACAGGCTGATCTATGTGGTGGACGGTCTGGATCCCAACGCAGGAGATGTCAGACATCCGGGAGACTATATTGAGGATGAAATGATTCCGTATATTAACAAGGCTCTTTCAGGAGAAACGGTGTATTCGCAGAACATTGTTGATACGACATGGGGTCCTATTTTCACAGCCTGTTATCCTATAACGGGCGATTTAACGGGTGATTCGGATGAAATAGTTGGTGCTTTATGCATTGAAATGGATATGCAGTCTGTGAATGGGCTGGTAAAGCGAACAAGAAGAGCATCCGTTTATGTTGGAGCTATGGCAGGATGTGTGCTGTTTTTGCTTTGTGCTGTCTGCTTTATCGGCTACAAAAGAAAAAGAGAAAATGAAATTGAACAGACGCTTTTGTTGCGCGAGGCTGCGGAAAAAGCAGAGACCGCAAACAGAGCAAAATCATCCTTCTTACTTAACATGTCACATGATATTCGATCACCTATGAATGCTATTATCGGATTTACGGACATTGCACTGAACCAGACAAATGTATCTGAAATTCACGATAGTCTGCAAAAGGTAAAAATAAGTTCAGAGCATCTGCTGTTGTTATTGAATAATGTACTGGATCTTAGCCGTATCGAGAACGGAAAGGTAAGCTTCTCACCTGAGCCGGAGAATTTGCCTGTCCTAATAGATAATGTGATTGCTATCGTGGATGGACTCCTACTGAATCGGGATTTAACATTTGAGATACATCGCAGCATCCCCAAAGAACTTTATGTTCTGACGGATGCAACAAAAATTCGTGAGATATTGACGAATCTTCTGAGTAATTCGGTCAAGTTCACAAAAGATGGCGGAACGATTACTTTTGAAATTAGTATCAAACCGGGCATAGACGAACGGCATATTGTAAGCAGTTATGCGGTAAAAGACAATGGCATTGGTATGAGTGAAGGATTTCAGAAAAGGCTGTTTGAACCCTTTTCACAGGAGGATAACGGCGCACGAACACATTATGCCGGAACGGGGCTTGGAATGGCAATTTCCAAGCAATATGTAGAACTGATGGACGGTACAATTACGGTTCACAGCAAGAAAGGGTGTGGTTCGTCTTTTACAGTAGAAATTCCTATGGAACTTGCAGACCCAAAACAAATACCTGAGCTGAATCTGATACAGGATGTCAGCCTTAATGGAGTAAAGGTTCTTCTCGCAGAAGATAATGAGCTGAATGCGGAATTGGCAATCACGCTGCTCGAAGAAGCAGGTATGCATGTAACTCGTGCAGTAGACGGACAGGACGCAGTTGCTTGTTTTGCCAACAATCCAGCAGACACATAGGATGTGATTCTAATGGATGTCCTGATGCCTAAAATGAATGGGCATCAGGCAGCAAGGGCAATTCGTGCAATGAGCAAGGAGCGCCCAGACGCTGCGAAAATTCCAATCATCGCACAATCTGCAAATGCTTTCAAGGAAGATGTACAGGCATCCTTGGATTCTGGAATGAACGGACACATTTCAAAGCCATTCAATATAGATGCAGTGACCACTGCAATAAAACAAAATATAAAGAGATAGAAGATTGAGCAACAATCCGCTAACTATCAGAGCATCGTTCAAGGTTTATTTGGACGGTGCTTTTTCTATACCCACAAACTAAACCTTCATTCCATTTGAATACTACTAATGCCGTATATTTGTCTCTAAAGGGCAAATATGCAGCATTTCTTTATTCTTTATGTGCGTGATCGTACATCTTTTGAATATCCTCCGGCAACTTATCCGGTATCATACTATGTACCCGATCTTCGTTGCCATCCTGCATGGCTTGTTCATAATACCAGCGCTTGAATTTAATCATATCCAACACACGACTTAAATGTTCAATTTCAGCTTCCACTGTTTTCTTTTGCTTCTCAAACAGTTCTTTTCGTTGAGGATAAGTAGCTGCTCCCTCCACACACCAGTCCATAAACTGTTTAATATCCTTGATTTCCAGACCGGAGCGTTTCAGGCACTCAATTACACGTAATGTTTCAATCTCTTTCTCACTGAATTTACGGATGCCGGAAATTCTTTCCATTCCCGGAAAAAGCCCCTGCTTGTCATAATAGCGCAAAGTTGAAATCGGAAGTCCAAACATTTCCGAAACCTGTCCAATCGTATACATGTATGCCTCCACAAAAAGTTAACAAATTTATTTTGCAAACCTCTTGACCTAAAGTTAGGTTTAGGTTTTATCATTAGTATAGCAGTTATACAGAAAGATTGCAATGGCTAACATGGATTATGAAAAAAGTTATATCGTTGTTACTCATACTTTTCATGTGTTTTGCCTTATCTGCCTGCAATAGCAGTCAAAATGCCGAAACAACAGAAACTACCGGGTATACCGTTTCAGAAGAAAGTAATGCCGCAAAAGAAGAAAGTAGCAGCACACAACAAGATGAGAATGGAGATACAGAGACTATGAAAGTTCTAGTAGCATACTTTTCCCGCACTGGTGAAAATTATGGTGTCGGGCATATTGAAAAAGGAAACACTCACATAATAGCAGATATGATTGCAGAACAGGTCGATGCTGACCTATTCGAAATCAGCACCGTTGTGCCATATCCCGATGAATACGAAGCTTGTACAGAAACCGCAAGGCAGGAGCAGGAAGAAGATGCTCGTCCCGAACTGTCAGCTACCGTGGAAAGCATGGAAGATTATGATGTTATCTTTCTCGGTTACCCGATTTGGTGGAGCGACATGCCGATGGCAGTCTACACATTTCTTGAGAGTTATGATTTTTCGGGAAAGACAATCATTCCGTTCTGTACCCACGAAGGCAGTGGTCTTTCTTCCACCGACAGCAGCATTGCTGAAATCTGCACAGGTGCAGATGTTTTGGATGGATTAGAAATAAGAGGTTCTGTGGCACAAAATTCGCAGGATGAAGCATTAACAGCAGTTACAGACTGGCTTGATAAAATTGAAATTTTAGACGAGAACTAAGGAGATATTACCATCATGGAAAAATTAAATTTAACACAAGAATGGGACAAGGTGTTCCCGAAAAGCGACCAGGTGGATCACAAAAAAGTGACTTTCCATAACCGCTACGGCATCACACTGGCGGCGGATATGTACACGCCAAAAAGTGTGGTGGGCAAGCTTCCCGCTATTGCCGTCAGCGGTCCGTTCGGTGCGGTCAAGGAGCAATCCTCCGGTCTATATGCTCAAAAAATGGCAGAGTACGGATTTTTGACCGTTGCTTTTGACCCGTCCTTTACAGGCGAAAGCGGTGGTAGTCCTCGTTATGTGGCTTCTCCGGACATCAATACGGAAGATTTCTGTGCGGCTGTGGATTTTTTGTCCGTACAGGAGAATGTTGACACAGACAGAATTGGTATCATCGGTATCTGCGGCTGGGGCGGTATGGCAATCAACGCTGCTGCACAGGACACCCGTATCAAAGCAACTGCGGCAATGACCATGTACGATATGACCCGTGTAAATGCCAACAGTTATTTTGACAATGAAAACACACCCGAGGCTCGTTTCGCCAAAAAACTGGCAATGAATACCCAGCGTACTGAGGATTATAAAAATGGCAGTTATGCCCTTGCAGGCGGTGTCATCGATCCTTTGCCGGACAATGCCCCACAGTTTGTAAAAGATTATTATGCTTACTATAAAACCGAGCGTGGTTATCATCCTCGTTCTCTTAATTCCAACAACGGATGGAATGTGACCTCTCCTCTGTCCTTTATGAATATGCCAATTTTGCAGTATGCCGCTGAAATTCGGTCTGCGGTTCTACTGGTACATGGAGAAAAAGCGCATTCCCGTTACTTCAGTGAGGGAGCTTATGAAAAAATGACCGGAGATAATAAAGAGCTGCTTATCATTCCGGGAGCGAACCATGTTGATCTTTATGACAATTTAGATGTCATTCCTTTTGAAAAGCTGAACAGCTTTTTTAATATGTATCTTAAATAAGGATAGAAAAATCAGTGTATAGGATAGGAGGAATGGAACATGGAATACGCTCTAACTGCTCGTCGAAATACTTCTCTGTCAGATAGGTTCCTCGTTTCAGCCGTTCATCATCCATCACCCAGCCTTTGATGGTGTAGTCCTTGGCGATCTGGTTTACCCATTTACAAAACTGTACGGCACGCTCGGAATTGACCTTGAAGCCTACGGCAATGATCATTTGAAGGTTATAGTGTTTGGTATCGCGTGTGACCTGAATGTCCAGACGGATATGGAGTCTAAAAAAACTTCACGCAACTGACCGCCCGATGACCACACCATTGTTTCTGCTTCGCTGCGTACAGCTCGGCATCTCCATCCGGGATCTTGACTTACTCACAATCGGAATGGTGAACGACATGTACGCGGAAAGCAGCAATGATGAGTACAAAGTCTATTCGCAGATTGCTACGCAGAAGGACTTTGATGCATTTTAACAGAAAATTCGCAGCTTGTATAATGACATTGTGTTGATATCACCCGAATTTCTGCATATACTATACTTGAATGGAGGTGTTCTGTATGGCAACAACTAATTTAAATATTCGTACAGACAAGGCAATCAAGGATCAGGCGGAGGAAATCTTCAATGAGCTTGGTCTGAATATGACAACTGCTGTAAATATATTCCTGAGAACCGCTATCCGTGAGCATGGTATTCCTTTTGAATTAAAACTGGAAGTACCAAATGATACCACAGCCGCTGCCATTGAGGAAGGCAGAAAAATGATGAAGGATCCTTCTACTCCGCATTATTCCAGTATGGATGCGCTTAAGGCAGCTCTCGATGTATGAAATACGACATTTAGTTTACCAATCAGTTTAAAAAGGATTTGAAGCTTGCCAAAAAGCAAAATAAAAATCTTGATAAGCTGTTTGAGGTAATCGATATTCTGGCGAATGGCGGTATGCTGGAAGCAAAATACAGAGATCATGATCTTACAGGCAACTATAAAGGCACGCGTGAATGTCACATCGAACCAGACCGGCTGCTTATTTATGAGATTCGTGGAGAAGTTCTTCTTTTGATGCTTTATCGCCTTGGTTCACATTCTGAGCTGTTTAAGAAATAATCCCAAAATCGGAAGTTGTAGGAGGAAATTTTTAATGAATATAACGGTTTATCTTGGGGCAAATGAAGGAAATGACCCATGCTTACGAAAAGCAGTTGAGGAATTGGGGGCATGGATTGGAAACAGTGGAAATGCACTTGTTTACGGCGGTTCTAAAGGTGGTTTAATGGGAGCATTGGCAGACAGTGTATTGAAGGCAGGCGGTGATGTTACGGGTGTTGAGCCGAATTTTTTTATTGAAAATGAGTTTCAACATGATGGACTGACAAAACTGATTGTGACTAAGGATATGTCTGAGAGAAAAAACAAAATGATTGAGTTAGGAGAAGCCTTTATTGCCTTCCCGGGCGGCACGGGAACATTGGAGGAAATTGCAGAGGTAATGTCGAAGGTGTCTTTGAAACATCTGGAGGCACCCTGCATTCTCTACAACCTGAACGGTTACTACGATGATTTGAAAGCACTTCTAAATCATATGATTGAAAAAGGATTATCTTCTAACGAGCGACAGGAGGGAATCTTTTTTGTTGAAAATCTGGATGATATAAAGCGAATCTTGAGACGGGCATAACTTATGTTTGCACAGTAAAATGGAGTTGCATTAGCGAAAGACAGAGCACGATCAATTCCAATTTGACGGAGTAATGGATATGAAAATCCGAGAAGTGAACGAAAATAAAAAGCAATTTATATCATTATTGTTATTAGCTGATGAACAGGAGAGCATGGTTGAGCGCTATCTTGAAAAAGGTACTATGTATGTGCTTGAAGACAATGATGAAAAAGCAGAATGTGTTGTTACCGATGAAGGTAATGGAATACTTGAAATCAAGAATATCGCAGTCGATCCGGAAAATCAGGGAAAGGGCTATGGCAAAGCACTAATTGATTTTCTTGCCAGTAAATATGCAGATGAATATTCTGTTTTGCAAGTTGGAACAGGTGACAGTCCATTGACGATACCATTTTATGAAAAATGTGGGTTTGTTCGTTCTCACAAGATTCCCCATTTCTTTACTGACAATTATGACCACCCAATTTATGAGGGCGGTGTACAGTTGATAGATATGATATATTTGCAAAGATGTTTATAACTTCCAGTATTTGTCAACTTCTTACTTTTGCTCATATTATCACCTCATCAAATTCCGATTGAGATTTCACCTGTTTTAAGAGATTTAATAACTGTTATATTTTCTTATTAAATTCTCCGCAAACCCTTGAAAACACTGGATTTGTCGCAGGTGAGCTTTCCCTTATTTTTTCCCTTGTGTTATATATTCCCATATAAGTTTACGAACTCTGATAAGGGAAAATACAAGGGCACAGAATCTTTTGACGTATACTCGCAAACAAAGCTGTCACTCATTGTCCGAGTGACAGCCTGGTTACTTGCTATCCCTGATACCTTATTCTTTCAACCAACGTTTCCTTTTTCAGATTACTGCTTAAAACGAGGGAAAGCACAATCTGCAACAGACCGACCAAAAAAATCATAATAAAAATTGGTACGATTGGAACATGATAGATATTCATTCCAAATATTCCATTATGCTTTGCATAGGCAAAGAGCACGTAGCCAAGTGGCAGACCAACGACAAGTGCTACACATATGGTGCCAACCGTAAAAATCAGTCCCTGTAACTGCAGACATAAATTTAATTGTTTATTTGTCATACCCACAGCCTGTAATACACCATATTCCTGCTTTTTTGTCGTAATATTCATGATCATGGTGTTTGCCATATTCATAAAACCGATGAATCCTACAACCGCCATAAACAGATAACAGCCAAGCTTCATCGTGCGAGCTGAGAATTCTGCAGATTGTAACTGCGCATGATAAGTACCCATTTTTATATGCGAAGTATTAGAAATCAATGTATTCAGATTTTGCTCCACAGATGCCACATCTTTTTTGTCACAGTCCACCCACAGATAGCCATAGGCTGTTCCTCTCGGATTCATGGAACGGTATACACCTTCTGGAATGACAAGATAAGTGTCCGCGCTTACAAAGGATCCTGCAATCTTTCCCTGATAGGTATAGGTTTCACTTCCATTCTCAAAGTCAAATACAATGGATTCACCCGGAGCATATCCATCTTGTTCCATCCACGTTGACCAGCCAAAGAAAATATCACCATTCTTTACCGCCTGATCATAGTCCATAGAGCCAATATCCCCGTCCTGGCGCATAAAATCAAAATCATTTTTACTCACAATATCAGCCGGAAATCTTGTTCCGTTCAGATTTACAGAGACTATCTCTCTCGTCATGACATCTGTCACTCCCGGAATGCTTTTGATTTCTTCAATCAGCGAATCATTCAATGGATCATCCGTCAGAATCGTATCCAGATTATTCTCCGGATATCTTTCATCATACTCAGCAGAATAGTCAAGCTGCAGTTCAAATTGTCCATGATTAACGGAAAGACGTGCTTCATGCTCCGTGTCAATATTTCCCACATAATTAGAGATAATCACAAACAATACGCAAGAAAAACCCATTGTGAGGATAGTACCAATAGTTCTTTTGGGATTACCCGTTACATTTGCCATTGCCATAGAAAACACGGTGACATTTTTTCTGCCATTTCGTTTTCCTTTTTTTTGTGTTTCTGCATTTTCTAAATACCGTGTTGCTTCGATAGGTGAAATCCATGAAACAATTTTCATTGGTTTACGCAGTGCCAAAGCAACGGTAAGAAATGATACGAAAATACAGAGAAACATAACAGGCAGGGAAAACAGAGGCACCTGCTGATTTTGAACTCCCATAGAGCCAGTTCCGGTTGATACAAGGTTCCCCTGTTCTACCAGCCAGTTAAAACCGCATTTTGCAATCAGAAAGCCAAACAGCAGCCCCAGCGGTATCGAAGGAACCGCCAGAAGAATGCCCTCACGAAAGATCAACTGCTTCATCTGCTTTCTGGTTGCACCCAGCGCCTTGATTTTTCCGTACTCCTGAACCTTCTGGGCGATCCCGACCTGGAAGATATTATAAATGACCCCAACGGAAAACAGCACGATTCCGAGGATCAGGGTTCCACAAACCACAATCATTTCATAACTCGGCTGCAAGACCCATTGCAAATAGAGATCATTGACTATAACGTTTTTTTCTTCGATCCCACAGGCTGCTGCAAACTGCTTTATAACCGAATCAATATTATTCATAGATACATTTGCAGAATCATTTAAAGTAAAATAAATATTATACTGTCTGTCATTCTCTGCGACGTGCTCATCATAAAACTCCTGTGACCCGAAAGCAACATAAGATGCCTCGATGGTATACTCATCCCGATCATATAGGATTCCACTGACAACAAATTCTTCCGGCTTATATTCTGACTGCATCCCTGCGCGGTAATCCAATGTCACCGTATCCCCGACTTTTACATCACCATACCCCATTGCACGGAAAAATGCTCTTCCTGCGGCAATTTCCTGCATTTTTTCCGGATACTTTCCTTCCTTTAACTCATATTCTTTATTATAGGGAAGCATTTTTTTTACAGTCTCATCCATGCAGACAAACCCGCCTTTTTCATTGCCTTTTATGACACCTTCGGTGCACATAGTGCCTGTAGCATCTATTTCCGCACGGCGGTTTACTTCTTTTAACTGCGATCCGTCTGCGGAAACAAACAGACCATAATTGCTTCCATATGAGCCTGCCGCCTGACTTTTCTGTAAATGAATTACCCCATTTCCCACAGTACTGATGATAACAAGCAGCATCGTGGTCAGACATATGGACATCATGATCAGTATACTTCTTGTCTTGTTCTTTTTGTCATTGCTATGTGCAATCCTGCTTATTGTCTTCATCTGAAATCCACCACCTGTCCATCCTCAATCACCAGAATGCGATCAGCGACCTGTGCGATTTCGTCATCATGGGTAATCATTACAATCGTCTGACCATATTTTTTTGCTGTCATTTTAAGCAGTGCAATCACCTCATCACTGGTCTTAGAATCAAGATTGCCTGTCGGCTCATCTGCAAATATAATTTCCGGACGATTCACCAGTGCTCTTGCAATCGCTACTCTCTGCTGCTGTCCTCCGGATAACTGATTTGGCAGATTGTAAATCCTCTTTTCAATCCCCAGAGTTGCAATAATATCATTTACATACGCTTCATCCACTTTTCTTCCATCCAGCCCCAGTGGCAGTACAATATTTTCCCATACATTAACAGATGAAACCAGATTAAATGCCTGAAAAACAAATCCGATTTTTCTTCTGCGGAAAACAGCAAGAGCATCTTCTTTCATCCTGTATAAATCTTTCCCTGCTAAAGTAACACTGCCTTTTGTCGGGGTATCAAGCCCTCCAAGCATATGAAGTAATGTACTTTTACCGGAACCTGACTTTCCAACAATTGCGACAAATTCTCCCCGCTCAATCTGAATGTCCACCTGATTGACCGCTTTGACCTGATTCTCACCTGCGCCATAAAACTTACAAAGCTGCTTGGTTTCTAATATCACACTCATGTGTTGCCTCCTTTTCATCTTACATCCAAATTGTATCAGGGCAATCTTTCATTTCACTTTCAAAAAACGAGCAGAAGTCTTACAGAATTGTAAGATTTCTGCTCACTTAAAATTTAACCAACATATGATTACTTCCTATTAGGAACACTGTAAATACAAGGCTTTTCGGAGCCTACAAATCAGAAAAAATAATATTTGATCTATCACATTACGCAAAAAGCCGTCCGGCATGAAAAACGGGCGGCTTTTTTGCGTGGATAGACGGAAAGGAGGCACAAAAATAACTACAAAATTTTAGCGTTCAAATTTGTGCAACTTTAACGAAAAGGAGGATCGTAAATGGCCGATGAAAAACTGAACACAGGCCCTGCGGAGAATACTTCCCCGGAGGCCGCCGGGCCTATCACCACACCCGAACAGGCCGCAGCGTCTGAGCCCCGGCAGGAACAGACCGGGCCTGCCATACCTGAGTCCGGCGATGTGGTTGTGTCCTTTGACAAAATCAATGAGCTTATGGCGGAAAAGAGGCAGAATGCCCGCGCCGAAGTCGAAAAGGCGGAAACCCCCGAAACGCCAGAGGCGGCAGCCCCCGGAGAAACACCGCAGCCCGCCAATACGGAGGAACCGAAAAAGCCGCGCCGTGGCCGTCCGCCGAAAGCGGAAAAGGCTGCGACTGAAAATCAGAAAGCGGAGAAATCGGCTGGGGCCCGCAAGGGCCGCCCACCCAAGGCGGATAAGGCGGCCCCTGACAAGCCCAAGCCGTCCAAACGAGACAAAGTGTCCCGAAGTGATGGAAAGGCTCCGGATGCCAAGGAGCCCATTAAGCCCGCACAAGATACGGCACCGAAGGAGACTGTTGCGGAACAGACAGCTCCCGAGCCGACTACACCGCCCCGCCCGGTTGAGGAAGGCAAGCTGGTTTATCTGAAACTTTCCGAGGTTCATCCGTTTCACACATTCCGTCCGCACCCCTTTAAGGTACGGGACGATGCGAAGATGCAGGAAATCGTTGCTTCTATCCGCGTAAATGGTGTAATGGTTCCCGGTCTTGCCCGCCCGGAGAAAGATGGAAACGGCTATGAAATTGTAGCGGGTCATCGCCGTACCCACGGCAGTGAACTGGCCGGGTTGGATGAAATGCCCTTTATCGTCCGTGAAATGACCGACCACGAAGCGGTTCAGGCCATGAAGGACAGCAACAAGCAGAGGGATCAGACGCTCCCCAGCGAACTGGCCGCCCTGCTGGAGCTGGAAGTGGAGGACATCAAGCACCAGGGCGGGCGGCTGAAAGGCGTTGCGGAAGGCGATGTCGGGAAACGCTCGGTTGAGATTGTGGGCGAGGCGCATGAAATGAACTATAAAAAGGTCATGCGCTACTTGCGGCTCAACTCCCTTGTGCCGGAGCTTCTGGACAAGGTAGACGATAAAAAGATGGGCTTCATGCCTGCCGTGGAGCTGTCCTACATCAAACCGAAAAATCAGAGGCTTATCGCTGTTTCCATTGACGGGGAGCAGGCATCGCCCTCACTGGCCCAGGCTAAACGGCTCCGGGAGCTGGATAAGGAAGGCAAACTCAATGGCGATGTCATTGACGGTATCTTATCAGAACAGAAAAAGGAGGATCGAGGCGTGATTATTTCTACTGCGGAACTGGAAAAGTATTTTGGCAAGGAGGTCACTCCCGCCAAAATGAAAGAACAGATTATGTCCCTGCTGGATGACTGGAAAGAAAAACAGCCGCCGGAGCTGGCAAAAGCCCCGAAAAAGCAGGAACTTGACAAGTAACAACTTCGAGACACTTTGTCCCGAGGGCCCCGCCCTCGCGCAGAGGCTCTGGTGGTATATATACCCGTCGCCGCCTGTTTTTTAGTACAGCCGGGAGTGGGCCGTCAAGGGTGCAGCGCACCGCCGTTTTCGGCGGCTCGCCCTTGACGGTCTGCCCCGGCTGTGCTATTTCCCCGGCAAGCGGCGGGGGTATATCCTCCAGAGCCGCCCCCTTTCCCAAGACTGGGAAAGGGCGTGGGGTTTGGGTTGAACTTTCTTATTAAAATATCGGAGGTATGAACGATGAAACGACCCCTTGCTTATATCACCGCTGCATGGCTCGGCGGCGATAGCGAAAACGCAGAACTGGCGGCGCAGTATTGCCGCACCGTGTATGAGGCAGGCTTTTCTCCTATTTGCCCGCCCCTGTACTTGCCCTTGTTTCTCAATGATGCTGTTCCCGAGGAGCATAAAAGCGGCATCGACATGAGCCGTGACCTGCTCCGCCGTTCTCATGTGCTGGTTGTTTGCGGGCACAGTATGACCGAAGCCATGAAAAATGATATTGCCGTGGCCCAGCGGCTGGGAATTACGGCAACAACCCTTGAGGGCATCCTGACCGTCAAGGGACAGGGCCGCCGCTAATGGCAACCCTGTTTGAAGCCTACGTTACCAACGTCGGAAAGTACAGCGAGGGCCAGCTTGTGGGTGAAACACTGAAATTTCCCACAACCGCCCAGGAGGTGGAGGCTCTCTTGAAACGGATCGGCGTGGATGGCGTCCGCTATCAGGAAATTTTTATTACCTCTTTCGATGGGGATGTGCTGGGGCTCTATGACCATTTGAGCGAGTATGAAAATCTGGACGAGCTTAATCATCTGGCCTGCCTGCTTTCCGGGCTTACCTCATCGGAGCTGGAAACACTGGAGGCCGTCCTCGACAGCGGCGATCACTGTTCTTCGGTGCGGGACATCATCAATCTGACACAAAATCTGGACTGTTACGGCTTTTACCCCGGCGTATCCGATGAGGAAACGCTGGGGCGTATTTATGTGGACGATCTGGAAATGTTGGATGTGCCGGATCAGGTAAAACCGTATTTCGATTATGAGGCGTATGGCCGGGATGCCTGCATCCACGAAAACGGCCATTTTGCCCCGGGCGGCTATGTTGTCAAAGAAAGCGATCATTTCGTGGAAGTGTATCACGGCTTGCAGGATATTCCCAAGGAGCATAAGGTATTCTCTTTCCCGAAGCTCTCTATCCGGGAGCAAATGGCCGCTTATCAGGAAATCATAGACGGTTCTTCTTTGGAGGGCTACCGTCAAATGCAGAAAAAAGACCGTGGGGATCGATGATGGCACTTCGAGACAAATTGTCCCAAGGAAGGAGGCGGTGTAACTGATTGATGAAGATATTTCCCGGCGCACGATAGCCATATCCGTAAAAACAACCAAGCTGACGGCGCGGGGACTGGCGTATGTGCTGGGCATGGTGGGCCGGAAGATCCGCAAGGCATACCGTGGGCGGCAAGTACCGCATGGAAAACAAAGTGTGCGAAAGCTCATGGCCCACGGTACAGCCACCAACAGCATTGAGCTATCCGGGGATGCCAAGTCCTTTGACCGCGTGGCCCGGAAATGGAATGTAGACTATGCGTTCTATAAAACCGGGCCGGACAAATACCTGCTGTTTTTCAAGGCTGGACAGGCAGACGCAATGACCGCCTGCTTTTCTGAGTATTCCCGGAAGGTGTTAAGCAAAGCAAAATCGAACCGTGTTCCCCTCCGGGAACAACTGCAACAGGCGGCAGATCAGCTTTCCAAAGAAAAGCCGAAGCAGAAAGAACGTGCAAAGGAGGTGGCCCATGAGGACAGATAAGATCAGAAAATATCTCATTCCGAACATTCCCTATCTGTTCATCCTGTGGGCGTTCCTCAAGCTGGGAACGGCCTACCGGCTGGCAGCGGGTAACGATTTTGCACATAAGCTCATCGGACTGGGCCAGACGATTGGCCCGGCCTTTGCTGACTTTGCACCCGGTCTTGCCCCGCTGGATTGGCTTGTCGGTATTGTAGGCGCAGTTGGTTTCCGGCTGCTGATCTATTTCAAAAGCAAGAACGCTAAGAAGTTTCGGCGGGATGCAGAATACGGCAGCGCTCGATGGGGAACGGAAAAAGACATCAAACCGTTTGTCGATCCGAAGTTTGAAAACAACGTGATTTTGACCGGGACGGAGTTTCTCACGATGAACACCCGCCCTAAAATCCCCGCAAATGCCCGAAACCTGAATTGCTGCATTATCGGCTCATCCGGCTCCGGCAAAACCCGCTTCTGGCTCACGCCCCAGCTTTTACAGGCTCATTCCTCTTATGTGGTGGTCGATCCCAAAGGCGGTGTGCTGGGACAGGTCGGAGCTTTCCTGCAAAAACGCGGGTACAAAATCAAGGTATTCAACAGCATAGATTTTTCAAAATCCATGCACTATAACCCGCTGGCGTATATCCGCAACGAGGCCGATATTCTGAAATTCGTGGATGCCCTGATTTCCAACACCAAGGGCGAAGGCAAGGAAGGCGATCCATTCTGGACGAAATCGGAAACGCTTTTATACTGCGCCCTGATTGCCTACATCATTTTCGAGGGGCCTGCCGAGGATCGGAACATGAATACCCTTGTGGATATGATTTCCGGCATGGAGGTCAAGGAGGATGACGAGGACTTTATGAACGCGGTGGACTATATGTTTGCCGGGCTTGAAAAGCGCAAGCCGGATTGCTTTGCGGTCAAACAGTATAAAAAGTACAAATTGGCCAGCGGCAAGACGGCAAAAAGCATTTTAATTTCCTGCGGTGCGCGGCTGGCTCCCTTTGACATCCCGCAGCTTCGTGAAGTCATGGCCTATGACGAATTGGAGCTTGACCGCATCGGAGATCGGAAAACGGCGGTATTCTTCATCATTTCCGATACCACGCAGACCTACAACTTTTTAGTGGCACTTGCATTTTCGCAGATGTTCAACCTCCTGTGTGAACGGGCGGACAATGTTCACGGTGGCCGCCTGCCGCACCATGTACGGGTGCTGTGGGACGAGGCAGCCAACACGGGACAGGTGCCCCAGCTCGAAAAGCTGGTCGCGGTTATCCGCTCCCGCGAGGTGAGTCTTTGCCTGCTGTATCAGCAGTTGGCACAGTGCAAGGCCATTTACGATAAGCACGCCGAGACAATCCTCGGCAACATGGACAGCGTGGTGTTCCTTGGTGGCCGCGAAGCCAGCACCATCAAGGAAATATCCGAGAACTGGCTGGGAAAAGCCACAATCAGTATGCAGACCGACAGCCGCTCCCGTGGTCAGTCGGAAAGCTACAGTCAAAATACCCAGCGGCTGGGCCGGGAACTGATGACCCCAGCCGAACTTGCAACCATGCCGGGAGATAAATGTATTTTGCAGCTTCGGGGCCTGCCCCCGTTCTTCTCTCCCAAGTATGATCTGAAACGGCATCCGAACTACCGCTATACGGCGGAGGCCGATAAACAGAAAAACGCTTTTGACCTCGACAGGCTCATTAACCGCCGCAGGCGGCCCGGTCTGAACGAGGCGTGTACGATGTATGAGGTGACTGTGCCGGACGATGCACTCACGGAAGAGGACGAGGACATCCTCAACTATGATGACATCGACGATCCAGACGCCTTTGCATAAATGCTTCGAGACAAAGTGTCCCGAAGTTTGTAACCTGCCGCCTGCATGGGCGGCTTTTTTGTTACCGGGAAAATCCCGGAGAAATGGAGGCTTATATGGCATTTTTCTCATCTGCAATCGACACTTTACAGACCCTCGTTATTGCTCTCGGTGCTGGCCTTGGCGTGTGGGGCGTGGTTAATCTGCTGGAGGGCTACGGCTCGGATAACCCGGGCTCCAAGTCCCAGGGCATGAAGCAGCTCATGGCGGGCGGCGGCATCATCGTCATTGGCACCACACTGATCCCTCTGCTGTCTGGCCTGTTTTAAGGTAGGCGCTTATGGATTTTCTCACCGACTGGCTCACAAACTGGCTCAAAGAGCTTCTGATTGGCGGGATCATGGGGAACCTCGAAGGTCTTTTTGATACTGTCAATACCCAAGTCGGAGAGATTGCGGCACAGGTAGGGACTACCCCGGCGGCGTGGCACGCCGGGGTTTTCTCCCTGATCCGACAGCTTTCCGAAACGGTGATCCTGCCGATTGCCGGAATGGTGCTGACCTTTGTTGCCACTTATGAGCTCATACAGATGCTTTTGGAAAAGAACAATATGCACGAGGTTGACGTTGCGAACCTCTATAAATGGATGTTCAAAACAGCCTGTGCAATCCTGATCCTGTCAAACACATTCAATATCGTCATGGCCGTGTTCGATGTGTCACAGAGCGTCATCGCGCAGGCAGGCGGGCTCATTCAAGGCTCCACCGATGTTTCGGCGGATATGCTTGCTGAACTGGAAACCTCGCTGGAGACGATGGACTTAGGGCCGCTTTTGGGGCTGTGGCTGCAGTCTGCGCTCATTGGCTTCACAATGAAGGCGATGGGAATTATCATTTTCGTTTTGGTGTATGGCAGGATGCTGGAAATCTATCTGCTGACCAGTCTGGCCCCCATCCCCGTTGCTACGCTTTCCAACCGGGAGCTTGGCGGCACCGGGCAGAACTACATCAAGTCCCTGTTTGCCGTGGGCTTTCAAGGGCTGCTGATCCTTGTATGTGTTGCAATTTACGCAGTGCTCATTCAAGGCATCGCAACAGGCGGCGATCCCATTGGGGCGATTTGGGGAACTGTGGGCTACACGGTTCTGCTTTGCTTCATGCTCTTTAAGACCGGGAGCATTGCCCAGCGTATCTTTGGCGCTCATTAACAGGAGGTGGTGCTTATGCCGAGAAGATACGGGGCAGACGGAACGCGCTTATGGAATGGAAAAACGCCGGAGGAGTTTACTGAGGCAGACGCTTACCGCTTTATGGCGGAAACAGAGGCCGTCCTGCAAAGAAAAGAGTTGATGGACGACCCCGCCCAGCCTGCTCCGGCAAGCGGAAAGGAGGAATTTTATCTGAGTAAGAAAGACGATGTGTTGCTGACCCCGGAGCAGATTGCTGCGGAGGAACGGCGCTGGCTGTTTGATGCTCCCATCGCGGAGCTTGCAGAAGTCAAGGGCGTTAGCATTGATGAGGCAGTAAAAATGCGGACAGATGCTGTCTTGCAGGAGGCGGTTGTTCCGATCACGGTATCTGTCCGCCCGATTGAGCCGCAGGGAAAACTGATCGGCTTCGCCAGCGTCAATTTTGGCGGTGTGGTCATCGACGATTTTAAGGTTGTGGACGGGAAAAACGGGATTTTCCTCGGCGCTCCCTCTAAACCCGATCTTGCCAGCCGGACGGGATACCGGGCTACGGTTCGGATTCCTGACCGCGCCACACAGGAGCGGATCAATGCGGCTGGTGTGGAGGCGTATCATGCGGCGGTGGAACAGCTTGTTGCACGGGCCCAGGCGGTACGGCCTGCCCCGATCAAGGAGCAGATGGCCGAGGCCGCGAAACAAGCTGGAAAAGAAAATGCCGCCCGGCCTGCACCTGCCAAAGCAAAGGAGGCCCGCAATGACCGATAGCCGCACTTTGGGACAAAGTGTCCCGAAGTCCGAAGAAAAAAAGAAGGAGGAAAACTGAATATGAAACATTTTCGTATGTTGGCGGCGGGGCTTTGCTCCGCCGTTCTTTTATGCGGCTTTGCGATCCCAGCCTACGCCTATTCGGACGGCGGGAATGAGGAACCGCCTGTTGTGGAAGAAACTCCGGCCCCGGAGCCAGCGCCTACCATTACCCCGGGCGAGGGCTTTTCGGAGGATGGAAACCTTGTGACCCGCGATCTGCTCTACGATGCCGCAACCAACAAACAGTTCATCACGGTGGAAACCAGCGGCGGCAACACCTTTTACATTGTCATTGACTATGACAAGCCTGTGGACGAGGACGGCGAACAGTATCACACCTACTTTTTGAACATGGTGGATGAAGCCGATCTGCTGGCGGCACTGGAGGCCGCTGGCGGAGAACTTCCGGCCTGCTCCTGCACAGAAAAATGTGCGCCCGGAGCCATCCATACGGATTGCGAGGTCTGCGCGGTCAACATGACCGAGTGTGCTGGCACAGCTCCCGAATCCGCTCCGGTGACGGAACCTGCGGAGGAGCCGGAACCCGAGCCCCAGCAGAAAAGTAATACCGGGACGCTTCTGCTGATTTTGGCAGTGGCTGTTCTGGGCGGCGGTGCAGGCTGGTACTTCAAAATCTACCGCCCGAAGCATGAAAAAGCTGCTGTACCCGAAGAGGATTACAGTGAGGAACTGGCTGATTATGACGATCCCGAGGACGATGGGCCGCCTTGGGACGAGGACGATACCGAAAGCGAGGATAATGAATGAGATTTACAAATAACCCCTATGAGGGATTTATGAAAGAAAAAAGCTACTTTAAGGGTGTGCCGCCAAGCCTGCCGCCGAAGGGCTCCCGTTGTGACGGCTGCCCTTACTGGCGCGGGATCGGCTGCGTGTTCTGCTACCGGGAGCAGCTCAAACCACCGGGCAACGGGAGGTGATACTGTGGGCCGAGAACTGACCCGGACAGAAAAAGCGGCAATCCGCAGGCTGGTGTCAAAATGGTGTGCCAACTATGACCGGGACTGCGGCTGCCTGCCGCTGGATTGCGAGTGCTATATGTTTGGGAAATGCTGGACAGGGGCTTATTGCCGCTACTTCCGCGAGGCAGTTCTGCCCCTTGATCCGGCGCTGGAGGCTGCGTTGCTGACAGAGGGGCCAAGGCCGGATTTCAAGGCTTGCCCGGTATGCGGCAGAGCCGTGGCTCCTGATGGACGGCAAACCTATTGTTCGGCGGCCTGTGCAAAGGCGGCACACCGCAGACAGCAGCGGGAATATATGCGGAAAAAACGGAGCTGATGTGTTGACAATTAGACCATCACAAATCCGCTTGTAGCAAGGCTTTTTAAGGCCCTTTTCTGCGGAAGGCGTATGTTTCTACGTCCGCCCCTGTTTCCGTGAGATGCTGTCAACATTTTAGCTGCCGGGGCTTTGGGACAATTTGTCCCAAAGTTCCGGCTTTTGTGGAAGGAGGTACTATGCCGAAATATTATCCGATCAATGAAGAAGCCGCAAAGCGGGCAAAAGATATGAACAGCTTTTCTGACTATCAGCCGGGCTCCGCTACGGCGGGCTACCGGGCAATGGTCGATGAAGCGTATGCAGCGGCGGAACGCCAGAAAGCCCGTGTCGATCCAATGTACCATGATAAGATTGACGCGCTGGTGGATCGCTATGCCCGGAAACTTGCGGAAAATCTGAATGAACGCAATGTGATTGATGCCCGGGTGCCCTCTATTCTGATCTCCGGGGGCGGCAATTTCCCTGTGACAAAAAAGCACAAGCAGAACGCCGCCCGGGATCGCAACTATGGAGAGTATGCGGAGATTTCAAAGCTGCTTGATAAAATCCGCTCTGTTGGAATGGGTGGGATCAGCGCGGATGACGATCTGGCCGTGGAAAAGCTGACAAAAAAGCTGGAGGGGCTGGAGTCCCTGCAGGCCACCATGAAGGCAGTCAATGCGTATTTTCGGAAACACAAAACGCTGGACGGCTGCCCGGAGCTTACGCCGGAGCAGGCCGAAAAGCTCAAAGCAGATATGGCGCAGTCATGGCACTTGGACAAAAGCAAGCCATACCCCGCCTATCTGCTTTCCAACAACAACGCCAACATCCGCCGTGTGCGCCAGCGCATTGAGGAACTGAGCAGCCGCTCCGAGTTTGCTGGCTGGACATTCCCCGGAGGCGAGGCAAAAATCAACGAGGCTGAAAATCGTTTGCAGCTTATTTTTGAGGAAAAGCCCGATGCCAATCAGCGGCAGGAACTGAATAGCAACGGCTTTAAGTGGGCTCCCAGCCAAGGGGCATGGCAGCGGCAGCTTAACCAGAACGCCATCCGTGCTGCGGCCCGGATAGACTTTCTGCGGCCCGAGGACAGTACAAGCCCCTATCAGCTCCAGCCGTTTGTGAAAAGAGAAAACAAAGAAATGTCTCGATGATGGGAGGTGTACTATGGACAAAAATCAAGGCTACGCCATTTTGAAGGCGGTCATGCTGGAAAATGGACGAGGATTTGTATTGGGCGAACATCCCACCGCGCCATCCCGCTATGTCACATGGGCCTGCTATGATGACAAGGACGGCCAGCGGCAGTATGAATGGGGTCACTATGGAAATGACCGCACCGCGATGGAACAGGATTTCACAGACCGGGTGCAGGACTATCAGCGTATTTATAACGTCGGGATCAGGCAGACCGAGGCTCCCGGCCTTTACAAGTATTATTCGACCCAGCGGCCTGTGGACATCGGGACATTCCCGAAGCCGCCTTATAACAAGCCGGATGAAATCTTCAATTACGATCAGCGCATCCCGGTGGAAAATGGCTCGTTCTTGGCTTGGGGCTATCTTACCTATACCCGCCCGCTAACGGAAAAACAGGCATCCGACTATGAGCTGCGTCCTGCGCCTGATAATCCCGACAGGCCCCGTCCGATTGCCGAGCAGATGAAAAATGCGGCAAAGTTGGCGGAGGCAGATCGCGGCCCGGAGGCACTGGTTCCCCAGCGCAGGCAGCCTGACCGTGGCGATAGATAAGGAGGAGCGTGTATGGAAAAGAAACGTGAACAGGAATTGTCTGTACTGGAGGTGCTGCGCCTGCACCGTGAATTTCATTTGCCGCACCCTGTTCCGGCAGACGAACAGGAAAAGCCGCTGGATAAGGTAAAGGAGCCGCCCCGCGCCTGCCGCAGCCGGGAGCGTGAGGAGCGATGACAAAAAAGCGCCGCCGTCCGATCCATCTTCATGTGATGGTGTCGGAGGCGGAGCAGGCCCTGATTCAAGAACGTATGGCGGAGGCTGGCATCCGTAATATGGGAGCCTATATGCGGAAAATGGCCCTGAGTGGGTATGTGCTTCATGTTGACCTTTCGCCTGTTCGTGAGCTGGTTTCGCTCCAGCGGCGCTGCTCCAACAATCTGAACCAAGTGGCAATTCAGGCCAACACCTACGGCGCAATTTATCCCGAAGAACTCGCAGCCTTACAGCGGGACTATGCTGCTTTGTGGGGGCCGCTGTCTGATCTTTTGAAACAGCTCTCCGCGCTGGTAGAGCTCTGACCCGTCCGGGGAGTGGTTGATACCGCTCCCCGGCTTTTTCTACTTCGGGACAAAGTGTCCCAAAGTAAAAATACTGTTTGCCGGAAGGAGGAATTTTTACGGCGACCACCTACATCCGCCCTTATAAAACAGCGGCGGGAAAAAGTGCAATTCAAACGATGGAGGATCGTTTCACCTATGGCCTAAACCCGGAAAAGCTGGGAGCCGTATCTTCCTATCTCTGCGATCCGAACACGGCTCCCGCCGAGTTTCTTCTGGTAAAAAGTCAATACCTTGCAGAGACAGGCCGGGCCGTGTCTCGCGGGGCCCTGTTCTTTCAGATCCGGCAGGCGTTCCTGCCCGGGGAGGTTACGGCGGAAGAAGCAAACCGTATCGGCTATGAAACGGCGATGCGCTGGACAAAGGGAAAGTATCAGTTCTTCGTCTGTACGCATACCGACAAGGCCCATATCCACAATCACATTTATTTCAATGCGACGGCCTTTGACCGCTCCCGGAAATTTCATAATTTCATTGGTTCGTCCTTTGCCCTGCGGCGGCTCTCTGACCGCGTGTGCATCGAACATGAATTGTCTGTTATCCAAAATCCGTGCCAGCACAGCAAGGGTCGTTTTCTCCACTATGGACAGTGGATCGGAGAAAAGCCACCCTCTGCCAAGCAGCGGGTGCGGCTGGCTGTTCTCGCCGCTTTGGAGAAAAAGCCCACGGACTTTGCCGACTTTCTCCGTCTCATGGAGGAGTCCGGCTTTGCGGTGAAACATGGGCGGGGCGGTGTCATCTCATTCCTTGCACCCGGGCAGGAAAAACCGACCCGGCTCCGGGCTTCTACACTTGGAGTTGGATTTGACCCGGAGGACATCAAGGCGGTAATTGCCGGGGAACGTCCACTCCCCAAACTGCCCGAGGAGCCCACGGTTCCGCCACGGCGAGTTAATCTCATCATCGACATTCAAGAGCGTATGGCCCAAGGCAAGGGCCCGGCCTATGAACGATGGGCCAAGGTCTACAACCTAAAACAAATGGCCGCCGCGCTCCAGTATTTGCAGGAGCATCATCTGACAGACTATGCGGCACTGACGGCCAGCACCGAGGCTGCGGTGGATCACTTTCACAAGCTGTCTGACGAGCTCCGCACAACGGAGGAGGCTCTTTCCAAAACCTCGGAGCTGATGGCTGCCACGGTGGACTATGCCAAGACTCGCCCGGTGTTTGATGGATACAAAGCTGCGCGGTACAGCAAAAAGTATCTGGCCCAGCACGAAGCGGAGCTTGCCACTTACCGGGCGGCAAAGGATACTATGAACACCATACTGAACGGCGCAAAGCTCCCTAAGATTGAAGCACTAAAAAAATCCCGCCGTGAGCTGGCGGGACAAAAGAAAGCGCTTTATGCAGAATACCGGGAGGCCCAGCGGCAAATGCGGGAGGCCGTGGCAATAAAAGCGAACATTGATCATCTGCTCGGCATAACAGACGAGCGTGAAAATAAGGCCCAGGAACGATAGTGACGGGCCGCAGACTACGGTGCAGCGCACCGGGACTTTGGGACAATTTGTCCCGAAGTACAGCGGGTTTGGGGAGCTCCCCAACAAGCATTTTTGCGGGCCCTGCGCCCTGCAAAAATTTCGGAGTGTGGCCACACCCGAATTGCTTGCCAAAACGCGCAACCCGCAACATGGCGCAAAAAACGGAGGTTACGCTTTCTTTTACGTTTCCTCCGTTTCTTTCGATGCTTTCATCGCTTGGATTGTAGCTTCAACGATTTTCAATTCTCTTTCGTCCAAGGCGTTCAACATGGCATCAATCCGCTTCCTGCACTCGCTCCCGCTATTCTGGGACGGGTAAAAGTATTGATCCACCGATATATCAAACATTGTAACCATCTGATAAAAGGTGTTGAAGCTTGGATGCTGACCATCATTTTCATTATACATAATGGTACGCGGAGCGCGGTCAACAATATAGGCCAGTTGCTCCTGTGTCATGCCGCTGGCTTCTCTTGCACGCTTGATGGCGAGCCCTATATCGTGAAAATCAAAGCGTCTTTCATCTCGTTCTATCTTCATAACATCACCTGATATGATTTTACATTTCATGTGATATTATTTGAACGACTGTGTATTTCATACTACTGACTATTTAATTTCACATACGCAAAATTGATGATCGCGGAAATGTGAGGTACAATATACCTATAACTTTGGGACAATTTGTCCCGAAGATCAGAGGTTGGTATCTAAAATAAAATCAGAAATATTGTGAGGTTTCTGTGACATTTGGGTGCTATACTGAAAATGAAGGAGTGTGATACCATGCGAATTTTAGTAGTCGAGGATGATCGGCTTTTGAATAATACTTTATGCTATAACTTGAATACTGCGGGCTATACGGTTGATTCTGCACTGACAAAATCAGTGGCCAGTAGTTTCTTGACAAAGCAGGACTATGACCTGATTGTGCTGGATGTAAATTTGCCGGACGGAAACGGTTTTGACTTCTGCCGGGAAATAAAAGAGCGTCGCCCTGATACCGTTATTATTTTTCTGACCGCAAATGATATGGAAAGCGATATGCTCAAAGGGTATGAACTGGGCGCAGAGGATTATGTGACAAAACCTTTCCCTATGAGCGTCTTTCAAAAGAAATTAGCGGTAGTGCTGGGTAGGCTGACAAAACAATATGGTGGTGATACTTATGAGGATGGCACACTGACCATCAATTTTTCAGAAATGAGTGCTACTCTATCAGGAAAGCCACTTACATTCACCCCACTGGAATATCGACTTTTGAAAATCCTGATGAAAAATCCGCAGATTGTTTTGACCCGGCAAGTCTTGTTGGAAAAGCTGTGGGACGCAGACGGAAATTTTGTGGATGAACACGCTCTGACTGCGGCGATCAGCCGGGTACGAAACAAAATCGAAACACCTGACCGTCAGTATATCAAAACGGTATATGGTATGGGCTATATGTGGATCGGAGGAGTGCTGAAATGAATGTGCGAAAACTTTCCGTCAACAAAGCCTGTATCTTTTTTGCTGTTCTCCTGCTGGTGGCAATGGGGACGGTTTCAGCAGCTTTGTATGGGCTGACCCAAAATATAACCGCTGTCTGGTATGTATTATTGTTCGGCATTTTTGTGCTGGTTTGCGCTGTTTGTTTTATGGTGCTGGTTCGCCGCAAACTGGCAATGTTCTCCGATGCTTTTTGCAGTTTAATGGATGATATGTTATCCGGGAATATGCAGCCGAAACAGACTGTGGAAGAAGAAAGTCTTTTCTATAAAATTGAATATCGGCTGAACCGTTTATATGAAGTCATGCAGGAAAACAAGAACGGCATTGCACAAGAACGGGCTGACCTGCAAGAACTGATTTCCGACATCTCCCATCAGGTCAAGACCCCGATTGCGAACTTGAAAATGATTAACAGCACTCTGCTTGAAAATGAAGTCCCTGTGCAAAAACAAAAAGAGTTTCTAACGGCACAGGCCAGCCAGCTTGATAAACTGGATTTTCTCATGCAGGCTATGATTAAAACCTCTCGTTTGGAAACAGGTGTTATTTCTCTGGAAAAGAAAAGCCAGCCGCTTTATGACACGCTTGCCGCCGCATTGGGAGGTATTCTTCTGAACGCCGAGAAAAAACAGATCAATGTTCAAGTGGACTGCCCGGAGAACTTGGTCGTTTCCCATGACAGAAAATGGACAAGCGAAGCACTGTTCAATATTTTGGACAATGCAGTGAAATATACGCCGGAGGGCGGTCAAATCCGTGTTTCGGTTGAAAGTTGGGAAATGTATGTGAAAATCGACATTGCAGATACAGGCATTGGCATTTCAGAACAGCATCAGGGAGCAATTTTCAAGCGTTTCTATCGAGAGGACATCGTACATGATGTAGATGGAATTGGTATTGGTCTATATCTGGCTCGTGAGATCGTAACCTTGCAAGGCGGTTATATCCGGGTAACATCCGAGGTTGGGAGGGGTTCAACTTTTTCCGTCTTTCTGCCTCGACAATAAAATAAGTACGCTAAAAAACAAAATGTCACAGGCCTATGACATTTGAGCTTTAATTAAACAGAGGTATTTTGTTTCCCGTGACATTTCTGTGAGGTTTACCTTTTATGATAGAGCCATCAAAAAGAAAGGGTGGTGTTCTATATGAACATATTACAAACGACAGATTTGAAGAAATATTACGGCACCGAACCGAACATTACAAAAGCATTGGATGGCGTGACCCTATCCATTGAGGAAGGTGAATTTGTTGCCATTGTTGGTACTTCCGGCAGCGGTAAGTCTACTTTGCTGAACATGATGGGCGGGTTAGATACGCCAACTTCCGGCAGTATTAAAGTAAAAGGGAAAGAATTATCGAAACTCAAGGATGAACAGCTTACCATCTTCCGCAGACGTAACATCGGGTTTATCTTTCAGAATTACAATCTTGTTCCTGTGCTGAATGTCTATGAAAATATTGTCCTGCCGGTGGAGCTGGATGGTGATACCGTGGACAAGCGGTTTATGGATGAAGTCGTGAAAATGTTGGCTCTCGATGGGAAGCTGAACAGTATGCCTAACAATCTGTCCGGCGGCCAGCAGCAGCGTGTAGCGATTGCCCGCGCCCTTGTTTCCAAACCAGCTATTATACTTGCAGATGAACCGACAGGCAATTTGGATAGCCGGACAAGTAGTGATGTTCTTGGTTTGCTGAAAGTTACAAGTCAGAAGTTCCATCAAACGCTTGTAATGATTACCCATAACAATGAAATTGCCCAGCTTGCCGACCGAATTATCCGTATTGAGGACGGAAAAATCGCACAGTGACAGGGGGTGACATTGATGGATGATATTTTATTTGGGAACAATAATCAGGCAACAATCAATCGTCTTGCCAAAAGAAGCTACCGCGCTAATAAGCAGAGAAATGTTTTCGTTACCATCGCATTATTCTTGACCGCCTTTATGATTACATCTGTATTTAGTTTGGGGTGCAGTTATTTTGAAACCTATCAAATGCAGCAAATTCGTGCGATGGGCACGACTGCGGATGTGGCAATTACAAGCCTCTCAGAAGAACAATATGAAGAATTGAGCCGATCCAGCTTGGTATCCGTAGTTGGTGTCAGTCAGAGATTGGGCAGCATTGATACATCTGGAATGGACGATGCCCTGCTGAGTATTACCTGGATAGACGAAACAGAATGGCAAGAACACCGTGTACCAACAATTTCGGATATACACGGAGATTATCCGCAAGCAAAAAATGAAATTATGCTCCCTACATGGGCTTTGCGTGCAATGGGGATTGATGATCCACAGATAGGGATGAATATTTCCCTTTCCTATCAACTCGGAACAGATTATCAATATATCTCCGATGAATTTGTTTTGTCGGGCTATTACACAGATTATTCGGCTTCACGTGCAGGCAACCGTGGTGCCGCTTATGTTTCGGAGCTTTTTGCAACACAAACAGGGCTTCCCTTTGATAGTGTGTCTACCGCAATGATTTCTTTTTCTGATGACAGTAATGCCCTGCGATCCTGTGAAAAACTAAAACGGAAGATTTCGTTTACAGAAAGTCAGTCCTTTGAAATTGTACCTATTGCTCAGAGCAATTCCACCACCATTGTTCTTCCACTGGCTGCTATTATCGTCTTTATCATTATCAGCGGCTATTTGCTGATTTATAACATTCTGTATATCTCAATTTCAAGAGATACACAATTCTATGGACAGCTTAAAACGATAGGCACGACAAAAAGACAAATCAAGCGGATCGTGCGTTCTCAAATATTCAGAACGGCGGTGATCGGTATTCCCAGCGGCCTGATTGTCGGTGGTATTGTTTCGCTTGGACTTGTTCCGTTTGCCATGAATATGATGTACTCAAGCGATACAGACCTTGGGGAGATAGTGTCCTTTTCCCCCATTATTTTTGCGGGTGCCGCAATCTTCACATTTTTTACTGCAATCATCGGCAGCATGAAACCAGCGAAAATAGCTGCAAGTATTTCTCCTGTTGCGGCTTCACGCTATACGGAGGCAAATACAAGGAGTTACCGAGATCATAAGAGCCATAGAACAAAATTATCTCGGATGGCACGAGATAATATTTTTAGAAACCCTAAAAGCGCTTTCCTTACTTTTGCGTCCTTATTTTTAGGCTTAATATTGTTTTTGGTTTCTGCTGGTCTACTATCAAGCCTAAGTCCCGACAATTTTGTAAATCAATGGGGAGAAAGTGATTTCGCATTGACTTACAGCATTTCCGAAGAAGGAAACCTGCTCTCTGATGAAATGTTGCAGCAAATTGAAACAATGCAGGGAATTGAAAATCTGCGCGTCACTTATTCTGCTTCACCGTGGCCCACTATGGATGTCATTTACGACGAAAATGTATTCGGGAAATATATTGATTCCTTGGATGGCATATCAGGTCTTGATTTTTCAAATGCGGAAACACGAAAAAACTATACAGATAATTTTTGGAGCGGCGTTTACGGAATAGATTCCAGATATATCGAAGAACTTAATAAAACGCTTGATAAGCCTATTGACTTAACCGCCTTTGAAAAGGGAGAGTTGGTGGTTTTGTCCGCTATGACGGATGATGAGGGAAACCTATTGATTCAGCCAGGGCAAGCAATCACCGTTGTCGGTGAGTCCGGGGAACAGGTCTTTACAGTGGCAACTGGCTTTCTGGACGCTGATTTTCAGAATGGTCGAGGAAATGAGAGAGGTACTGCCCCTGATTTGTATATCAGTGAGCAGGCAATAGAGAAGTTGTCTGGAGAAACCAAAATCTTTCGGATTGCTTTTGATACGATTGATAGCAGTTATGACAAAGGGATTATGGAGCAGCTTCAATCCATTACTGCTTCGTCACCGGGCATTACGATTCTGTCACGATATGAAAAGCAGCAAGAAATGGCCGGATATTTGCTGACCTCAAGGATTATAGCCGCAGGGTTGTCCGCTGTATTTTTGCTGATAGGAATTATGAATTTCATTAACACAATGGTTGTTAGTGTAAATACTCGGAAACATGAATTTGCAACACTTGAAAGTATAGGAATGACGAAAAAGCAAATTAGAAATGTATTGCTTTGGGAAGGCGGGTATTATTGGAGTATTTCTTTCCTACTGCTTGCCACACTGGGAACAGCGATATATATTCCAATATACTCAGCCTTTAGAAGAATGGTTCCTTATGCAGCTTTTCACTATCCTGTAATTTCTCTGTTGGTTGTCGCAGCTATTGTTTTGCTGGTCTGCTTGGCAACCCCCGTCATAACTTTCATGCAAAATGTTAAGCAAAGCGTTGTAGAGAGACTGCGGCAGAATTAAATATTTGCGATGAAAACCGGGAGATTATTCTCCCGGTTTTTCAAATCTCACAGGTTCGTGAGATTTCAGCCCATTATTCTGTCGAAACAGCGTGTGTCAGTGACATTTCTGTGAGGATTGCTTGTTAAGATAAGCGCAAAAGGAACAAGCTGCCGCACGACGGCAAAAGAAAAAAAGCCGTCGTACAGCAGCCTATCAACACGCCCATTTGAAACGGCGGCTTTGATTTTCAGAGCCGCCGTTTCTTTGCGTCTACACAAACCAATGACGACTTGTAGGGACACGGTAGCCGATGGGAGGTTATTTTGCCGTGTTCATTTTATTATTTCATTGTTCGCGTGATCTGCACCAGCTAAAAAAAGCGTAGCCCCTCCGTCGGAGCAGTCCGGTTTTGAACATGAAATTAAACAGTACATAACCGATAATACTTTTTCGTGCGCTTGTGCGGCCTTGTGTCGCACAGGCGCATTTTGCTTTCCAGACTTCGAGACAAAGTGTCCCGAGGTGCGGTGCCGTTCTCCGCCGTTACTCCATTTCGTTTCCGACCAACCCCGAACAAACTGAAATGGAGGATTTTACGATGACTACTATCAATTTGAAAGATTTTTATTATTGGTACACGCAGGATCAGCTTATCGAAGTTTCTGACGAGGTGGCCGAGGTATTCAAGGCCGATGCCCGCTATGAAATGGCCTACCAGCGGCGGCTCTCCCGGCACAAGGCGCAGTATTCTCTGGACTGCGATGACGGGATTGAATATTCCGCTTGCCTGCATGAGCCGACCCCGCAGGAGCTCCTTGAACGGATGGAAACCTTTCTTCGTCTGTGGAACGCTCTCAATTCTCTGCCGGAGATCCAGGGCCGCAGAATTGACGCACATATCATTCTTGGCAAGTCGATTAAGGAAATTGCCGAGGCCGAGGGCGTACATGAGGAGTCTATTCGCCAGTCGATCAAGCGTGGCCTTGAACGCATGAAAAAAACTTTTTGATTTTTTCTTCTTAACCCACTTGGAATTGATGAAAAAATGTCTCGGTTTATGAGAGGAGGTTTTCTTCCTAACGCGAGGGAATAACGGCAACCCTGAGTAAGTACGTGGAGCCAGACGGTGGGTGCGCGGTGACATTTCCCAAAAGAGATTGAGCGAACAACACCAACACTGTAAATGGGCCCGGCCATCCCAAGGCCATGATCCGGCGCTGAACAGGTTGGCTGCCTGTTCCTCCGGGCTTGTCGCTTTACTTGCGTTGAGAGCGCCGCACAGAAAATAACGATTGTCTTTGGACAGGCCAAGTAAATATGTGCGGCGCTCTCTAATATTCAAAAACTATAATAAACCTCGAGACAAAGTGTCCCAAGGTGGAGTAAGGCAACAGGCCAGCATCCCGGTGGTGCTGGCCTGTTGCGTTTCCCCACCAAACAGCGGGAGGCGTTCTATCAATCTGCGAAGGAGGTTTACCGTGAAATTAACTACACAGGAACTTGAACAAATGAGAAGCGTTGACATTGGCGCGGTGGCTGCCGAGTCCCTGCCTGATGTGAGCGGTATGACCTTTGACAATGCGCTTTCCCGAAAGGAGCGCATCTCTCGATTTTTGCAGACTGTCAAAAATCCATACTGCTTTTGCATCGGTGGTGTTGGCGTGAAAATTGAATTTGCTGAAAGCGGGCCATCTCTCCAAGACAAGCTGACGGATTTCCTGCTGCGGCAAAGAAGCGGGCTGTAACTTCGGTTACAGCTCGTTTTGCTTCTTCGAGACAAAGTGTCCCGAAGTGGAGGCATCCTTGTTGTCCTCCCCGGACAGAGTTATAATATAAGTGTAATGTGATAGGGAAGGAGGAACAATGGCACGAGCAAAAAACAGAGGGTATCAGCAGAGTTTCTCTCCCTCTTACACAATCCGCCGCTGGCGGCTGGGCATCTATATCCGGCTTTCAAAGGAAGATTTGAAAAAAGGAAAAGACGATAGCAACAGCGTAAAGAACCAGCGTGACCTACTGAACGATTTTTACCGACGCAACATTGACGAGTTTGAAAGTATCACGGAATATGTAGATGACGGACATACTGGAACGGACGCTAACCGTGAAGATTTTCAACGGCTCTTGGCGGATGTCATGAGTGGTAAAATCAACTGCGTTATAGTAAAAGACCTGTCCCGCTTCGCACGAAATTATAGCGATGCCGGAAGTTTGATCGACAACCTGTTTGTTCAAATGGGTGTTCGCTTTATCAGCCTTGCTGAGAATGTGGACAGCTACAAGAACCCCGACAGCGTTTCAAATATCATCGTTCCCATTACAAACGTGATGAACGATAATTACTGCTATCAGACTTCCAAAAAGATCCGGCAGGTATTTGATTACAAACGGCGCAACGGCCAGTATATCGGAGCATTTGCTCCTTACGGCTATGTAAAGCACCCAAAGGACAAGCACAGGCTGATTGTTGATCCCGATGCTGCTGAAAATGTCAAACTCATTTTCACAATGCTTATTCAAGGGTCATCAAAACGTGCTATCGCGTTGTACCTGAACGAACACGGCGTACCGAGCCCCTCGGCTTACAAGGTACAAAAGGGCTTGCCTGTTTCGACAAGAGGGTATGACGATCCTATGTGGGGAGCCCGCATGATCCACTCCATTCTTACCAATCCGACCTACACCGGGGACTTAGCCCAAGGCCGGAGCCGGGTGAAAAGCTACAAGGTACACCAGATTGAAGCTGTTCCCCGCGAGGAATGGGTGGAAGTGGCTGGAACACATGAGGCCATTATCGACTATGAAACTTTCGATAAGGTACAGGCTCTCTTACAGCGTGATACCCGTACTTCCCCGAAAGGCCGTGAGGTACATTTATTCAGCGGCTTTCTGAAATGTGCCGATTGCGGGCGGGCCATTACCCGATGCGTTAGCAAGAACAACAATGTATATTATTCTTGCTCAACCTACAAGAACCGTTCCCGGACAGCCTGCACCATGCACTCAATCAAGCATGAACGGCTGGAGGCTGCTGTTCTGTTCGCCGTACAGCATCAGGTACATTTAGCTGTTTCCTACTCAGAAATCGTAACGCAGATCAATTCCGCTCCAATCAAAAAAAGCCAGTCTTACCGACTGGACGATCTGATAGCTGCAAAAGAGCGGGAACTGATAAAGATAACACGCTACAAGCAATCTCTTTATCAGGACTGGAAAGACGGTGAAATCACCCAGCAGGAATACCGGGATATGAAGGCTGACTATGAACGGCAGACTTCTGATATTTCCGCGGTGCTTACCCGGCTGAACGCTGAACGCGCAGAACTGGCAAACGGTGTGGACAATGAGCATCCTGCACTGGTAGCCTTTATGAAGTATCAGAACATTGAAGCCCTCAACCGTGAAATCTTGGTTGAACTTGTGGACTATATCAAGGTCTATGAAAACGGCAATATCAGCGTGAAATTCAAATTTGCTGACGAGCTCCGCAAGATTGCCGAGTACATTGAAATCAACACTACGGAAGATACCGCAGTAGCGGGCTAACCCCCGCTACAAACCCCTTTGACAGTGTGTTTTCCTAATAGGCGCTAATCATATGGTAATTGAATCACAAACATGCTTCCTTTTTTCTTTTTGCCGGAGGTTACCGTAATCGTACCTGCGTGTTTTTCGATAATTTCTCTCGATAGAAAAAGTCCGATTCCTGTACCACTCTTTTCCATGACCTCCTTGGAACTTCCTCTGTAAAATCGTTGAAAAATTTTGTGATACTCATTCTGCGGAATACCAATTCCCTGATCCTCAATTTCCATTCTTACAAGATCGTTTCTTTTTTGTAACCGGATAAATATTTTTGAACCACACGGACTGTACTTGACCGCATTATCCAGAACGTTGATCACAGCTTCACCAAGCCACCTTTTATCCTGCATAATCGTGCATGTTTCCAGCTCTTTTTCATAGTCAAAAACGAATTCAATTTCTTTCTCATCCGCTTTAGGATAAGTGCGGTTCACAGCAGATATGACAGTATCCATAAGCGGAAGTTTTTTCTTATTAATCTGAATCAGTCCAGTTTCCATCTTGGATATTTCAAGAAGCGACTGCAATAATGTCTCCAGTCCATCCAGAGCACTCCGACAACGGATACGAAACTCCTCCTGTTCTGTGGCACTTAAGTCATTCTGCATCAGCACACTAAAACATGTATCCAAAGCTGCAACCGGTGTTTTTAACTGGTGAGAAATATCAGAAACCATTTCTTTCGTGTTCTCCTTTTCTGCCCTTGCTTCTTCCTTTATCAACTGAATATGATGTCCGATTGCTTCAAGCTGGTCATTCAATTTTTCCAGTTCTGCATGATTTTCCGTTTTCAGTAAATCATCAAATTTATTTTCACGGAATCTGATCAGAATTTCTTCCAACTGGTCTAATATTTTCTGATGACACGCATCTTCTGTCTTCTTCCAATAAAATAAAATAATCAAAAGAAGCACGCATATCACAGTGCTTACAGCACCGGTCACCATAACCTGATGCCGGAATTGCGAATAAAATGCATTCCCTTTATTCCCCCAGTATCCATATTGCTCCAATAATCGCCTTCCCTGTTCGTTGGTTTCAATATCCTTATCCTTAAGCAATTCCGAAACAGCATCCAGCCCGGAAAATTTTTCCTTTGCAGCAATCTCTGTCATAAGATTCATTTTATATTTATAATCTTCATAAAACACATACGTGGTAAAGCAATTTAATATTGCAAACAATACTATGACAGGTAATACCAAGGAGAGCACTACTGTAATTTTCTTGCGATATCTCTTTGTCACTGCCTTACCTCCTGATTCCATATATACCCAAGACCTCTGATATTCTTTATATAGACCGGTGCAGCCGGATTGTCTTCGATTTTCTCACGGAGTCTTCTGATATTGACAGCGATTGTATTTTCATCCACAAAATCCCCTTCCAGATCAAACACATTTTCCAATATTTGTGTTTTTGAAAGAATCTGTTTCGGATTCTGAAGAAAAAAAGTCAGCATTTTCAACTCCGTTTTTGTCAGACTGATTTCACGACTCTTTATCAGGACTTTCATTTCTCCTGCGATAAATACGATATCTCCCGAAATCATCTTTCCGGCTTCCGTTTTCTCCTGTCTTCGGCGGAAATGTGCTTCTATTTTCAAAAGAAGTACCGAAAGACTAAACGGCTTTGTAATATAATCATCTGCCCCTGCTTCATATCCCATGACCTGATCCATCTCCTGATCTAGTGCTGTAAGACAAATAATGTATGTATTATAATTGCATCTCATCCACCTTACAAATTCCAGTCCATTCCCATCCGGAAGATTCACATCACAAATGGTAACATCCACATTATTATCACTTGCAATTCTTTTCGCTTTTTTCACTGATTCTGCTGAAAAAACCTCATATCCGGATTTTTTCAGTGAAAATGTAATTCCACGATTTAAATTTTCATCATCTTCAACCACGAGTATACCTGGCATAGCATATGCACCTCTCTTTATTAACTATATATATCAGCTGGGAGATGACTCCCACCTCTATAGGTGGTGAGAAACAAGCTTGTATCAGTGGGGGAGTCAATCCCCCAGCTGATATAGCCTCCGGCAGGATTGCAGAGGTGCGCAGTAGAAGTATGTCATGCAATTGCATGACGCGCACCTCGCAGCAAGAATGCCGAGGCATTCTTGAATTAATATCAGAGTACTGCTTCTTCAATTCTCTCATCGTTTGTATCTCCAAAAGATAAAACAATAGTCTTGCATTACACTGTCAAAAAGTCTCTCAATTTGTGCGGTACTCCATACAAATTCTCTTTGAATTGACGGGAGAACATATTTATTAGCACAAATATCCTTCACGACTTCTGCTATCGTTAATGGTGACTCATATGCCATTGATTATGCCTCCTCCTTTTTTACATATGTGAGCTGAATATCATAACCGAGAGCATCCAGCATCTCTACAAAAGTTTTATTAATAACGCCATCGCCCTTTTTGATGATACGATTTACATATTGTCCTGTTGAACCAATCATCTCTCCCAGCTGTGCCTGTGTTTTTCCAGCTTCTATACACTTGATTTTTACATCTACTTCTATATTATTTTTCAGCATTCGTATCACCTCATCTGAAATTTGTAAAATAACACTAATCGGATAATATTATAACACATCTTTGCTTTCACTTCAATCTACTCATCTCGAAATTTGCACTTTGTACACATAGCAAAAACACCCAGGACATAAATCCCGAGTGTCGTATCTGCTTCATACCTTATTCTGCTTTCATTTCAGTGCCGTCTTTGAATATCACCGTCACAGCGATTTCTTCCTGCAGGGCATCACGCTTGGCTTCCAGTTCAGAATTATCGCAAAGCATCTTTTTTACTGCTGTAATTGCTCCGGAAATTTTAGGAACAATCGTCATCATCGTATTGACGCTTTGGCCATCAACGGTAGACATGGAGTCTTTCGTGATACCCATTGTCGCCTGTACCTGGGACATCGAACTTTCAAAATCCGCTGCCGTTTTAAGAGAAGCAGCTCCCATACCAGTAACTGCTGCAGTCACCGGTAGGAGCTTCTGACCGGCACTCGAAATATTATCTCCTGTAGTCTTAAGCTTCTCACCAGTAGCTGCAATCTTCTGCATGGCTGTAGCTGACTGATTTGCCTGTGTTTCTAATTTCTTTAAATCCTGCTCTGTCTCAATGATTTCTCTTTGAAGTGCGTCATACTGTTCCTGAGAAATATCGCCATTTGCAAGAGCTGTGTTTGCCTGCTCTGCTCTTTCCGTAAAAATTGGCATAAAAAAAGCGCAGATTTCTCCAGGCATGAAAAAAGCACCAACCATTTCTGATTAATGCTTTCAAATTATTTTGTTTTTGTAAATCTGTTTAATTGCGTATTCACATCTCGTCCACCGTACATAACACGGATAATCGTAACCACTTGTGTATCATCATCCGGAATATATAGAACAAGATAATTGTCTACTGGCGCTACACGTAGCCCTCGACTTTTCCATGGTTTCAATTCATATTGTCGATATCTCTTCGGCATATGATCAAGATCCATAATACATGCTTCAAGCCTATCAAACTGACCACTTGCATTTTCTGGTGCCTACAGTTCAAAAGCAATGTATTCGAAGATTCCACGATGGTCTATCTCGGCCTGATCTGAAATCACGATATCATAAATCATAAATTGTAATCCTTGCGGATATCAGCAAAAACAGATTTTGCTGCTCTAGTATGACCAGCCTGCATATCCGCATATCCTTTCTCTAGTTCTGCATTCACCTGTGCTTCTGATAATGCACTAACGTCTACAGGACGAGCGGATGGCATTTTCACTTCAAAAGGAAGTCCTCTTTGAAGAATAATTTGTTTGTAAAACATATTTATTGCATTGGATGCAGGAATTCCTAATGCTGCTAAGATTCCTTCTGCCTGTTCTTTTACATCGGGCTCAATGCGTGCGTATAAATTTGCTGATTTTGTTGCCATAGTAAACACCCCTTTCGAATTTTTTCTAACTCTATTACATCCATTTGTCCGGACAAAAGCAATACAAAATCAGTATTTTACAAATTGTTCATACTCCAAAAGCTACCAGTTCATTAAAATTTGTCGAAGTCCTCCTGAGTCGCCACTTCCATATATCCTTTATAATCATCGTTGCTGTTTTCAGCATACATATCATTCACGAGGCCAATGGTAAGCAAATCCAGGTCTCGGATACTAATCCCCATCTGTACGCAACGAAGCAAAAATAAAGGTGTTGTCATCGAGCGATCTGTTGGACGAAGTTTTTTTAGCACTTACATCCGTCTGAACGTTTAACCCCCAGAGCTCAATGAGCTGTGGAAGAACCTGATAGATTGAGAACGTATTAAATCCATCTAACCATTCTTCTGGCGTATCCGGAATATTGGCATCTGCATGCTTTGCCATCACATAAGCGATGTTCTCAAACATCTCAAGTGAAAATGTATCAAGCGTAGATGCGTCCTCCACATTTTTGTCCGCCCCCCCGTCACTTAAAGATTCAGCTGACTTCTTATGTGGATGAGATATTCCCTGAATTGCAGTATTTCTTCAAATCAGGTCTGCATCAAAAATCTGTCTATGCGCTTCTCAAGGACGCACCAACACCGGAAACTATTGCTTCTATGCTATGACTCATCTGGCTCATCTTCTCAAAGTGAACTCGCATGGACACTTTGACAAAGAGATAGATTTGTTTAAAAGCGCCCACCAGGGAGCCTTATTAAGGTTACCCATTTTTACCACGAAAAGGATTTATTAATTTCTAGCTAATTTAAGCTTGACTTTTCATAGCTGGTCTCCTGTATTCGATTTTTCTCCGAATCCAGCTGATCGTGCCCCTGTTCATATCAATTTCAAGGCAGCTGAACGCTTAGTTAACAAACGTGATACATCGTTATTAATCCTTTGAAAAATCAAACTGATTTAATTCCAAAACATTATTAAATATAAGTTTAGCTAAGAATTCTGTCCTCTTTTGCGGATCAAAACTTTTACTTTTATACTGTTTTACAACACCCCGACAAGAAAAAAATGTAGATTTTTCATATACATCCCATTTTTCGCTTAACGGTTTCTTGCCGAGATTTCCATTTAATTTCTCTTCTAGAGGAATTAAATTACCTATCTGAGAATTTTTTATATCTTCAGCATCCGGAAGCATATGCTCTATAGAAAACTCAGAGACTTCATTTCTTTGAGAGACAAACTTTTCAATCACTTCAAGAACCACTTGAACACGTTTTTTGTTTTTATCTCCTGTATAAAGACCAAAATGTTTAGACCAACCAATATTTTTAAAAGCATTTAAAAACCACTCATAGCCCGGTAATTTTCCTTTTAGGTCAGTGGAAAATTCCTGTAATACCTCATCAGAATAATTCTCTTCAAGGAGCTTTGAATACTTAAACACCACATCTTCTAATTTATTGGATTTTTCTTCTCCAATAATTGTATAACACACAAAAAAATTATAAATATATTTTAGAGTAAGCTCATATTTCTTTGCATCAAGAATTTCCTTTTCTTTTTGATGCATTAAGCTAAGTAGGATCGGTCTAAATTGTTCAAATCTTTTCACTCTAAAAAAGTCAAAAATCTCAAATTCAGTGGAACTACAATTTCCTTCCCTTCCATTGCTTGGATGTATTAGCTTTTCATAGTATTCTGATTTTAACTTAATATCATTATACAAATCCGCAACTTGTTTCCCACGACTGTTTTTTTGAATAGCTTGGTATGGTGAATTATATTTATCTCGTATGTCTCCATAACGATGAATTGCATAGTGCCGTACAAACTTATCAATGGATGATCCAAGGACTCTTTCCATATCCTCCCATTTCGTTTTTGCCTCGTCACGTAGTTCAACAGGTTGAATATATCGCATAATATAATTTTTTAACAACTCATGTGATGCCAAATCCTGTCCTCTAGCGTTTAATATCTCAAAAATAGTGTACGAATCTTCCTCAGATGATGATTCTATTTTAACAGCCGTCATATCTAAAAGTGTTGCTCGTATATCTCTAAGTCTCTCTTGACTATCTTTTACTAATTCTAAATCTTCCTTAATAGAAAAGTAGAAAAATTTTATAGCATCACCAATATTCTTATCTCTTGATTTAGACAGAATATGTGTATCAACAAAAGCAGTAATTGACATTTTAGGATCTTTGATATTAATCATACCAGCAATGATATGACTAATTGACGTATGAAATTCTGAATTAAGAATAACCATATCTTGATTTCGATTATCCTTTGACTGAAGATACGAAACTGTTCCCCAAAAATCATCCATCATATCATTTTCATGAAAGTGTTTCATAATTGCAACCAGAAACAACGTAATAGTTGTTAGTCTTTGCTGACCGTCAATAATTGTATAATAAGATAGTCCATCTTTTTTGGAACCCTTTTTCAAAACGATACTTCCAATAAAATGAGGCTTCTCTTCTGTTATTGAAAACAATACATCTTCAAAAAGATCTTGCCAACTGGATTTTTTCCAAACATATCTGCGCTGATTTCGAGGAATATCAAAAACAACTTTATTTAGAATGTCACTAATAGGATAATCTTTCGCTTCAAAAGACATTCTTCTCCTTCTTTCTATCTGTAAATTTTGAAAAGCAAGTATACTTATCGTGATAATCTTTTGTTTGTGTTTCAATTAATTATACAGAAAAACAATAAATTTGTATAGAAAAGCACAAAAACAACAATAGTTTATATCATTCCAAAATATCTCAACGCATCTATGATAGCCGATTCCTTTTCTGGTGGGCATTTCGGCTGTCTGACATTTTCAGACTTTGGTTTGTTATAGTTCTCACGCTCGATAATACCGTATTTTTGTTTGACCTGGGCTATATAGAGGTGACTGACCTTCAAGCCGGTATGTTCAAAGACATACTCCTTAATTTCCTCATAGGTAGCTTTACTCTCCGCAGATGTCAAATCCAATTCGTCCATATCCAGTCTCACATTCACATGATGCTTCGCCTCGTGAAGTTTGGACAATAAACATACCGTCTCCACATGCCCCGTCCACCCAAACAAATCCACCGGCCATGCTTCTTTCGCCCGATAACCGTGCTTTGCGAATACTTTCAAATCGCGTGCCAATGTATCCGGACCACAGGAAATGTAGACGACACGTTTCGGCTGCATAAGGGCTACCGCGTCGATAAATTCTTCGGTACTTCCGCTTCTCGGCGGATCCATGAAAACGACGTCGGCGCTCTCGCTGCGGGCTGCCATATGAGACATGAACCGGCCTGCGTCATTGCAGAAGAACTGTGCATTGGTGATGCCGTTCTTCTTCGCATTCTGCACTGCATCCCGCACTGCATCCTGATTTAACTCTACGCCGATAACTTTGCCCGCGTGTTTGCTGGCAATGAGACCGATCGTACCAATACCGCAATAAGCATCCAGTACCGTCTCCTTGCCTGTAAGTCCTGCCAGTTCCATCGCTTTTCCGTACAGCTTCTCAGTCTGAACTGAGTTAATCTGATAGAAGGAACGGGACGAAATACGGAACCGGAGTCCGCAGAGTTCATCTTCGATATATCCTTTTCCATACAGTACATGTTCTTTGTCCCCCAGTACCATACTGGTGCTTCTGCCGTTGATATTCTGGACAATCGTAGTAATTTCCGGGTGCTTTTCACGAAGCGCCTTGACGAAATTGTTCTTCGACGGGAATACCGGGGATGCTGTCACCAAAACGACCAGAATCTCGCCGGTTGTGAAGCCGCGGCGAATCAATACATGACGCAGCAGACCGTATCCGGTGTCCTCATCAAAAACACGAATCTTGAACGAACGAAGCATACTCCGGATCGTCACGATGATCTCGTCTGCTTTCTGATCCTCAATCAGACAGGAATCCACCGGAAGAATCCGATGTGTCCCCTCTTTGTAAATGCCAGAAATTGGATTATTTTTCCGATCCAATCCAAATACCGCATGAACTTTATTGCGGTAATGATACGGCTCTTCCATTCCAATGATCGGACGAACCGGACAGACACCGCCCAGCAGTTCTTCCATGCGCTTCTGTTTTTCTTTTAACTGCTGATCATAGGTTAAATGGAGATACTGACAGCCACCGCACTCACGGTAAATCGGACATTTTGTTTTTCCACGCTGTCCACCACGAACCGTTTCCTGACCGTCTTTTTCCCCTACATTTCGTTTCCTGTCCCCATGTGTGCCCCATTTATCCTCAACTCCAGACACTTTACGAGCAGCTTTTCCCTGTTTTTCCCCATTGACTCCCACTTTTGCACTATTCTTGGAAAATCCAGTTGTTTTCTCCCCCCGGCCAAACGATTTCTTTCCTTCCGTTCTTTTTCCATCAGAACCATTCCCTGCCGTCTTCTTCCATCCTGTTTCTTTCATTTTTTCTCACACTTTCTTTCTTCGCTTATCTTCTACGCCTCTCCCAACTCTGCTTCCGTCTTCACGCCCTTAAAATTCTTCTTCCAACGTTCTTTCTTAAAATGCACCGCGTAAATGAGTCCGCGCACGCATTCATCAGCTGCCATTGCAATCCAGACGCCTTCCAGCCCCCAGCCGAGCTTGCTGCCGAGCAACCAGGAGCCGGCGGCAGCTACGACCCACTGGAAGGTGATTCCGACCGTGGTCGGGGTCAGGACATCGCCGACCGCAATCAGGCATTTGGTCATAACAATGTTGACCGCGCGCCCGATCTCCAGCACAATCTCAATCACCAGAATCCTCCGTCCAAGCGCAATGATCTCCGGGTTGTCTGTGAAAATCAGGAAAATGTATTTACCCCCCAGGCACATCAGCACCGCCATCCCGACACACGCCGCAATCGCAACCTTCAATGTCGCATTCACTCGTTTCTGTATATCATTCAGACGGCGCGCTCCGATCAGGTAGCCCAGCACAATCTGGGTTGCCGTCGCGATCGCCATCGCATAAACATAATCAATATTGGCAAAAATCGTACAATATCCCTTGGTTACAGTAACCAGAGTGCCAAAGGAATTAACAATTCCCAGAATCATCATCTGGGAGAGATTGTACGAAAAACTTTCGACCCCCGTCGGAATTGCCAACAGGCAGAGATTTTTTAAAATCTGCACCGGAAATGGACGCAGATAACTCATTCCCATTTTGACGCGGTGGCTCTTGAAAAACATTCCGATCATCAATGCCAGACCAACTAACTTACTGATATCCGTCGAGATCGCCGCTCCGACCGCCCCAAGCTGCGGCATTCCGAACCAGCCGTTGATTAAAATCGCATTTCCCACAATATTCATGGCATTCATGATAACTGATATAATCATGACTTCCTTTACCATGGCAAATGCGCGGATCATCGCTGAGAAGGTCAGATAAAGTCCCTGCACCAGAATAAATGCGCCGACAATCAGCAGATACAGCGACGCCTCATCAAAAACTTCCTCCGGCACATGGATCGCCCGGTAAAGCGGCGTGTGCCCGGCAAAAACCAGAATCGTTGCCGCAAGACTGACGCCGCCGATCAGCACGATCGAGACCATGCAGGTCCGGGATGCATTTTTTTCATCCTGCGCGCCCAGATACTGGGACAAAATCACAGTAACCGCCGTCGATGCCATGCTCAGCACGATAATCACCAGGTTCATGATCTGGTTCGCATTGACAATCGCCGCCACCGAGGGCTGCGACACCCGGCTTACCATCATCTGATCGACGTTTCCGACCAAAAGCTGCAATAACAGCTCCACGAAAATCGGCAGCGACATCAGAAATAAATTCCGGTTCGTATTCATTTTGTCAATATCATTTTGATATTTCATATTTTCCCCTTACTTGTAATAATAGCAAAACAGCACATACAGCCGTCCAAACACTCTCGTATTCGCCCGGCTGCATGTGCCATTTTACACGATACTATATTGAATTGCAAGTGGAAGTCATTCTTTTTCCCTTACAAAAGCCCCCTCATTTTTAAATAATCCTTAATCAACTGAACTGCCCCGTCCACACCAATCTGCGTCGTATTGATCAAAAGGTCGTAATTCTCCGGTTTCTCCCAGTCGCGCCCTGCATAATAACGATTATAATCGCGACGTTCCCGGTCGATCCGGTGGATATTTTTGAGAACGTCTTTGTCCGCGTAGAGATTCCGCTCACGCACGCGCTCCTCACGCACTTTAATATCCGCGTAGAGGAACACGCGGATCAGTCCCTCGGTGCCATCCAGCACGTAATCCGCGCAGCGACCGATGATGACGCAGGATTCCTCCGCCGCCAGCTTCCGGATCACTTCCGACTGGAAGCGGAACAGATTGTCGGCTGAAATGAGATCGGAACCGAACGACGGTGCGCCCTTTTCCGGTGTCAATGTATTGATAATCTTGTATAAAAGCCGGTTGCCCGCCTTCTCGTCTGCCAGATGGAAATAGCTCTCTTTGATACCGCTCTCATCTGAGTTCATACGGAGAATGTTCTTATCATAAAAACTGATCCCCAGATCTTCCGCCAACTTTTTACCCGTATCCGCACCGCCGCTTCCATACTGCCTCGCAATCGTGATGATAATTTTTTTCTTCTCTGACATACCAAACCCCTCCCTTTATCTACAAGAAAATGCATGTTGCTTTCTATCTTCAGCATACCATAATGAGGGGATTTTTTCCATTCATTTTTACAAAAAGCATAGTAAAAATCAATCAAATAAGTCATTCTATTCTTATTTTCAGATAGTGCCTGTTTTTCAGCTTTTCTCCCCTACTTCACCTCCCTCTCATACAAAAGCACCGTCGGAAATCCCGCCTTCCTCAGTTCCTGTTCCATCCGCACAGCGTTGTCAAGATTTTTAAACGCACCGACCCGAAGCTTGAAATACGTCCCATCGTACACCAGAAATGCAGGGAATCCCATACGGCGCAGTTCTTCTAACTGCTGCTCTGCCAGCGATCGGATGCGGTACGCCCCCGTCTGGATCTGGTAATAATAGTCGCTCTCTTCCACCGGACGGCGATCCATGTCGTCATCGATTACATTTAGAATCCCAGATGCAACCGCCGCCGCAATTTCGTCAAACTGCGCGTCAAACCGCTTGTTATCCTCCGGATTGTCGATAAATCCGGCTTCAACCAGAACCGCCGGCATCTGCGTTTTCCGCAGCACAATCAAATCCGGCCGCTCGATCACGCCGAGATCCACATATCCGGTGCGCGCCAGCTCTCTTTGGATTGAATCCGCCAGCTGTTCTGATTCCCTGCCTGTCTTGTACACCAGCGTCATGACGCCCGAACCTTTTCCCGGCTCACTCGCCGCATTGCGGTGCAGGGAAACAAAATAGTCCGCGCCCGCCTCATTTCCCATCTCTGCTTTCTGGTAGGGCGTGTCATAGACGTCCGTTGACCGCGTGTAGACGGCATTCACCCCATTTTCCTCGAGAATCCTCCCTACTGCCAGCGCCAGACGCAGGGTATCGTCCTTTTCCATCCGATCCTCAAATACTGCTCCCGGATCTTTCGTTCCGCCGTGCCCGGCATCTATCATCACTTTCTTTTTTTCTTCCAAAAGAAAAGACTCCTCTCACATATCGTTGTACTACTACCATATGTGAAAGAAGTCCCAAAGTTTCCTGTTTAATTATCCCTCATACTCCCCGCTAAACACTTCCACCGCCGGTCCAGTCATGAACACGCGGTTTTTCTCGCGATCCCAGCGGATCTGCAGGCAGCCGCCCAGCAGCTCGACCTCAACCTCATCCTCCGTATGCCCTGCCAGAATAGATGCAACGGCAACCGCGCAGGCACCTGTTCCACATGCCATCGTTTCGCCGGATCCGCGCTCCCAGACACGCATTTTTACGTGTGTGCGGTCAATGACCTTGACAAACTCGGTGTTGGTACGGTCCGGGAAACGCTTATGAAACTCGAATTTCGGTCCGATCGTCTCCAGTTCCAGGGAATCAATCTCATCCATAAACAGAACGGCGTGCGGATTTCCCATGGAAATTCCGGTAAATTCGTATTCCGTTCCATCTACCTCGATCTTCTCCGGAAGCTCGGAAGTCTGCTCCGGCTCTCCCATATCGACGGTGACCGCCGTTACTTTGCCATTTTCAACCTTCATATCCAGATATTTAATCCCGGACAATGTCTCAACAGAAATCTGCGGCTTGTCCACGATATGGTGGTCATACGCATATTTTCCCACACAGCGGATGCCGTTGCCGCACATCGCGCCGCGGGAACCGTCCAGATTGTACATTTCCATGCGGCAGTCTGCCACCTCGGATGGGGTAATCAGAATCAATCCGTCGGAACCAATTCCAAAATGGCGGTCACTGACGGCAATCGCCAGCTTCTCCGGATCGTTTACCGTTTCTTCAAAACAGTTGACATAGACATAATCATTGCCAAGTCCCTGCATTTTTGTAAATTTCATCGTTTTTGCTGCTCCTTCTGCCTTTTTGATCCTATTGTAAAGGATCTTACGCCATTTTGTAAAGACTGATTACCATTTGTGCCGCCTCAATAAGGCTGACCTGGCTGTCCATGCTGCATTTCTGCAGATATTTGTGCGCCTCCGGCTCCGTCATCCGGTTCCGCTCCATCAAAATAGCCTTTGCGGTGTCGATCGCTTTCTGATCCTCTTCCCTGCGCTTCTGCGGCGGCTGGCGGCGCATCCGCCGTCTTTTTTCCGCCTGCGTCTGCTCAATCATGCGGACCGTCGAAACTAAATCTCCCATTTTAAACGGCGCCGGCAGGCAGACAATCCTTCCCATCGCTTCGCCGCTCCACCGGCTCGGGGAAGCAATGAGAAGCAAATCAAATCCCGGCGGCAGCTGGTCGGCAAGCTGCCGGCAGGTCATATCACCAAACCGGTAGCCGCTCACCACAATCCCGCTTCGCAAATCATCGGTTAACGCTAAAACCTGCGCGCCCGATGTGCAGGAGGCTGTGACCTGTATTCCATGTTTTACGAGTATATTTCTAATATTTCGTCCGTCCTGCGGCTTCGAAAATGCTACTATGATGTTTCCCACGTGGTCTCACCTCACTGCGATTTCGTACCCCCTAACAACGATACAGATATTCCGCTGTCTCCCAATCCGTCACATAGGCACAGAAGCGTTCCCACTCCTCTTTCTTGCCCTCGCCGTACATCCGGCAGAACTTTTCCCCAAATACACGGTGTGCAAATTCATTCTGATCCAGCTTCTGGAGCAATATCCCCAATGTCTCCGGGAACCGCGGCGCATTCTCATCGCCCGCTTCTTCATCCAGCACCAGCGCCTTCTCGATTCCTTCCAGTCCTGCTGCCAGGATCGCCGTCAGCGCCAGATACGGATTCGCAGACGGATCCGGGAACTGCACTTCCACGGAAATACGTCCGTTCCGGTCTTCCTTCACATGAACTGCCTTTTCACTTCCTTTTTCCCACACAGCCGCCGGGAACTCCGGCTGGAACACCGTGCTCCGCTCTGCCGCCAGACGTTTGTATGAATTGACGGTCGGATTCGTGAAAATCATCATATCGCTCAGATTTTTAAGCACGCCTGCCGCAAACTGCTTCGCCTGCGCCATCGCCTCGGCGCCCCGTCTGGAAGAGATCGACACGCCCACATGAAGCCCCGATCCGTCGCCGCTCATGTTTGGCTTCGGCATAAAAGTCGCATGCAGACCATGGCGTTTCGCAATCCGTTTGACCGCCGCCTTGAACGTCTGTAAATAATCTGCTGCCTCAATGCCCCGGCGCGCCGGAAGGACGAAGCTGTGCTGTCCGGCAGTCAGACCATGATGCGTGCTCTCGACCGCAAATCCTGCTTCCTCCAGGCTCAGAACCATGTCCCGGCGGACGCCCTCTGCCAAATCGATCGGTCCCGCGTCATAATACCCGGCAACCTCATGCGTCACCGTCGTCGGTCTCCCATCATCATCCGTGTGAAACAGATAAAACTCACACTGGAAATCAAAATCAAAGTCCAGTCCCATCTTCTCGGCACGTTTTACCGTTTCCTGTAAAATATGACGCGAATCCGTCCAGGACGGCGTCCCATCCGCATTGCAGACCTGGCAGATCACGCGCGCTACATTTTCCTGCCCGGAATCCCACGGAAGAACCTGATACGTTGATGCATCCGGCTTCAAGTACAATTCCACACTCTCGCTCTGGTCCGTCAGATACTCCGGCGCCGCCGCGCCCTCGATCCCAGCTTTCTGTAAGCCGCCGAGCGCAAACCGGTTGATTGCATACCCCTCTTTCATCGCTTTTTCCGCCTGCCCCCGCGTCATCTGGACCATTTTGCACTGTCCAAAAATATCGGTAAACTGCAGCTTTACCAAATCAACATCTTCATCAAAAAAAGGTTCGGATCGGTTCGTATTCTCTCCCATCGCCATTTCCTCCTATAAAAAACGAGGCAGCTGTCTCTGTTTCCAGTCAGCCCCCTCGCCCTCTTTTCATATACGCCCAAAATTTTCCTGCCTATACAGCCCCAAAAATTTCAAGCATACGTTTATGATCGTTTTGCTGTGTGAGAATGCCCCTGTCATTCTTTTCACAATTTTTATAAATAAAATATAGCAGTCCGATATTTTTCTGTCAAATACTTTTTTATTTAATCCGCAGCTGTTCGCTCAATTCATTTCCCAACTGGATATGTCCCACATAGCCGACCTCGCCGACCATGTAAACCATGCCGTCCTCCTTGATTTCCACTTCCAGCGTGCCACCCGGCATATGGACGTACATATGCGGATCGGCAAGTCCCAGGCGGTATGCCGCACTCGCCGCCGCGCAGGCGCAGCTTCCGGACGCCAGCGTATATCCAACGCCTCTCTCATAGATCTCGATCTGGATATTCGTCCGGTCAAGGACATTTAAAATCTGCGTATTGACCTTTTCCGGGAAATATTCGGATGTTTCCGAATGCTCGCCGATCCGGCACACCATTTCCTTCGAAATCTCATTCATCCAGATAACACAGTGCGGATTTCCCATTGAAAGACAAGTCGTGACATACGGAATCTTTCCAAATACCATCGTCTGGTTTACCATCTCCCGCCGCTCGCCGGTCACCGGAATCTCATCGCTCCAGAACGTCGGATGTCCCATCGAAATTTTCACACGGGTCGCATCCTCGTTGAGATAAAAGACTGTCTCCTCGCCTCCCAGCGTTTTCCAGGAGATCGTCGTTTTCTGCACATATCCCGCGTCCCGCAGATATTTTGCAAAAATACCCATGCCGTTGCCGCTCTTCTCCGCCTCGCTGCCGTCCGCGTTGTAGATGCGTACATAAAAATCATTCTCCCCCAGATATGGGCCCGCCAGAATGCCATCCGCGCCGATGCCAAAATGACGGCTGCACATCTTCTTGATATTCTCCGCATTCAATTCCAAATCATTCTTATTTGGATCAAACACCAGGTAATCATTTCCCATACAGTGATATTTTTCAAGCACAACCTGTTTCATCGCGATACCTCCTGCCCCTTTTAATCAATACCATAAAAATCTTTCATCGTAACTGTTCAGTACCTTCACAGTCACGCGCAAAAATCCATTAAAATTGCCTACGGCAATGGGATTTTTGCCTGCTGACCCATGTTTTCGTACGGTCAGCGCAGTAAATGCGCAGACCTACTGAACAGTTACCTTTCATCAATGATTTCTATTCTACTTCCGTTCTCGAAATCACTTTATCATGCATATCCATTTATATTTTGAATATGTCTGCATTTTCATAATATTCCATCTATGCTTTCTTTAATTTCAATTTTAAGAAAATATAGCAGCTTTTAATAGAAGAATCATGCTTTAAATATTGCATATAATGCTATATAATATGAACTAAGAAATGAAATATCTGTGTTTCAAAACATATTTATCTCAGAGGAAAACAACAAACTCAATGCATTTATACAAGATATAATTTCCCGCAACAATCAACCTGCAATACACTCAAAAAAGGAGTCCCCTTATGTCAGAAAATACCACCCACGAATCCCCCGCCTACGAAAAACGCGGCTACCTCAACCACGAATTCCGCCTCTTCCACCTGCGCGGGCAGATGGATACACCGGTTGCCTACCACTATCATGATTTCCACAAAGTCCTGATCCTGTTAAATGGCGAAGCAGACTACATCGTGGAAGGCCGTTCCTACCACCTCCGTCCGCTCGACATCGTCCTCGTCGGCGCGCACTGCCTGCACAAGCCGGTCGTGCCATACAAAAGCCGATATGAGCGCATCATCCTCTACCTGTCGCCGGAATGCCTGGATGCATTCTCCTGTGCTGACTGTGCGCTCGACCTCTGTTTCCAGCTTGCCAGAGAACAGCAGTCCGATGTTCTGCGCCTCGGTTCCCTTACCATGACGCCGCTCTTAGAGGCGCTGTCAAGACTGGAAAATGCCTATCAGGCAGGTGGTACAAATGACAATGGCACAGACAATGCTAACTTTGAATCCCTTGGTGGCAGCAGTTATGGATCCGAGCTTCTTCTGCGTTTATTATTCCTGGAATTTATGGTACACCTTGATCGCGCCGCCTCCGAAAACCATCGGGAATACGTTCCGACCTCCCCTTCCGGCGAAAAAATCCTGGAACTCATGCGCTACCTCTCTGAACACCCAGAAGAAGACCACACCATCGACCAGCTCGCCGCCCGCTTTTACATGAGCAAATACCACATGATGCGCCTCTTCCGCCAGGAAACCGGCTACACCATTACCGAATACCTGACTGAAAAACGCCTCCAAAACGCAAACGAGCTCCTGCGCCGGGGCACCCCCGTCACAGAAGCCTGCTATCAATCCGGATTCCGCAATTATGCTGCGTTCCTCCGGGCATATAAGAAAAAATATCGCGATACGCCGCATAATTTATCCAGATTAAATTACCAAGAAAATTTTACTATATAATAAGGAAACTTCCCCCTATTCTTCCCTCCGGAATTTCTGAATCGACTCCATCAGCATTCTGAAATTCCGGATCATCGAATCAAACGCCCCATATTTATAAAAATTGATAAAGACAAGCCCCACCGGCACCGCCAGAATCATGCCTGTCAGCCCGCGCAGCTTAAATCCCAGATACAAAAGAAACAGCGTCATCAGAGGCGGCAATCCCATCGACTCCCCGACGATCTTCGGCTGGATGATCTGACGGACGACCTGCGTCAGGATGTAGAGCAGGATAAGCCCGGTCGCATACGCATACTCCCCCGCAAACAGTTTCACAACCGCCCATGGGAACAGCACCGTTCCCGTTCCAAAGATCGGCAGAAAATCCAGAATCGCCGTCAAAAACGCCAACAGGACACCGTAGCGGACACCCAGCACCAAAAATCCTGCCGCGAGAATCAGCGCCACCACACACATGATACGGAATTGTGCCAGAAAATATCCACCAATCAGTCCCTTTGCGTCCCGTTTCATATACTCGATATAGCGGAATACAAATGCCGGAAGATGCTCTTTCAGCCACCGCATGATGGACTCCCGGTCCGCCAGAAACAGGTACGAAGACAGGATAATAATGACCATATTTACCAGAAGATTCGGAATACTCTTCGCCACATGTCCGGCGATCTGCACGGTCGGTTCCGCCGCCCGCGATACCAGTTTTCCAAACAGACCATCCAGATTATCCGAAAATGCCAGCAGCGGCGGTTGTAAATTCTGCGGAAAATATTCTGCAAGCTTGCGCCCATTCTGCAATGCATTCTCGATCTCAGCGATCACACTCTGATATATTTCCGGTGCATCCGCCAGAAAACTTCCCATTTCCCGGTAAACCAGAAGACCCGCCCCGTAAAAAAGACCGATCACAATCGCCAGCGCCGCAATAATGATCAGCATCGAGCCGTGGCGCCGCACCAGCTTCACGCGCCGTTCCAGAAACCGCACCAGCGGATTTGCTAAAAGTGCCAGAATCCATCCGACCACAAACGGCATGAAAAAATGCAGAAGTCTGGGACCTAAAAAGATGACCAGACATAAACCAAGGAGCGGAATCACAATATTCAGAATCATTCTAAAACATCGTTTCATCTCATCCTTTTCCTTTCCAAGACGATGATACAATTTCGCTATACCAGATTATAGTGTTCCGCAATCTTTCTGAATGCCGGAAGCGATCTCTCGATCTGTCCATATGATACGCAGTATGCAATGCGCACATAACCTGGGCAAGCGAATGAACTTCCCGGTACTACCAGTACATTGTACTGTTTGCATACCTCACAGAATTCCTTCTCATTCTCCACTGGAGATTTCACAAACAGGTAGAACGCGCCCTCCGGCTTGATGCAGGAAAATCCGCACTCTTTCAATCCGTTGTAAAGCAGGTTACGGTTGCGGTCGTAAGCTTCCAGATTCACATTCGCATCTACGCAGCGCTTGATGACTCTCTGCATCAGGGATGGCGCATTGACACAGCCCAGAACACGGTTCGCAATCGTTGCCGCCTGGAATACGTTTGCGCTCTCATCCATCTCAGACGGGATTACCAGATAACCGATACGCTCGCCCGGAAGGGACAGAGACTTACTGTAAGAGTAGCAAACCACTGTATTGCGGTAATATTTTGTCACATACGGTACAACCGCGCCGTCGTAAGCCAGCTCACGATACGGCTCATCGGACAGAAGCACGATCGATGTACCAAATTCCTTCTGTTTCTTTTCCAGAATTGCTGCAATCTTCTGCAGTGTTTCCTCGGAATAAATAACGCCGGTCGGGTTGTTCGGGGTGTTGATGATCACTGCCTTGGTCTTTTCGTTGATCTTTTCCTCAAATTCAACGAGATTCGGCTGGAAATCCACCGTATTCGGAGATACAACCACCAGCTCGCCGTCATAGTTGCGGACATAGGAACCATACTCTACAAAGTATGGTGCAAAGGTAATGACCTGCTCTCCTGGATTTAACAGGGTCTTTAAAATGACATTCAAACCACTTGCCGCACCGACCGTCATCAGGATGTTGCCTGCGTGAAAGGAGGTGCCGAACCGGCGGTTTAACGACTGAGCGATCGTCTCACGCACATCTTCATAGCCTGCGTTGGACATATATCCGTGTACAAACAGGGAATCTTCTTCCTTTACGATATCCTGAATTGCCTGATTTACCTCTGCCGGAGCCGGTACGCTCGGATTTCCAAGGCTGAAATCAAACACATTCTCACGTCCATATTTCGCCGCCAGCTTATTGCCCTCTTCAAACATCATACGGATGGCGGAGTTATTTTTCATAAGCGGTATCATTTTTTCTGAAATCATTGGCTTGCCCTCTTTTCTGTAAAACTGATCAATGCGGCAATTCTATCTGTATACAAGCAGCACTTTAACTTACTGAATTGTCGTCTTTTTGTTATTATAGCAGATTTTATTTCACTTTTATATCTTAATCCATATATTTTTACCGCCCTGCAACCTTATGCGATACCAGAAATGTCACAACCGCTGTCACCGCGAAATAAAACCATGTGGACGGATTGCTGAACCAGGTTGTGAAAAACGATAAGAGCATGTAAAGTGCAAACTGTGCGTACAGAAGATAGGTAATCGGATTCTGCACCTGGCGCATCATCCGCATCAGCAGATACGCCGCCGCTCCTAATATGGCAGAAAAGATGAACACGCCAATTATGCCGAAATCGTAGTACGCATCATAAAACATCGTCAGCGTCGTCAGCTCTTCCTTCGTCACATAATACGGAAATGCCGTCAACGACGGAACCAGAAACTTGAGTCCCGTCAGCGTCCAGAACGGTGCCAGCATCTTCATGCCCCAGCTGTGCTTCACAAGTCCCTTGACCAGACAGTCGAAATTATCGTAATTGTTTGCAATATAGATATACGGCTGCGTCACAAAAATCGGCAGGTGCCGTTTCATCTCAAAAACCGTATTCAAGTAGGCAGTATCATGGCTGCGCGCGATCGTCAGCAGAATGTAGAGCACAATCAGCCCAGCCAGCGCAAAAACAACATAAATCGGATTCAGCTGGTGTTCCATCTGTATGTAGGTAATCAATGCCAGCAGTACCGCAAACAGAAGCTGGGAGCGCGACACGCACAGAAGCGGAATCGCCACCGCCGCTGCATCTGCCAGAAGCATACATACCAGCCGTCCCCGGCTGCGACCGCCCTCGATGCAAAAATAGATCACAGAGAGCGCCGGAACCAGCACACAGGACACCGTCAGATAATGAAGCCCGGTCACATGGAAATAGGAATAAGCATGCGGAACGCCCCGGAGCAGCAGCGGAATATAGCCCATATAGACCGCCTCGATCGCGAAACAGCCTGCCGATAGCGCCGCCAGCGCCACCGCGCAGAAAAAGACGGTTCCGGCATAAGATTCCAACCCCCGGCGCTGCACCGCGCCGGAATGACCGCCCACGCGGACGGACGCCTCACCGGAAAATGCTTCCAGATAATAAAAAGCCAGATAAAAGCCCGCAAACGCCGCCAAAAGTCCCAGCCACGTTCCCGCACTCCATGCCTGACTTAAATAACTAAGCTTCATACACGCCAGTCCCTGTCCACCTACAAAGGAAAGAGCGAAAATCCCCCGCAGATGCAGAAGATTTCCACTCCGGATATAGTCTGACGCATACAGATACACCGCCGCCGCCAGAAGCCCTGCGCCGGATAAAAGATAATGGCGGCCAAGCGCCAGAAGCAGCGAAGCCGCATAGCAAACCAAATAAACGATCATAGTTTCATCCTATCTGTACGTCTGTACACATTCTTTTACCGCACCGGTTTTCCCTACTCGCCCAGCCCGTCATCAACTATTTTCAGCATCGCCGACAGAGCTTCCTCCTCGTCTTTTCCATCACAGATAAACTCGATCTCATCACCGCTCTTGATGCACGCCCCAAGCACGCTCAGGACACTCTTTGCATTGGACACGGTGCCACGGAACTGGAACTGGACAGAACAATCGAATTTTACCGCCTCATTACACAGGATTCCCGCCGGTCTCAAATGCAGACCGGTCGGGTTTTTTAATTTAATTTTTGCTTTTACCATTGTTTAACTTCTTTCTCCTCATTTGTGGATGGCATACCATGCTTTATGCAGCATTGCCGCTCTCTGCATCCACATTTTCTTTTGCCGAGCTTGCCCCGCTCTCCCGGTTGGAACTGCTCTGGCTGCCCGTGTCTCCACGGTCACTCTCGGTGCTTTCCGTCGTCTGGGCACTGGAGCTTCCATGTTCGCTGACCCGCACTGTCACAGCCGGCGCCGACAGCATCTTATACGCGTCCCCCAGCTGGAACTGCGCCGCTGCCGTGTGCTCGCCCAGTCCCATGCCTGATACATCGACCCGGATATTCATCTTCGCCGCCGACAGGCTGCTTAAATCCTCCTCAAGTCCCTGTACCTTGACTTCCATCTTCGTATCTTCGACGGTATAGCTGTAGCTGCTGTTCTTTCCGTTTAGAGTCACATCCTCCGGTTTGACCGTAAAGGTCTTCTCTATCAACTTCTCCACCTGTAGTGTCACGTTGATCGTCGTGCTGTCCAGTCCCACGATCGTAAGCCCGGACGGCAGATAATCATCCAGATCGATCTCGCACTCCACATTCTTCGTCGCGCCCTGCACATTAAGGGACGGTCCCTGAATCGTGAGCGTGCTGACCGATGCCAGATCCGTCTTAAGCCCCGCCACAGACACCGACTTGATATCCGTCTTCGGACCCGTATAGCGGTATCCATCCGCCACTTCACCACTGACGTCAAAATCAAGCGGTACTTCTTTTACTTTCAGGATCTGCATCGTATAAGAGACATCTCCGCCAACCGTCTTGACAGAATCTCCCAAATCTGACAGCACATTTCCATTGGCGTCAAAATACTCCGGTGTTGCTGTTCCACCGACATCCGCCGCAGCACCGTCAATATTAAAACGGATACCCACGCTGCTGATCTGTCCGATCAGGGAGGTTGGTCCTTTAACCGTCACCTGGGATGGCACCATTGTCACCTCACCTGCCTCGTAACCGTCTGCCGCCTTGCCCTGCGGATACGCTTTCAGCGTAAATGCCTTGGTCTGCAGCGCCTCGGTCGTGATCTTGATGACCTCCGGGGACTTCACAACCGGCGTGGACTCCAGCAGTTCCTCATTGTTCACCACTTCCACTCGGATCGGGATCGCACCCGTCACATCATACATTTCCGATAAATCCGCATAGGCGTTGAAATCCGACGCCTTTACCTTATAATCATCCTTCGTCCGGATCTTGAAATTGATCGTCGCCGTTTTTTTGCCTACCACATCATAGGCAAGATCCGCCTGCTCCAGCACCTGATCGTTCGTGATCGTGACCGGAACCTCCCTCGTCGATACCTTGATCGGGTTCGCCACATTCACGACTGCCAGCCACACAAAGAAAGCACAGAACAGGGCAATCAGCTTGATCGCAAGATTATTCGTCAGCTTTTCTTTCATTTCTGCGTCTTCCCTTCCATATTCTGAAACGACCTGTGTTTTCCGTTTCCCGTTTTACCAGAACTGACAATATATCTCTCAGTTCATCTCCATCCTTGACACTCTTAAGCCGTCCGGACACAGCCACCGACACACGCCCTGTCTCTTCCGATACAACCAGCGTCACGCTATCGGTCGCCTCACTGACTCCGACTGCCGCACGGTGTCTGGTTCCCAATGCCTTGCTGATATCCATATTGTCCGAGAGCGGCAGATAACAGGTCGCCGCCGTCACACGGTTACCGCGAATCACGACTGCGCCGTCGTGCAGCGGCGTGTTGTGCTCAAAAATATTGATCAGAAGCTGGCTCGTCACGATACCATCGACCTCGATGCCCGTCCGCTCGATCTCTCCAAGCGGCGTGCCCCTCTCGATGACGATCAAGGCGCCCGTCTTGACTTTTCCCATCTCAAAACAAGCACGCACCAGCTCTGCGATCGTCTTTTCGCTGAAATCCTCATTTTTCTTCGTATCATCCGTTGAAAACAGCGTCGTCAGCACGTTCTGGCTTCCGATCTGTTCCAGTGCTTTCCGCAGCTCCGGCTGAAAAATAACGATGATCGCCGTCACCGCAATGTACGACGTCTTTTCCAGAAGCCACAGAATCGTATCCAGTTCCAGGATCGCAGCTGCCAGAAAGAATGCAAGAATAAAAATAATACCCTTCAGAAGCGTCCACGCCCGCGTATTTTTGATCCAGATCAGCATTTCATATACCAGAATTGCTATAATCGCGATCTCTATTAAATTTTTAAAGGTTATCTTCGGTACGAACGAGATCCACGAATAAATCTCCGCCAGTATCTCTGCCATTCTTTTCCCTCCCTTTCGGGCTGCGTTTCTGTTACCAGTCACGTACATATGACCCGTCACGCATTTCTTTTAACAACAAGTTTCTTTTATAAAATAGTCTATCTTCTCTTTACTTTATTGATTTCCTGTACTTTTACATCCGTCCTCGAGATCGCAATCTTTGGAACCGCTTTCACATAGTAATAATAATCGTCATCCTCAAACTGCGTGTACTCAGTCCGGCTGTAATCGACCGAAAAAACAAACAGCTGATAGATCAGCGATGCAATAACCGCACCAATCATTCCTACAATCAGCTCCGGCACGGACACCGGAACGCCAAAGCGGAAATCGCCGATAAACACAACCAGAATCTGTAAAATAAGGCCAGCTCCGATCGCGATCCCCCAGGAGTAGTTGATCGACAGTTTCTTGAGCACACAGACCGTCAGCGCCCCCAGGCAGCATGCCGCAATCATGACAAGCATCGCCGGGTTTGCCAGCAGGTTTTTGATGACCTGCGCCAGCATCTGCGTGATCTCAGTCTGCTCACTGCCTGCCAGGAAGCTTCCGTTCTGCTTCACATACAGAATCACGTAGTACAGAAAAATCCCGCAGCTCATCGGAATCACCGATACGAGGCTTCCAGTCAGTCCAAGAATCATCGGGACTGCAAACGGCACCTTCAGAAAAAACAAGATCGGCGTTACAATCAGGTACGCGCTGTCACCCGGCTGAAATCCGTAATACAGCAGCACCACGATCAGAAGGAACACCAAGGTAATGAGCGCCACTTCCATCGATGCTGCAAAGAGCTGTGCCAGCAAAAAAATCCCAATCAGAAACGCAATGGCTCCAAATGGGAGAAATGCACATATAATTCCCGCAAACAGCGGCACCAGACCGCCGCTCAGTTTCGGCATCAGTCCGATGTTCTGGTTAATCAGAAACACCGCCGCAAAGGCAGTTATAAAACGCAGGAATGCATTCACAAATGCACTGTATCTCGCATAGAAAGCCTTGAGTGCTTCTTTCCCTGCAAGGAGTCCTCTCATCTGCCTCTCCTCTCTCTCTCCATTTTTCTGGCGCGCCGGTGTATATCGTAGCGCTTATCCAGATGTTTCAGTTTCGCTATGTAGATCCGGTTCCTCTTTTCCTCGTACTCATACCGCCCGCCATACACGATGATCGTCAGCACGACATACAGAAAAAGCCCCCCGAGGTATAAAGCTCCTCCTCGAAAAGCCAGTCCCTTCAGTTCATCCATTCCTATCGAACTCAGAACTACTTCTACATTAAATAATATCCACATTCCAAAGAGAAGTATGCTGCACAATGTATAGCTTATAAATCCCCGGAGCAGATTGCGGCTGATATAGTCGCTTTTAAAATACTGATTGACTGTTTTCATCTGGGAAGCATGCTTCTTCTCAAACAGTGCCAGTTCGGTCATTAATTTTATCTTGTCTTCGTTGAGCATACATGGTTCCTTTTTTATATATGCCGCGGCTTCCGGTTCAATACGTCCCGTTTCTGAAACCGCTGCGCCAAAAACGCATTCTTCCATAAATTATAACATAACTTTTTTCTCTTGGCGAGGGGGCGGGGGGATTTTTCATAGGTTTTTCATAAATTTGTAAGGGATTGTCAGACATCAAAAAAGAGCTCTGCCGATCACACATTTTCGCATGATCGGCAGAGCGTATCAAGTCTGTTTCATAAGATGTAAAAACTATGCCTTTTTTGCTTCTTTTTATGTTATGATACTTTTATGATGATACCAGGGTCAAAAGGTCAGAAGTTCGACGCAAGCTTGCTTGCAGGAGCATTTTTGACCTTGGGACCCGCCAAAAACATGAGTAAGTAGCCATTTTTCAAAGAAAAATGAGCGAATTACGAATGTATTTGAAGATTGCGGGAGCATATAGTGCGGAGCAATCTGGTATCAGAGGGGTCAAAATGCCTTTTGACCCCAACATCTTTATGATATTAGGATCAAAAGGTTCGAAACATGCGTAAGCAGCCTTTTCCCAGACAATCAGAAGAAAAGAGGGATTTTGTTTTGAAAATCGCGATTGTAGATGGTTTGTCCAGTGTATGGGTGCAATACCTCGCGCTCCCTTGCTTTGGCGTTTTATTTAAGCTGATAGTAGACGCCGAGATCGGAATGATTTTATTTCTATATTTATTTATCATCGATTATCTGTTGGTCGTGCGTGCCGCCGCTTTCTGCATCTGTCAGGCGCTCTTCGGCTACAACTTTTTCTCCTGTCAGACCGGGTGTTCCGGCTCTGAAAACACGCCGCCTTTCATCCGTCTCTCCGCGGTGCAGACGGGTACCTCCACCCTGTCCATCACCACGGACAACACCAGCGCATTCAGCCCTACCTGGATGAATGAAAAACTGGTATCGACCAAACCTGCGGGAAGCGGCATCGGAACCGAATCGATCCGCATGATCGCCGAACAGTACCACGGCGATGCACGGTTTGAATGGCGGGACCGCGTATTTTATGCTTCGGTATTGCTGAACCCATAATGATACAAAAACCAGATATCCTCTTTTTATATAATATAAATTTTCTGCTATCTCCCTACATAACCGGTTCCTGCAGCACGGTTCCCTCCGGGAATGCGGTACGGAACACGCGGCGCACCAGCGGACCTGCTACGATGAGCTGGAACGGAAGCGCCATGATGATATTCTTCGGAATATTGGTCAGCCAGATGATGAGCAGCTGGCTCCATGCGCCGGATTTCACGCAGGCTTCCAGACCGCCATATAAGGACATAACAAATACCATCGGAACGACCATGCAGCAGGAGATCGTGATTACTTTACGAAGTGTGCTGCTCTCCGGTGATACAAAGTAACGGAACGCAATTCCCTTCGCCGGACCGGACACGATGAACCAGTCAAACAGAAACGCATACACGAATGCAAACGGGAATCCGATCCATCCTTCGCGGATCGTTTCCAAGGATAAATGTCCCATATGAAGGGTTACATTGTACATACTCATCCAGAGTACCATAGTGAAACACATGATAACGGAATAGATAAAACTTTCTCTCTTATTTCTTGGCATTTTCATTCTCCTCCTATAAAATAATTGCTTCTATCCAGATGCATCGGAAAATCAGTCCGGCACACCCACGCGCAAGATGCTGTCCGTGATAAATTTCACAAAATAAAAGGCAGCAGAAATCGGAAACTCGTTTCGATCTCTACTGCTGTATGCAATCTCACTGCGTTTTTTCAAACTATATTCGATTTGGGTTACGGTTCGCTATTATAACGTCTTTTTTCCATTCGTGTAAGCACTTTTTTTATTTTTACACAATTTCATCATATTGAACGATCAATTTTTTCTATTTTTTATTCCGCTTATGCAACTTGACAAGAGCTGCTTTTTCAGCTCCCCTTTCATTTTTTCCTAATTTTTCCCTAAAAACAGGCAAATAGATATTGACAATATTGCCTTTATTCGATAGAATGTAATAGTATGTTTACATTGAACTGTCCGTGTCCAGGCTTTAATGCAAACCAAATACAAAATGAATTACGAATCAAAATAAAAGAATTTATGATGGAGGTACACTACATTGGCTAACATTAAATCCGCAAAAAAAAGAATCTTAGTTGCAGAGACAAGAGCTGCAAGAAACAAGGCTATCAGATCCAAAGTTAAAACTGCTGTTAAGAAAGTTGAAGCTGCTGTTGCTGCAAAAGATAAGGCTGCTGCACAGGCTGCATTATTAGCTGCTACCAGCGAGATCGACAAGGCTACTTCCAAGGGCGTATACCACAAGAATACAGCTTCCCGCAAAGTATCCCGTCTTTCCAAGGCTGTAAATACTCTGGCTTAATTATCCAGAGCGGATCTTTCGAATTATATATTAAAAATTAACCCAAATTAAAAAACCATTATTCTGTGGGTGTGACAGAATAATGGTTTTTTGTTGCTTCTTTTCCAGCCGGGTCCGGCCGAAGAACCGCTGATTCTGATGCTGGCACTGCCCTTTAGAATCAGCACACGGAACTTCTGGGCTGACTGATCAGCAGCTCCACCGCCAGCCGGTCGCCCATCCGCCCGGTCTTGACTGCCTCCTCGGCATCCACGCAGGTCTGCACATAGGAAATGAGCTGTTCTTTCGTAAATGCCGCCGCCTGGCTGCTGAGTTTTCCGGCTACGAACGGAGGTACTTTCAATTTCGAGGCAACCGTCCCCCGGTCTGCGCCGGACGCCTGCAATTCTCGCACCAGCAAAAGCTGGTTAAACTGTCTGGCAATCAGGAACAGGATCCGCATCGGCGGCTCCCTGAGTGTCAGCAAGTCTTCGTACAGATCCATCGCCCGCTTCGTCTTTCCCGCCGTGATCGCCGCTACCATGTCGAAGATCTTGTTCGTGATCTGCACGGTCGTGATGACTTTCACATCCTCTGCCGTCACTACCTCACTGCCCATCGTGTAGGAAATGAGTTTTTCCAGCTCCATCCGGATGTTTTCCATATCATCGCCGACGCGCTCCAAAAAGAGATTCATCGTGGAGGGCGTGATCTTCCGCCCATTCTGCGCCAGGATCGTCGCCGCCCATCTGGCGAGCTGCGCGCTGTCCTGCCGCTTCATCTCCGCAATGTGACCCAGATCCTTGACCTTTTTGTAGAGTTTGTTTCGCTTATCGACCGCCTCCTCCACAAATACGATACAGGTCGTGTCCGGCATCGTCGGCAGATACTCCGCCAGCGCCTCCGAAGAAGTCTTGAAAAATCCGCTGTCCTCGATCAGAATCAGACGCCGCTCGCTGAAAAATGGCATCGTGTCCGCCAGACTAATCAGCTCGTTCACATCCAGCCCTTTTCCCTCGAAATAATTGTAGTTCATCGTATCATCGCCCGAGATCGCCGCCCGCAGCTTCTTTTTATAACTCTGCTTCAAAAACGCCTCTTCGCCGTATAGCAGATAAACCGGCTTAAATGTGCCATTTTTGATGTCTTCATTGATCGTCTGCATTAACTCCGTCCCCGCCTCCTGGTTCTATTCGATAAAAACAGATCTATTTTTTCGAATGACTGTCCATCCGGTTACTTTCCTGTCCATTTTTTCACTTCCTACTATTATAAACATTTTTCTAAAATGTTGTCTACTGTAAACCCATAAAAAGAATAAAACAGCAGCTCTTTTTGTTGCTTGAAATTTTTCCTTGGTTCACTTTCAGTCAAAACCTACATTACCATCCCCAGCAAAAGATAGACCGCATACGCTACAATCCACGCAATCACGCACTGCGCCACCACGACAAAGCAAGCCCATTTTCCGCCCAGTTCACGTCTGACCGATGAAATCGCTGCCACGCACGGCGTATAGAGCAGGCAGAAAACCAGCAGACTGACCACTGAAAGAGGGGTCAGAATGTCACGCAGGCTCTGAGTCGTCCCGAACAGAACCGACAGCGTTGATACAACACTCTCTTTTGCCATAAATCCGGTCAGAAGTGCCGTGCAGACACGCCAGTCGCCTAATCCCATCGGCGCAAACAGTGGTGCAATCACACCAGAAATAACCGCCAGAAGACTCTGCTGGGAATTGGACACAACATTCAGGTGCAGATCAAATGTCTGAAGGAACCAGATTAAAATCGTCGCCACAAAAATAACCGTGAATGCTTTCTGCAGGAAATCCCTTGCCTTTTCCCAGAGAAGCTGGGCGACATTGCGCGCCCCCGGCATCCGGTAGTTCGGAAGCTCCATGACGAACGGAACGGCTTCACCCTTAAATAAAGTTGTTTTAAGAAGCATTGCCATCAAAATTCCCATCAGGATTCCCAACAGATAAAGTGCAATCATAACAATCGCCCCATGATGCGGGAAAAAGACAGCGGTAAAAAACGCATAAATCGAAATCTTGGCGGAACAGCTCATAAACGGAGTCAACAGGATCGTCATTTTTCGATCCCGCTCCGAAGAAAGCGTCCGGCTTGCCATGACTCCTGGTACCGTGCAGCCAAAGCCAATCAGCATCGGCACGATGCTCCGTCCGGAAAGACCGATCTTTCGAAGCAGTTTATCCATCACAAACGCCACACGTGCCATATAACCGCTGTCCTCTAAAAGCGACAGGAAGAAAAACAGCGTCACAATGATCGGCAGAAAGCTCAAAACACTTCCGACACCATTGCACACACCATCGATCAGCAGGGAATGGAGTACCTGATTGATACCTGCCGCTGTCAGCGCTGCGTCTGCCCGCTCTGTCAGCCATCCAATCACCAGTTCCAGACCATCTGAAAGGACCGCGCCAATCACATTAAATGTCAGCCAGAATACCAGACCCATGATTGCAATAAATGCCGGAATCGCCGTGTAGGTTCCGGTAAGAAGACGGTCAATCTTCACACTTCGCTGGTGTTCCCGGCTTTCCCTCGGTTTGACGACTGTCTGCCTGCAGACTTTTTCGATAAAACCAAACCGCATATCCGCAATCGCAGCTGCCCGATCCAGCCCGCGTTCCTTCTCCATCTGGCAGATAATATGTTCCAGCGTCTCTTTTTCATTCGTGTCCAGATTCAGACGCGCCTCAATCTCCTCATCGCCTTCTGCCAGCTTCGATGCAGCAAAGCGCACCGGAATACCCGCATTCTGCGCGTGATCTTCAATCAGATGCATAATACCATGCAGGCAGCGGTGCACCGCACCACCGTGATAATCCGCATCACAGAAATCCTGCCGTCCCGGCTTCTCCTGAAAATGCGTTACATGAAGCGCATGATCGATCAGCTCTCCGATTCCTTCATTCTTTGCCGCTGAGATCGGGATAACCGGAATTCCCAGTTCTTCCTCCAGTTCGTTGACACGGACAGAACCGCCGTTCTGGCGCACCTCGTCCATCATATTAAGCGCCAGAACCATCGGAATATCCAGTTCCAGAAGCTGCATGGTCAGATACAGGTTGCGCTCAATGTTTGTCGCATCCACGATATTGATGATTCCCTTCGGGTGCTCCTGCAAAATAAACTGGCGCGTCACCAGCTCCTCATTCGAATATGGCGATAAGGAATAGATTCCTGGCAGGTCGGTCACTTTCGTATTTTCATGTCCGCGGATCGTGCCATCCTTCCGGTCCACCGTCACACCCGGGAAATTCCCCACATGCTGATTGGATCCGGTCAGCTGGTTAAAAAGCGTCGTTTTGCCACAGTTCTGATTACCTGCCAGGGCAAACGTCAGGACGGTGCCATCCGGCAATGGGTGTTCCTCCGCCTTTTTATGGTATTTTCCACCTTCTCCGAGTCCAGGGTGATCGATCGCGCGCGCCATCGGAATCCCATGTTCCTTTTTGTCCGCTGCTTCGGTTCCTGCCTCGCGTACATTCTCAATCTCTATCTTCTCTGCATCCGCCAGACGCAACGTCAGTTCATAGCTATGAATCCGCACCTCAACCGGATCGCCCATCGGCGCATATTTTACCATCGTAACCGATGCAGTCGGAATCAATCCCATATCCAGAAAATGATGCCGCAGTGCACCTTCTCCGCCAACTGCCCGAACGGTTGCAGTTTTTCCTATTGGTAAATCCTTTAATGTCATTCTCTGCCTCCATCTCTCTTCATTGGTCAAACTCATTGTATGTCATCAGGCTTCTACATCCGCCTGATTTTGAAGCAAAGCATAGAGAGAAAAATACTATTGAAACTTTTTCTCAATTATGTTTCCAGATAAGTCTATTGTACTTTAGGGAATTTGTCAATCGTTGGAATCTTTAAGAATCTACCAATCAGAAAAAAATAGAAAAGATAAAAGAAAAACAGCAAGGATGAATCATCCTTACTGTCTCAAAATAGCTGGGCTACAAGGATTCGAACCTTGAAAATGACGGAGTCAGAGTCCGTTGCCTTACCATTTGGCGATAGCCCAATCTTTTATTTCATAGCTATCTCAGCCACATTTATTATTATATCATAAATTTTTGTTTCGTCAAGTATTTTTTTCAAACACTTATGTTTTTTTGAACAATTATAATTATTTACCAGTTCGAAACATTTTACAGTCTCGTAATGCCCCGGATATTTTCCGTCACGAGGCTTCCTGCAAATAATTCTAATGATTCTTAAAATTCCTGCTGCCCGAATCCAACTTCTGGTAACTCCAGACATATCATGGTTCAGGCAGCAGGAATCATATATCCTCATACACTCCGCTTTAATTAGCTGACTCCGCATCTGTCTTCGTTTCTTTTTCCGTCGGCTTTGTCTCCATCTGACTGTACTCTGTCTCCGAGTGCGTGCTCTCTTTTACTGCTTCTGTCAGTGTCTCCGGCGCGCGGGATGTCTCGGACGGCTTTGTCTCCACTGTCTCATCATCCGCATCGTCGTCATCCTCATCAATCAGATCATCCGCAATATCCGGCGTCTCGAAATAGCCTTTTACCGTACCAAAGGAGCCGCCGTCCCGCACTGCCACTCCGCCGAGCGTAAACGTGCACTCCGTATTGGCTGGAAGCCCTTTGACGTGAATCTCACAGGAGGTTCCGCCTGTGTCCGTGATTCTCGCCGAATAGCTCTGACCGTCCGGATCTACCACCGACACGGTCGGATTTTTCCATTTAACCTTTTCCTTAAAAACGATGTTCAGCGAACCGCTCTCGTAGTCCACATAGTCAATCTTCGCTTTCTTGCCTCCCGAATCGACTTCTTCCTCGTCCTCATCTGCTGCGGCGGTTGTCTCCACCGGGCGTGCAGCAGTCGATGGCTGCTCTGCCGGCGTCGGTTCATTTTCCGGCTGACCGGTGCTTTCCACGGTCGTCTCCGCTAAGGTTTCTTCCTCGGTCTGCGGCAATGTCACCTCATGAACCAGAGCCGCATCCGTCTCAATGGTGCTGTCCGTCTTCGAATAACCTACCGTATAAGCACGATCTGCGATCTCCCGCGCAATCTCTTCCATCGTCATACCGGCAAATTTTTTCATATCATTTTCGGTCAGGTCATTATCCCGGATCAGCTCCCGCAGAAAATATGCTTTTCCATAAGAAATATTGTATTTCTCCGCCAGATCCTGAATCTCCCCGGTTACCTTCATCCGCTGGTCATAGACAACCGCCTGTACCGCGTGTTCCTGCAGGGAAGACTCTACATCCCCTACGACATCCTGACGCAATGATGATGCCTTTTTCTCATTCTCATTGGACACGGTAACCAGAATCGCATTGTCCAGTTCATCCAGATAACCGTTCCGGACCATCGAACCGATCAATGCGTTGACCGCAATATCAAGGTCTACATTTTTCAAATTCATATCATCCAGGATCGTCTCCGCATCCTCATTAAGCGGATTCGCCTGCAATACTTTCTCGTTCCGGTTGACGGAAAGCTCAATACTCGGATTGACATCGATGCCAATCACCGAATCGACACGGTGATTCTGGTAAAATGAAACACCGCCTCCTAACACAGCCACACACAGGCAGGCGGCTGCTGCCATCGCCACGGTCCGCATCCGGCGGTACATCCGTACACGGCGGGATGGTTTTACATAGATCTCCTGTGGCGTCGAGAGATCGATTTTATCGAATACGTTGGGAGTCAGGGCGTCCATCGCCGACCGCAGATGTGACTCAATCTCATCCTGTTCCCACGCTGTTTCAGAGTGATCGGTCAATGTACTCCCTCCTCTCTCAGGTGTTTTTTCAGTTTTTTCATAGCACGGTTGTACTTGGAAAGCACCGTTGCCAGCGGCATCTCCAAATCTGCCGCGATCTCACGATGTTTTAACCCCGCTGATGTCCGCAGAAGTACAATCTGCCGTTCTTCTTCATTTAATATTTTGAGTGCTGCGTGTAATACCATCTTATCCGCAGCATCCTCTATCTGGGGACAGAATTCCCCTGTCTCCATCTCAGAAAGATCCGAAAGCCCGATATCCGCTTCATGCTTCTGGTCACGGAAACGCATATAGCAAAGATTTCTAGCGATCGTAAACATCCACGCCAGCGGTTTGCCCTGCGACTGATAGCTTCCAGCAGAAGTCCAGACCTTTAAATAAAGCTCCTGCATGACCTCCTCAGAGTCCTGCGGATTCCGCAAAATCGACAGAATAAAACCGTATATAGTTTTATCCGTATTCTGATAAAGCTGCTGAAACGCCGCCTTATCTCCCTCTGCCACTCGCAAAAGCAGCTTTTCATCGCTCATCTTATCATAGGCGACCGTCTCTTCCATGGTCGTTAAAAGCCCCATCAAAAACATGGACGAAATTTCCTTTCTATATAACTTAATGCAGATAAACCAGTTCTTATTGCATTTGTTATGAATTTTTTCTGATTCCTGTCCAGCTCCTCGCAACAGCTGGCAAAAATCAATGCAGCTTTATTCATACTCGACCCGTTCCAGAAAAAGCCCCTCCGGCGGCGCCGTAAAGCCCGCCAACGCTCGGTCACAGGAAAAAAGCGTCTCCGCCACCGATTCCGGTGTCCGCTTATGAAGTCCTACCTCTATCAGTGTTCCGGTCAGGATTCTTACCATATTATATAGGAAGCCATTGCCACGAAAATGTAGTTCGCACACACTTTCCCGCATGGCAATCTCGATGGCAGTGAGATTCCGCACCGTCGATTTTTTCATCCGTTTCAACGAGCAGAATGCTTTAAAATCGTGCTCACCTGTCAGATACGCAGCCGCCCGCCTCATGGCCGCTATGTCCAGCGGTTCCCCCAGACCGTACACATATCGGCGCTCAAATACATTTTTCTTCGCTGCCGTCTCAATCCGGTAGCAGTACGTCTTGGAAACAGCATTTAAACGGCTGTGAAAACGCGTTCCCGCCTCCTGTGCCGATAAAACAGCGATATCATCCGGGAGATAGCGGTTCAGGTACGCTTTCAACTCCTCCGCGCTCATCCCGGCACAGGACGCCGGAAGATGGAAATTCGCCACCTGTCCCCATGCGTGGACCCCCGCATCTGTCCGTCCGGAACCGTGCACCTCTACCGTCTGCCCTGCCATTTTCTCCAGAATCTGCTCTAATTTTCCCTGTATCGTCTTGTCCGTGTTTCCCTGCTTCTGCCAGCCGTCATAACGGCTTCCGTCATATTGCAGGGTAATTTTTATATTTCGATCCGACATATTTTTTCTCCATGTGTTATCTATCTTCATTCTTTCTTTATTCGCAAATATATCCGCCTCGCTGCCAGATATAGCACCGTTCCAGTCAGTGCTCCCGCCATATCCAGCCATACATCGCTGAGCTGCCCGGAACGTCCTTCGGTAAACAGCTGAATCGTCTCATCCAGAAACGGGACCGCAAAAATAGCGATACGATGGAGTTCCAGCCATACATGTCCGTCCGGTGTCAGCGCACACATTCTCCCAGTCCCATCTCCCCGATCAACCAAATCCTCTATCCGCATTTTTTCTGAGACAGTCCGGTTCCTGCGCACACAGGCATCACTCTGTCTAAGCAGCATTCCCAGCCCTGTATATTCAATAAAATGAGCACATTTGCGCACAATATGTTCGGTCAGCCATGGTACAGCCACTCCGGACTCTGCTGCCAGCTTCTGCAAAAACCGGAGGATCCGTCCGCTCTCCGCCGATGACTGTACTGCCGGACGCATGGAATTGGAGTAGATAAACAAAATATATAAAATTAAAACAATATGCCAGATCCAGACCGTCACCAGGACTCTCTGTCTTCCCCGGATATTTTTTTCCACATTCATCTATAAATTCCTGTATCCATTCTATCTTCTATTGATTTATATCTTTACTGATTGGATTGTAAAATGCCGCTCTCTGCAATCCGGCGCACCGCCAGCGCAATCGCATCCTCGTCCTGCACCAGTGCCATCCGCACATGACCTTCGCCCGACGGTCCAAATGCGTTGCCCGGTGTTACCAGAACACCTGCTTTTTCAAATAAAGCCTTTACAAACTCCAGTGAATCCGTAAATCCAGCCGGAATCGGTGCCCAGACAAACATCGTTCCCTCCGGTTTCTCCATCTTCCAACCGATGGATGCAAGTCCGTCGCACAGACAGTCGCGCCGTCTCTCATATGCCGCCCTCGTCGAAGCCACACAGCTCTGGTCACCGGTAATCGCCGCGATCGCTGCCTTCTGGATCGGCAGGAACATACCGTAATCCATATTGGATTTCAATGTTTTCAGATGACTGACCACTTCCTCATTTCCCACACAGAAGCCGACGCGCGCGCCCGCCAATCCGTACGTTTTTGACAGCGAATTAAACTCCACGCCGACCTCGCGTGCGCCCGGAAAACGCAGGAAACTTCCGCAGGTTCTTCCGTCAAACACAAGCTCACTGTAGGCGTTGTCGTGAAGAACGATAATATCATATTTCTTTGCAAATGCAATCAATTCCTCATAGAAACTGTCTGGAGCCAGCACCGCCGTCGGATTGTTCGGGTAGGAAACAATCATAAATTTCGCTTTCTGAGCGACTTCCTCCGGAATTTCCTTCAAATCAATGATGTAGTGATTTTCTTCGCGCTGCGGCATATAGTAAAGCTCTGCCCCCGCCAAAGACGGACCATCCGCAAACACCGGATAACACGGATCCGGTACCAAAACCACATCGCCCTCGTCCACGATCGAAAGTGCGATGTGCGCCAGTCCCTCCTGGGAACCGAGCAAAGAGCAAATCTCTGTCTCCGGGTTCAGCTCCACTCCATAGCGGCGCGCATACCAGTCGGACACTGCCTCCAGAAGTGCCTGCTGATCCTGAATTGCATACAGGTAATTTTCCGGTACCAGACAGGCTTCGCTGAGCGCCTTTAAAATATGCGGTGCGGGGGCAATATTCGGTGCGCCGATGCTCAGATCAACGATCATCTCCCCCTCTTCCAATTTTTTCTTCTTCATCTGCGCCAGCATGGAGAACACGCCCTCGCCAAACCGGTCCATTCTATTTGCAAATTTCATCTTATGTTTTTCCTCGCTTTCAGAAGTTCTTCTATCCACCAGCTGAGTCAACAGCCCCTGACTCTGTCATTCTCCATCGTTCTATCTTTGATTTTTCTGGTTCTCAGCCTTTCTCCGCCATTCTTTTTATCTGGCTATATAAGTATTAATTATAGTACAAGCATATAGGAAAGTAAAGGCGTGTCCAACAACGGAATTTGCCGTAGCTTTTCTAAAAACGTTGTAAAAACAACCGACTTTTCTCAGCAAAACAATTATACTTAATCTCGTAATTGAAACAGTAATTGTTCCGTGCTTTTATCCTCACGGACAGGAAATTCATACATGAAAGTTAAGAAAGACGAGGTTTTTATCATGATACGAAGAATTATTGAAATTGATCAAAAAAAATGCAACGGCTGCGGGCTCTGCGCTTCTGCCTGTCACGAGGGCGCCATCGGCATGGTTGATGGAAAGGCAGCTCTTTTAAAAGATGATTACTGTGACGGTCTGGGAGACTGCCTGCCAGCCTGTCCGACCGGTGCCATCTCTTTTGTCGAGCGCGAAGCAGCGGCTTACGATGAAGCGGCCGTCCAGGTTCATATGGCTGCCCGCAAGGCAAAACAGGTGCTGGAAAATGCAAATACTGCTGCTTCTGCAAACGCTTCCGCCCGCCCTGCATTCAGCGGATGTCCAGGATCCATGAGCCGTTTCCTGAAGCGCACTGAAAGCGCTCCTTCTGAACATGACGATACTCATGCAGATAGCGCCGAGACTTTTAATCCTTCTGATTCAGCATCCATCCCGGTGAGCGCCCTTCAAAACTGGCCGGTTCAGATTAAATTAGCTCCGATCCATGCACCGTATTTCGATGGGGCAAAGCTCCTGGTCGCTGCCGACTGCACCGCTTACGCATACAGCCGCTTCCATCAGGACTTTATCCATGGTAAAATAACCTTGATCGGATGTCCGAAACTGGACAGCATCGATTACTCCGAAAAACTGACCGAAATTATCCGCAGCAACGATATCAAGAGCGTGACCGTTGTCCGCATGGAGGTTCCATGCTGCGGAGGCATTGAACAGGCAGTTAAAAATGCCTTGCAGGCAAGCGGAAAATTCATTCCATGGCAGGTAACAACCATTTCGATCGATGGGCGGATTTTAGATTAATATCTGCCATTCCCCCGATTGACCTACCCAACCATTTCGTGCAGGTTCCGCTCTCCATACACACCTGCCGAATGGACTCAATCAGACTCAAAAGAATACGAAAATTTATATATCTAAACGAGATTTTATTAAGGAGGTTCATTATGGAATACCCATACATCAAAAACATTACTCACGAAAAAGTGCAGTCTTTAGCCGGCCTGGTAAACGCAGAAGACGGTCAGATCGTCAGCAAGACTCTGGCACAGAACGAAGCTGTCAGCGTTACTCTGTTTGCATTTGCAAAAGGCGAAGAAATCTCCACCCATGATTCCACCGGAGATGCGATGGTGACCGTTCTGGAAGGCACCGGCCGCTTCACGGTCGATGGCGTCGAGCACCTGGTTCACGCAGGCGAAGTTCTCGTCATGCCGGCGAAAAAGCCGCACGCCGTTTATGCACCGGAAGCATTTAAATGGATGTTGACGGTTGTTTTCCCATTTAAATAAAGACTGCTCTCAAACTCTTTTTACCATGCAGCCCGACTGATAGCAGCCCTTATCCATTTATTCCAAAACAGGCATACCGCAGGAATCCATGCATGATTTTCATCCTTTTCTCTGCGATATGCCTGTTTTTCATTTTATAAGCACATGGTTGTGTTCATTTTTCCAGTTAATCTCCCTTCAACAGATATGAACAGCAGCTTCCAGCTTTCATTATTCCACATACTCATGTGTCTCCACCCACTGCAGCAGCTTTTCAATCGCCGGATTCGGGTTGCTCTGACGCCATGCGATCTCAAAATCAAGCTCTTCCGGGCTGCCGTCCGCGCGGAGAAGCGGAACCACCACCAGATTCCGCGCATTCCGATAATGGCGGACGGCATATTCCGGGAGAATCGCCACGCCAAATCCCGCTGACACCTCCAGAAGCACCGTCTGTACCTCCCGTTCACGCGCCACGATATTCGGTATAAAACCGCCCTTATTGTAACAAATCAATACTTCTTCCGCCTCATCGTTGGAGCGCCCCTGCGGCTGCATGATGATAAAGTCTTCCCGCGCCAGATCACGGTACATCAGATGGCTCTCTCCCGCCAGCGTGTGTCCCGGATAAAGAACCGCCATCATCGGAAACCGTTTGAGGAACCGATGCTTTAAATCCTCGTAATTCTGCGTGTACAGAGACAGATTAAACGCAAGATCGCAGGTTCCATTATCTAACAGCTCATAGAGCGCGCTCATATTTTCCCGCAGCAGATGAATCGAAATATTCGGGTACGCCTCATGAAAACTTCTGAGCGTCTCCGAAAAACGACTCTGCTCATATCCCCGGATAAATCCGATCGTCAGCTCCCCAGCTACGCCTTCCGCTGCCGTCCGCGCGAGCTTCGCCGCCTCCTCGGCGCGGACCAGAATCGCCCGCGCCTCGTTCAGATATACCTTTCCCGCCGCCGTCAGCTCGACATGGTGCTTGTCCCGCACAAAAAGCGGCACCCCTATCTTCTCCTCCAACGACTGAATCTGCAGTGTCATCGCTGTCTGCGAAATAAAACATTTTTTCGCCGCCCGCGTAAAATTCAGCTGCTCCGCCGCCGCCACAAAATATTCCATCTGTTTTAAATTCATCTTATTTCCCCATTTCTATATCCTATATGTAATCGCGTCTTTTCGATCGAGCAGAAAAATGAATCATGCCGCCCAATTTACGGGCTTTCGATCTGGCTTTTCCTGTTTTGTTATAAGTTTCCCTTATTATAATATCTGTTCTTTCTATTGGCAAGTTTTTCATTCATCCTTTATAATTTTTAATAGTCAACAAAAGAAAGTGAGTGAAAGGTATGAAACAATTCAAAAATTTCTACGAAGGCACATACGCCAAGTACATTCTGCCGGGCGTCCTGCTGCAATCGGTTCTGATTGGCGGCGGCTATGCAACTGGACGTGAGATTTATTCTTACGGTGCGAAATTCGGAGCAATGGGCTGGATCTCCGGACTGACGATCGGCATCGGTTTTGCCCTGTTTGCCTTCCTGACCTTTGAGATCTGCCGGATCTACAAGGTTTACGATTATAAAAACTATATCAAGCAGGTCATTGGACCGCTCTGGCCGATGATGGATATTTTAACTGTCCTCATCGCGATTCTGCTGATTGCCGTTATGGCAGCCGCAACCGGAAGTATTTTCGAGCAGGTCGGACTTCCGAATATTCTCGGCTCCGTTGTGATCGTTCTGATTTGCGGACTCTTGAACTTTAAGGGTTCCAAGATGATCGAGAAATTTGAATCGATCGGTACTATTTTACTGTACGGCGGCTATATTCTGTTTACAATTCTGGTACTCGTCAACAAGGGCGGCAACATTTCCCATGTATTCAGCACGATGGACACCAGCACCTACGACGGCTCTGTCACTGTTCCGCTGTGCATTTACACCGGTATCCTGTATGTTGCCTACAACATCAATTCCATCCCGATGGGCATGTTCTCCCTGACACGCCAGACCAAACGGAAAGAAACCTTTATTTCCGGTCTGATCGCCGGTCTTCTGATGGTTATTCCGTGGTTTTTGTCTTACTTTGCGATGATGTGCTTCTACGGTGACACCTCCATCGTCGGCGCGGATGTCACAACCCCGTGGATGGAAATGATCAAGGCAGTCAACGGCGGACCGGCACTGATGGCACTGTTCAGTCTCGTTATGGGCTGGACGCTGGTTGAGACGGCAACTGGCTGCATCCACATGATCATCGACCGTTTCGACGTTGCCATGGAGGAAAAGGGCGCTGCCAAGCTGTCCGATACAAACCGCGGTCTGATTACGGTCATCACGCTGATCGCTGCACTCGTATTATCCCGCGTCGGCGTTGTTACCTTGATCGAGCAGGGCTATTCGTACCTGTCTTACGGATTTATCCTCTTCTACCTGCTGCCGACGCTGCTGGTAGGCGGATATAAGATTATTAAACATAAAGACAAATAAATATGTAATGATAAGAACACATCCGCCTGTGGGAGATTTCATCTTATAGGCGGATGTGGTATAATGTAAACACTTGACGAGGTATTTTCGAATCAACATAGAAAGGAAGTATATGCAATGAAATATGTCGGATATTACAATGGAGAAATCGGCCCCCTCGAGGAAATGAAAATCCCGATGTTGGACCGCGCCGTTTATTTTGGAGATGGCTGCTACGATGCCACCACCTTTGCAAACAACAACATTTTTGCCGCAGACGACCACCTCGACCGTTTCTACAACAGCTGCAAGCTGCTGGAAATCCCGTTTGAAATGTCGCGCGAAGAACTGCGTGCCGAGCTGCAGAAATGCATCGATGCCAATGAGATTGACCACGGTATGCTGTACTGGCAGTGTTCCCGCGGAACTACCTATCGTGGACATCAGTTTCCACCTGCTACCGTAAAACCAAATCTGATGATTTTTACTGTTCCGTGCGACCTGATTCCATTTGATAAGACTTTCCGCCTGATCTCGATGGAGGACACCCGTTTCCTGCACTGCAACATCAAGACGCTGAACCTGATTCCAAGTGTCATCGCTTACCAGCGCTGCATCGAACAGGGCTGCCAGGAAACGGTCTTCCACCGCGGCGAACGCGTCACCGAATGCGCCCACAGCAATATCTTAATCATCAAGGACGGCGTTCTCTGCACCCCACCGAGAGATAATCTGATTCTTCCGGGCATCACGTTAAAACACCTGCTGATGTTAGCTGAGAAAAACGGCATCCCGACCAGCGAGGCACCATTTACCATGCAGGAACTGGCAGACGCCGACGAAATCATCGTCAGCAGCTCCGGTGGGCTCTGCATCCAGGCCGTTGAACTCGATGGAAAACCAATCGGAGGAAAAGATCCGAAGACGCTGAAGACTTTGCAGGATGCTTATGCGGAGTTTTATGCGGAAGATACGAAGGTACGGTAAAAATCCATAAATTTGCCAATCAAGGGCTGTCACTCAAAACGTGGCAGCTCTTTTTTAATTCTTTTCATATTTTTCCCGCTGTCCGTCTGAAATCTTAGTGCCGCCTCATCTTAGATTACCGAAGTATCTTGCAATTTTTATTTTCATATGCTACTTTAACAGTAATAGAAATCGAACTGTAGAATGGAATCTATTCCCAGTCAGGTGTCCGGGAATACTGGATTATCGATCCTGCAAAGGAAAAAGTTGTGGTTTACTATTATGACCGTGATAGTGACCCTTGTCTTTACTCGTTTGATTCTGATATTCCGGTTGGGATCTATCCGGGTCTGAGCATCAAAATCAATGATTTGTTAAAGAATCACTAAAATCTGCAACATTTAAATTCTGTGAAGTTCAACCATATAGCTGAAAATTCACAAAATCAAACTCAACATAGAATCACTTGCAATATATAAAAATATAGGAGGCGTTTTTAAAATGTTATACCCTTTTATGACCTTAAATGACAATACAGAAATTGTCCATTCCGAAATACTGGAAAATTCAGGAAAAGAAGAAGTCGAAGTTCGAATCGAAAAACCAGTTCAGGGCGGCTTTTATTCCGCCACCTGCTGGCTTCCGGAATACCGCTGGGAAAACATTCAGGGATTCTCTCAGGAAGATATCCATTATTTTCAGGAGCTTCTGGAATCCGTCGCCCACATCATTTTGCAGCTGGCAAGAGAAGGTGGAATCGAAGGAGGTCTTGATCATGCCGCAGGTTTTTAAAATTGCTGGATATACGGTTTATTTCTGGGTCAATGAAAACAATCCGCTCGAACCAGTCCACGTTCATATTGCTAAGGGCGTTCCTTCTCCCAATGCTACCAAAATATGGATTACAAAGTCCGGAAAATGTCTTTTGTGCCACAATAATTCGAAAATTCCAGACAAACAACTCCGAATCATCATGCAGATCATCGAAGCCCGGAATAAATCGGTTATTGATTTGTGGTATTCAACTTTTAGAGAAATCCGCTTTTATTGCTAAATTCTTCCCCATCCTCCGGCATCCGCCGAAGGAACCTCACCACCATCGGAATGGTAATCGCCGCAGCTATCCCATCCGCAATCGTCTGTGACGTCTGAATTCCAAAAAGCCCAATCAGATAACTGAGAATCCACAAAACCGGAATAAAGACGAGACCGCTTCGAATCATGGACAAAAAAGTTGCTTTTCCACTCTGTCCGATGCTCTGGAACAGCATATTTCCACAGAGGGAAAATGGCATGAAAAACAGGGCAATACACTGGATACGCAGCGCGGTGATTCCGATGGAAATAACCGCCGGATCATCGCGGAACATTTTTACAATAGGAGCAGCAAATACTATTCCAAACAAAGCAGAAACACTCATAACAGCAAGGTTGCTTCGGATGCTGAACCAGAATGCTTCACGCACACGGCTGTATTTTTTCGCGCCGTAATTGAAGGCGCTGACAGGCTGAAAACCCTGACCGATGCCAAGTGCAATACAGAACAGGAACATGATGACCCGGGTCACAATGCTCATGGCAGCGATGGCGGCATCACCGTAAGGAGCCGAACACTGGTTTAAAATCATCACAGAAATACTGTTAAGTCCCTGACGCATCAGGCTTGGAAAACCGGTTGCGATAATGTTGGTCACATCGGAAAGTCTCCGGGTCATATAGCGGATATGAATCCGGCTCTGTACCTTTTTTCTAAAGAACGGGCTGATCAAGATTGCCATGCTGATGTACTGCGAAACAGCCGTAGAGATACCGGCACCGCGCACTCCCAGATTTAGTTCAAAAATCAGAAACATATCACCAAAAATATTGAGAATACCGCCGGATGCCAGCCCCAGCATGGCGAAAAAAGCTTTCCCTTCATAACGAAGAATGTTGTTCATCACACAGCTGGAAGCCATCGCCGGTGCGGAAATGAGAATCCATGTGCTGTACTCAAGCGCATAAGGCAAAATAGAATCTGTGCTTCCCAAAAGCCGCATAAATGGAACATGAAATAAAAGTCCTAATATTCCAATGCAACCTCCGGCTAAGAACGCTAAAAAGAAGCTGGTGGAAGCAAACACACGGGCACTCTCCACATCATGCGCCCCTAATTTCCGGCTGATATTGCTGCCCGCACCATGTCCAAACATGAATCCAAACGCATTGATTACTGCCATTAATGCAAATACCACTCCGGTCGCACTGCTGACACTCGTTCCAAGCTGGCTGACAAACAGAGTGTCTGCCATATTGTAAATGCTAGTTACCAGCATACTGATGGTGGTGGGAACCGCCAGCCGCAGTACCAGTTTCGGAACCGGCGTCTGCGTCATTTCTTCATATTGTTCCTGTGTGCTGTCTCGTTCCATACGTTTGTATCCTTTTCCTTTGCTGAAATCTATACGCTGAGATCTACGTTACCATAATGATAGTATTTTGTGAAAAATATGTTAAATACGTTCAATTTAAAATTTAAAAAATGTCCCCAAATAGTATGTAAATGCAACATTTCTTAAATGACGAAAAAACTATATAATACACTTAACATCTTTCCTAGCATGAGGAAGTCGTACTTTCTGTTAAGCGTACTATATAGTTTTCACGATTATTCAAACTTACTTATACATATCGTTTCCGGAACAATTTTTTGATTTCCGCAATCGGAGCATCTTTTTCAATCAACTCACGCATGATTTCCTCATCCGGGAGAATCTCCTGACACTTTTTCAGGACAAATTCTGCGTGCTGCGGCGGAACCGCACAGATACCGGAATCATCTGCGATAATCAAATCACCCGGATTAATTTGAATGCGGTTCAGGACAACCGGTCCATTGATCTCCATCGCTTCGATACGGCATTTTCCAGTCTTTGGTGTCACGCCACGGCACCAGGTAGGAACGCCATATTTTCGAATTTCACCCACATCGCGTACCGCGCCATCGATTACAACACCTTCCAGACCACGTGCTTTTGCAGATACGAAGGATTGTCCTCCCATGCTGCTCATATCGGTCATTCCACCGGCATCTCCGACCAGGACATCACCCGGCTCTGCCAGATAATTTACCTCTCTCGATGCCATTTTGATAAAATCATGGTCTATCAAACCCTGTGTAGTTGTTTTCTCAATCGGAATACTGCGAAGTGTCACTGCTGTTCCGACAATCATATGTCCCGGTTCAATCGGTTTTAAATAGCTTCCCGGAATCACTTTATTATATCCCAGTGCATCCAGAATATCGCTGACTGTACCGGTCAGATCGTCTTCCAGTGTCTTAAAACCATCTACGATTTCTTTTGGAACCCGTGGAAATTTGATTTTTTTGATATTTTCCTTATCAATGACTCCCCAGATTCTTCCAGCCGCTTTATATTCCTCATACTCCGCTTCTACCTTCGGATCCATCATAACTATTTCTCCTTTTCTTACTTCGCCCTACACGCTTCGATTTATTTGTAACGTGCTCTGAACAGTGGGCGAAGTTCGCTGATCGGTTTCTTCTCCTCGATTAACTGACGCATTCTTTCCTCAGATGCTGCAATCTTCTCTGCTTCCTCGATAACTGCCTCTGCCAGCTCTGCCGGTACAATGCAGACACCAGAATCATCTGCAACCATCAGATCGCCCGGCTCAACCAATTTGCCGCACAGGGTAATCGGTCCATTCATCTCTACGCACTCCATACGATACTTTCCGGTCACCTGGGTTGTACCGCAGCTGAATACCGGATATCCCATCTCACGGATGGAGCTTACATCACGGCAGCAGCCATTTACGATGTTTCCTGCAAATCCGCAGCTTTTACCAACAGTACAACTCTGTCCGCCCATATTGGATACTTCCAGGTTTCCGCCGAAGTCAGATACCAGAACATCGCCCGGCTCGCCGATATAATAAATATCACGGGTAGACATTGCAATGAAATCATGGTCATGTGCGCCCTGTGTCGGAGTCTTACGAACCGGAATATTTCGAATCGTAACAGCCGGTCCCACAATCTTGGAACCCGGGATGACCGGTTTTAAATAGGAAGTTGGGATAGCTCCGTCGATTCCATATCCATCCAGAATATCCGAAACGGTTGTGGACATATCTTCCAGTGCATAATAACGATCGATAATCTCTTTCTTAACACGCGGGAATTTAATCTTGGTAATTCTCTCTCTTGGAACCAGTCCCCAGATTCTTCCAGCTTTCTCATATTCTGCATAATCTGCATCTCTCTGCTCGCGAAGTTTTGCTACATCCTCATTGTAAGATTTTACCTGATCTAAATCCATTTTTGTTCTCCCTTCACTGGTTTTACCAGATTTATTTTTGTTTCGGTTATCTGTTCGCCATTAGAAAACCTTGTTCTCAATTTGTAATTAAACAATACTACACCAATCTTTTATTGTCAATCCATTTTTTCTATTTCGACACGTTTTGTCGTCATGCACAAATAATTTTTCACTTTTTGTACATTTTGTTTTCTATCTATGCTTTATTATTTCTTATTAAGAAACTATGTGTCATTGGACTTCTTTTTGTTTCTTGCAAAAAAATGCTGTCATGCAGCTTTCCCGCACAACAGCATTTTTTCTATCTCTTTATTTCGTTTCTTTTTTCTTCTCCGCTTTCCATTCTGTATAAAATGGATATGCAACGGAAATAACCATAAATATCATCAATACGACACAAATCGGTCTCGTAAACAAGGAACCTAAAACCAGTGATAATGAATTCTGATTTAGGGTCAATGCCTGAGAAAGTCCTTCTTCCGCAATCGGTCCTAAAATCAGTCCCAGTACAATCGGAACAACATTATACTGATATGCCCTCATAAAGAAGCCTGCTACGCCGAATACCAGCATTACGAAGACGTCGCCCACGTTTCCGCGGATTGCGTAGGATCCCATAATACTCAGCATCAAAACACAGACTGAAAGTATATTTTTCGGGGTCAATGTAACCAGCGCAAAATGTTTTGCACCAAACAGGCCAATCAGCATCATAATCACATTAGCAATAAAAAGTGCCGCAATAAATGGATATGTAATGCTTTTCTGGGTTGTAAAGAGCCCGTATCCTGGAATCAGTCCATGAACTGTCAGCGCACCCAACAGAATTGCCGTTGTCGCATTGCCCGGTACGCCCAGCGTCAGAGTTGGAATCAGGGTTCCGCCTGTTACCGCATTATTTGCAGATTCACAGCACGCCACGCCCTCTCTTGCTCCATTTCCGAAGTTTTCCTCCTTGGTAAACATTTTACCAACATTGTGTGCAACATAGGAAGCCACATCTCCGCCTGTACCCGGAATAATTCCGATAATAATTCCCAGAACTGCCGAACGGATATATGTAACCGGATACCGGACTAAATCAAGCAGCCGTACCCGCGCTGATTTGAACTGTGCAATCGATGATTTGTCCGCGATTTCAATCGGATTCTTCAGATTTCCCAGAACCTGAGAAACCGAAAACAGACCGATAACTGCTGGAATCATATTGATTCCACCCATTAAAAACGTCTGTCCAAAGGTAAAACGTGCCCGCCCCAGAACCGGATCCATGCCAATGCAAGCAACCAGAAGTCCCGCGCAGCCCATCATAAGACCCTTCAGAACATTTTTTACGGATAAAGATGCAATAATCGTAAGCCCGAACACCGCCATCATAAAGCGTTCCTGTGGACCAAACTCAAACGCAAATTTTGCCAGAGGCGGCGCTAGGAAAATAAGTGCAATCAGACTGATACAGCCGCCCCAGAAAGAGGCAACCGCTGCCTCTGTCAGTGCTTCGTGTGCCCGGCCAGACTGTGTCATCGGATAACCATCCATCGCTGTCGCAGCGGCCGCCGAGGTTCCCGGCGTATTGATAAGAATCGCCGAGATCGAGCCTCCAAACATAGAACCGCAGTACAGTGCGCCCAGAAAAACCAGACCTGCTGTCGGCTCTAATGTGTATGTAACCGGTATCAGCACCGCAATACCCATGGTCGGAGTAAAGCCTGGAAGTGCACCGATTACGATTCCAATTACCGTTCCCAAAAGTGCCAGCAGCAAATTGATCCCGGTAAATGCCATTCCAAAATATGTAAGAATATCTGCCATCTTCCGTCCTCCTATATCAATATGCCCTTCGGGAAGGTAATACCAAGTGCTGTAAACAGTGCGTACATTCCTACTGCAAAAATAACTGTTACAATCAAATCACGCACCACTGTTTTCGACGAAAGCGCCAGTTCAAATATCAGCCCCGTTGCCGCCATCACAATCACAGAGGAAGTTAAAAAGCCCAGAATACGGATGCATACAACCCAGATAATTAAAAGCGCCAATGCAATCCCCAGACGTTTTAACTGTGCGCCGGTGAACGGAAATAATTTCTCATCTTTTTCCGATTTCCATTTCATTCCTGATACCAGCGTTGACAAAAGGGAGAGGGCAATGCCAAGTTTCGCAATGATCCCCGGCCAATACGATGCATTTTCTCCCATCTGTACATCCAGATAAAGAAAGAAAAGGAAAAAAAGTGTCCAAAAAATACCAGAAACACAATTTTTTCGATTCATCGCGTCCTCCTATTTCTTAAAGCCAAGTTCTTCCAGAACCGGAATGATCGCTTCTTTTGACTGGCTGATCTCAGCCGCAAATGTTTCCGAATCTGCATAAGACAAGGTCAGGGACTGCTTTTTTGCTTCTGCAATTACCTCCGGATCCTCTAATACTTTCTTAACTGCCGCATCAAACGTCTCTACAATTTCCGGTGCTACATCCTTGCTGAAATAGAAGCCTGAATATGTATCTGTGCAATATCCTTTATATCCCAGTTCTTCTAAGGTTGGTATGTCGGCATATTCCGGATTATTGGATTTACTTCCAAGGTTGATAACCGGGCGCACATCGTCTCTTCCTAAAAGTTCGCTCTCATTTCCTGAATAAGAATCTACATGACCGCCCATAACAGCTGTGTAATTGTCAGCCGAACCGCCTGCAGACGGTACGCTCGTTGCATCTAACCCCTCGCCATGAAGAAAAACGCTAAATGCAAGCTGGGCAATTCCTCCGTTACCTGCATTTGCATACGAAAACTTGCCCGGATTTTCTTTGATAAAGTCAATCAGCTGCTCTGCATTTTCATACGGCGAATCGTTCTTTACAATTAAGTACATCGGAGCGCTGAACACTTCCGAAACCGGCTGTAAATCTTCCACCGTATATTCAGTCTCTCCCGCTGCTGGTTTGTAAAGAGTAGGTGTCGGCAGTGAAAACAGAACATTGTATCCATCTGCCTCCCGGCTTAAGAAATCAGTTGTTCCGATAACACCAGAAGCGCCACCATTATTTACTACTGCCATGGAAACTCCCAGTTCTTTCTCCAGATACGGAAGAATAAATCGGCACTGTGTATCGGTCGTACTGCCCGCGTTAAACGGTACAATTACCTGAATCGTTTTATTCGGATATCCATCTGCCTGCTGCGTGTTTCCCTCTCCTGCCGCTGCTGATTCTCCACTCTGTCCGCTGCAAGCGGTCAGGGATGCTACCATCAAAACTGCAGCTGCCGCGCAAATTACCTTTTTCATCTTACATTCTCCTTTGACCCTAAAACTTCACTAATCTGCTTGCTCCTTTACAAATTGATTTACATGAATCGTTTGGCGAACGTTCTCTAATAAAAAACCTTGTTTTCTATATAAGAAACACTATCACTAATGACGAAAAAAGTCAATACGAAAAATATATTTTTGAGTATTTTTATTCAATTTGTTTCTTATTTGAGTACATTATTGTATACTGTTTCCTATATGCTTCTATATTTTCTTTTTCTCTTTTTTTGTTTCTTTATTTCCACTATCTATTTCATAAGAGACGATTTCCTATAGAAGAACAAAAAAAATCCCCTGAGTCTGTTCAGGGGATAGAAAGCGGAGACGGAGGGATTCGAACCCTCGTGCCGGGATGAACCGACAAACGCATTTCGAGTGCGCCGCGTTACGGCCGCTTCGCTACGTCTCCAATTATACAGGTGCTTCTACTCGAAACACCTGTACTATTATACCCGATTTTTCCCTGTTTGTCATCTACTATTTTTGTTTTTATTCAGTATTTTTATTCAGAAATGCTTTCTCCCTGCGTCATCTGCTCCGACATTTCCTTCGCAATTTCCCGGATCAGGAAGATATAACGTTCCATCTTGACTGCATCCACCCGCATTTTAGGCGCGCCGATCGAAACCGCCGCCCAGACATTTCCAGATTCATCATAAATCGGTGCGCCGATTCCGATTGTTTCTGAATTCAGTTCTCCATCACTGATCGCATATCCCTGCTCACGTATTTTCGCGTATTCGTTCAAAAGTCCCTCTGGGGACAAGATTGTATTTTCTGTAAACGCTTTCATCGGTTCTTCCATCAAACGTTTGCGAATCACACTTTCTTCCTGATAAGCGCCCAGAATCTTGCCGGTTGCTCCTGCATATAAGGGACGTTCCTGTCCAACATTTCCCATAACACGAACAAGCTGCTGACTTTCTTCCCGGTAGATCAGAATTGCCTTTCCATTGATCAGCATACTGAATGAAGCATTTTCCCCTGTCATATCCCGGAGACGAACCAGATATGGTTTCACCATCTTTGATAAACCAATCTTGTCTTCATATGTACGTCCCAACACATAAACCGCCGGTCCCAATGTATATTTATGTTCCGGTGTCTGCGCTGCCAGTCCTGTTTTTACCAGTGATGCAAGCAATTTAAAGGTCCCACTCTTACTACAGCTGATCTGCTCGCCAAGCTCCGTCACACTATGTACATAAGGTGCCCGTCCCAATAATTTTAATAAAGTTGCCGTTTTTTCCGATGAATTCATAGGCTCCTCTCCCTTCGCTTCACAACCATTATACCTTTTTCCCTTCTAAAATCCGTCGAATAGTTGTCATTTCTTTCTATACTACGAAAAACCAGTCTCTTTGTCAACCTTTTAGAAACTCCAATTCCTATTTTAGAACACTTTTTTATTTTTATTCAAAATGTTTCCCTTATCCTTTTTAATTTCTTTCTGTGACCAAAAAAATACCAGTCACCTGAAATATGCGTCTTCATTCCAAAGAAACATTTCTCAAATAACTGGTATTTTTGATTTTATCTCTATTCTACCTGTTGAACGATTTTACTGATAATACGCATCAATTCCGTTCGCAATTCCCCCGGCAATCAATTCCTGATAATCATCCTGTGCCATCTTCTGATCTTCTTCCGGGTTGCTCATAAAGCCCATCTCGACAATGGAAACCGGAATCTTACACCAGTTGATGCCGCTCATGCTGTCTGTCTCCTGCACACCGCGGTTCTTGAAGCCGGTTGCCGCGCAGACAGAGTCCGTGATCTTCTTGGAAAGAGAATAGCTTGCCGCGTGAAGCCCGCCGTTGTACGGGTTGGTCGCCGTCTGGCACATGGAGAGTGTTCCGTTGACCGTCGTATTATCCAGCGAATTTCCATGAATCCGGACAAAAATGGAGGCGCCGCTCTTGTTGGCGATCTCCGCTCTCTCCGCATTGCTTAAGTTGACATCGTTGGACTCCCGGATCATGACGACCTGATAGCCTCTCTCTTCCAGAATCCGTTTTAACTTCTTCGAAACTGATAAAGTCAGTTCATATTCCGGCAGCTTCGTCGATACGCCCTCGGTGCCGGAAGCCACCTTCGCCTTCATGGTCGAGGAGCCCGGTCCGACTGGTTCTTTGTCCGGATTGCCCTTTGCCTGATGTCCCGCGTCGATCGCTACGATACGTCCGTTGGACACCGGTGCACCCTGTGCATCCGCTTCTGCCCCCTGCGCTGTGACCGTCGCTTTCTCACTGCCCGGCTCGGTCGTCGTCAGGTATTCGGAACGGATAAAACAGCTCTTGTCCTTATAAAGCACCTCGCTCCAGCCGTCTCCGATACCGACGCGCTGCACGCTGTCACCCTGATTCAGCTGTGTCACAATCTCATACTCCGTTCCACAGCCCGAACGCACATTGAGCAGGTTCTCAGTCGCATACACTGTCTCATCGACACTCCGGAAGCCGCTCGCCGTCGTTTTGTCACTCTCCAGCTCGCTCTGGTCCGCAACCGCCGCTGCATCCGCCTCCTGAATGCCCTGTGCATCTTCCAGCTCCAGACTTCGCTTTGCCGCATTCGGCACCTGTTTCTTCGCTGTCTGTTCCGCCGGTTCTGTCTCAGCAGCCGCCATCTGCACCTGCTTCTGTGCCTGATTCGGAAGGGTAAATCCCGCATGGCTTACGCCAATGGAACCCGCCGCGACCACAATCGCGGTCACCGCCGCCCAGAAACGTTTCCGGTAATCCGGTGTGCCTGGCTTTTTTTTTCTGCTTTCTCCTCTTGCCATTTATAAAAAACTCCAATCTTACAGAAGATTCTAACCTCTCCATGATCCGCGCATTCACTGTTTCCAATCAATCTCATCGCAGCACAACTTTGATGCCGACAGACCAGACATTTCTGCCCAATTAAAATCTTCTTTCATTTCTAAATTATTCGATCGTACCGCCGCCTACGACATATTCGCCGTCATAAAAAACGACTGCCTGTCCCGGCGTCGCCGCTCTCTGCGGCTCATCAAATACGCATTCCACCCGATCTTCGCCAATCTTGCGGATCGTACAGGATGCCCCTTTGTGGCTGTAACGAATCTTCGCACTGACGCGCATCTCCTGATCGCCCAGATCCTCAATCGCCATCCAGTTGAGATTCCGGCAGGTCAGGCGGTTAGAAAAGACGTCCTCATTTTCCCCAATCACAACCTCGTTCGTCTCCGGACGGATCTCCGTCACGAACACCGGATGACCGAGTGCCAGATTTAAGCCCTTTCTCTGTCCCACTGTATAATGGGTAATTCCTTTATGATGACCTAAAATATTGCCGTACTTATCTACAAAATTGCCTTCGTCAATCCGGCAATTACTATTTTCCTCGATAAATTTTGCATAATCGTTGTCCGGCACGAAACAGATCTCCTGACTGTCCGGCTTGTGTGCCACCGGAAGTCCAATCTCCTCCGCCATCTCTCGAATCTTGTCTTTCGTATATTCGCCGACCGGCATCAAAGTATGTGCAAGCTGATGCTGGGTCAGGTTATAAAGCGCGTAGGTCTGATCCTTCGCCGCCGTCGCAGACTTGCAGATCGCATAGCGGCCATTCGGCAGCTTCCTCACGCGCGCATAATGTCCCGTTGCAATATAATCAGCCCCAATTTCCAGACTTCTCTGCAGAAGGGACTCCCATTTTACATATCGGTTACAGGCAATACACGGATTCGGCGTGTGTCCGTCCAGATATTCCTGTACAAAGTAATCCATGACATTTTCTTTGAACTCTTTTTTGAAGTTCATCACGTAATACGGGATCTCAAGCCGTTCCGCAACCCGTCTGGCATCATCGACAGCGCTCAGACCACAGCAGCCGCCGTGCTCTTCCTGCTCTACATTCGTCTCATCCTGCCAGATCTGCATTGTGACGCCGATCACATCGTATCCTTGCTCTTTTAAAAGCCAGGCAGCCACGGAGGAGTCAACTCCTCCTGACATGCCGACTACTACTTTTTTCTTTTTCATCAATACTCTTCTTCGACTTCTTCCTCGCCGATATCCGTCTTCGGTTTTACGAGTCCTTTGATCTCAATGCCATTCTTCTGAGCATAATCCCAGAGAGCAGCGTGAATTGCCTCCTCTGCGAGCAGAGAACAGTGTACCTTAACTGGCGGAAGTCCGTCCAGTGCCTCCATAACGGCTTTGTTGGTAACTTCCATCGCTTCCTGGATAGTTTTTCCTTTTACCATCTCGGTCGCCATGCTGCTGGTCGCAACGGCTGCACCGCAGCCAAATGTTTTAAATTTTACATCCTGGATGATCTGGTTGTCATCGATATCCAGGTAAATACGCATAATATCGCCGCATTTTGCGTTGCCGACGGTACCCATACCGCTGGCATTTTCAATCTCGCCTACATTTCTCGGATGCTGGAAATGATCCATTACTTTTTCTGAATACATCGGGTGTTTCCTCTCTATATCTTCATTCACTGTGAATGTTCATTTTGCTTAAAATGTCTAAATCTTACTGCTGCGGATGTTTCTTAATGTAATCCTCATACAGCGGAGACATAGAACGAAGACGTTCTACAATCTTCTTTAAGCAGTCTACCGTGAAATCAATCTGCTCCATGGTTGTCTCGGCTGACAGGGTCAGACGCAGGGAACCGTGTGCAATCTCATGCGGCAGTCCGATCGCCAGAAGTACATGGGACGGATCCAGGGATCCGGAGGTACATGCAGAACCGCTGGAACCACAGATGCCTTCCATGTCAAGCATGATCAGCATGGATTCACCCTCGATGAACTGGAATGCAAAGTTTGCATTGTTGGAAAGTCTCTGGGACGGATGTCCGTTGAGGCGTGCAAATGGAATTTCTTTTAATACACGCTCGATCAGGTGGTCACGCATCGCTTTTTCTTTTGCTGTGCGCTCTTCCATCGTCGCCATCGCAATCTCAACTGCCTTGCCGAATCCTACGATACCAGCCGTATTCTCGGTACCGCCGCGGCGTTTACGCTCCTGTGCGCCGCCGTGGATGAAGGAACGAGTCTTTAATCCGGTACGGATATAAAGGAAGCCGGTTCCCTTCGGTCCATTTAACTTGTGGGCGCTGGAACTGAGCATATCGATATGGCACTCATCTACATTGATCGGAACATGACAAAATGCCTGTACTGCATCGGTATGGAATAAAATGCCGTGTTTCTTCGCAATCTCACCAATTTCCTTGATCGGCTCAATCGTACCGATCTCATTGTTTGCAAACATAACAGAGATGAGGATGGTGTCCGGACGGATCGCCTTCTCCAGCTCGTCTAATTTAACAACACCGAACTCATCTACGTCCAGATAAGTAACCTCAAAGCCTCTCTGCTCCAGGTACTCACAGGTGTGCAGAATCGCATGGTGCTCAATCTTGGTCGTGATAATGTGCTTGCCCTTTGCCTGATATGCCTCTGCTGTGGAAATCAGCGCCCAGTTATCAGACTCCGTGCCGCCGTAGGTAAAGTAAATCTCGTTGGACTTTGCGCCCAGCGCTTTCGCGATCGTCTCGCGGGCCTGTGCAATCGCTCTCTTCGGCTCTGCCGAAAATTCATAAACGGAAGACGGGTTGCCGTAATACTCCGTAAAATACGGGAGCATTGCCTCCACTACTTCCGGACGCGTTTTGGTTGTCGCCGCATTGTCCAGATAAATCAACTGTTTCATAACTAATAAATCCGCCTTTCTTCTTAGTGTATGCACGCCTGCCTTTATTGTGATTGTATCACATGGAATCTCACGGCAGGAACTCCCTGCCTGTAAACATTTGCTGCGTACATAGTTTGTAGCAATAAAGGTAAAAGCTTCATCTACGTTCTTTATTATTATATAGGAAAATTGAAAAAATACAAGCAAGAATGAGCGGGTTTTTGAAAAAACCTAGTTAAAAATGGGGTATATAATGTGCTCAAGCTATTCCCCCCTACTTACACAAACAATAAAAAACCGTCCAGCTAGGAGGGGTCAACTCCTGACTAAACGGTTTTTTATTAAATCTTTGCTCCACTTCTGCCTTGAAATCCGTTACCCAATCGGCAGCAATTCCGTGGAAACGCATGTTATCCTCCAAGAGGGAATCTTCGGATAACTGCTGTAGTGCTGTCATTGGCTTCTGACCGCACATGGAGGGTTGATGCAATAGGGTTTACATAAATAAAAAGAAATAAACTGGTAACGGATACCTGTCAATACTTATACATAAAAGGGATTGGTATAGAATCAGGTCGGTTCTTCACTTGACATATCGCTATTGTAATATTATTATATATTATTAGGATACTTCTAAGTGAAAACTCTTGTTTTTTCCTGATGGTTATAATATAACACGCATCAACTTGAAATGCCATCCCCGGAACGAGAATATAAATATTGTTTTTTTACAATAATATAAGCATTTAAAAATAGTCCTATAAAGCAAAGGCTAATTAAGCCAAATGGAGGCAGAAAAATGTATATTAAAAACCCGGAGTATTTTATTACCACCGTCCGTGAGGGAAGCATTTCCAAGGCGGCTGAAAAATTATATCTGTCACAGCCATATTTAAGCCAGTGTATCGCACGAACCGAAAAGGAATTAGGTGTCAAGCTCTTCGATCGCAGCCATATGCCGCTCAAACTAACTGAGGCAGGAAAAATCTATATGCGTTATCTGGAAAGTGTCGGAGTCCTGACCGGGCAGTTTGAGGAACAGCTCGGCGAGCTGAAAACGGGGCGCAGCCGTACTCTGAATGTCGGCATGACGCTGTGGCGCGGATCCGTCCTGCTGCCGGATATCCTGCCAAGTTACTCTGAAAACCACCCGGATGTCCGCATCACCTTACGTGAACACCACACTGCCCAGCTTTCCAAGCTGTTACAGGAGGATCAGATCGATTTCGCCCTGATGAATATGCCGCTCAATCTGGATGATTTCGTCTATGACACCGTCTTCAATGAGCGCCTCCTTCTGGTAGCCAGCAAGGACCATCCGGCTATCCGCGGTCTGGAAGCAGGCACTCCAGATCATCCGCTTCCAATCGATATGAAAAAGCTGCGCCGGGAACGCTTCATCCTGCTGCAGGAGGATCAGGTCATGGGACACGCCATGAAAAACCTCTTTGCCAAGATGAATATGGAACCAAAGGATGCCCTATACACCACCAGCAGTACGACTTCGGTCAACCTGGCGGCAAGAGGGTTCGGCATCACCTTCCTGCCGGAAGGCGGAATTCGCCACACTGCTCACGTGGAGCAGCTTGCATTCTTCACCGTAGACAATCCACCGTTCAGCGTGCCGCTACTGCTTTTATATAAGAAGAACAGCATTATTTCACCACACGCGAAGGATTTTATCGATATGGTGAAGGAGTATTACCGGAATCTGGAGGAAAAGAAGATTAAGGCATAAGAATTTGCTCTTTCTCTGTGCATTCTGTTTCTACATATATTTTAGAATTTTTGCACAAAACGTACAAAATGGGACTTCAGCCCCTAATAGACACAGGCAGCCTAGACGATATCCGTCGAAGCTGCCTGTGTTTTATTTCATATTTTTCTATCATTTCTTGGTCGAATTTATTTAACATTTGAAGAATTTTTATTCTACTATTCTTCCTTATCCAGATTCCGACCATTCACTCGGTCTTTCAATTCGTAAAGCAAATTTTTTAAGTAACTTTTACTTACGAATCTTCTCCACAAATTCCTTCAGTCTCTTGCATCCCTCAACAACATTCTCATAGCTGTTTGCAAAGGACATACGGATATAGTGGTCGCCTTCGCTTCCGAATACATCGCCCGGTACCATTGCTACCTTGGCATTTTCAAGAAGCAGCGGAGCAAATTCCTGGCCGCTCATGCCAAGCTTTTCGATGTTGATGAAGATGTAGAATGCACCCTTCGGGCAACGGCAGCTCAGTCCGTCGATCTCGTTGATTGCTTTAACTGCATAGTCGCGGCGTCTCTGATACTCTTTTACCATGTCTGCTACTTCGTTCTTCTCTTCTTTCAGCGCTACGACGCCGGCTTTCTGTACGAAGGAACTTGCACAGGTAACCACGTGCTGATGCAGCTTATTGACAGTCTTGACAATCTCTTCGCTGCAGGCTGCGTAGCCGAGACGCCAGCCGGTCATGGAGTATGCTTTGGAGAAGCCGTTTAATGTGATGGTTCTCTCCTTCATGCCCGGAAGAGAGGCGATGCTGATGTGTTTTGCATCATCGTATAACAGTCTCTCATATACCTCATCTGATATAATCATGATATCGTTCTTCACAGCAATCTCTGCCAGTTCTTTCAGCACATCCTCTGCCAGCACACCGCCGGTCGGATTGCTCGGAGTGATAAGAACGAGTGCCTTGGTCCGTGGGGTAACCTTTGCACGAATCTCATCCAGATCAATCTGGTAATCATTCTCCTCTTTCAATGTATAGGTAATCGGAACCGCGCCCAGAAGCTTCGGAACATTTAAGTAGTTTAACCAGCCCGGATTCGGAACCAGAACCTCATCGCCCTCGTCGAGAATTGCTGCCATGACATCAAAAACTGCCTCGGAAAGACCTACACTGACGATGATCTCAGTCGGTTTGTACTCTACATTGTTCTGCGTCTTTAATTTCCAGGCAATCGCCTCCCGCAGCTCCATGGTACCAAAGTTGGAAGTATAGAATACATCGCCTTTTTTGATATCCTCGATGCAGGCATTCTTGATGTATTCCGGTGTATCGAAATCCGGACGCCCTAACTCAAAGTGAATGACCGTCTCTCCTGCGCGCTCCATTGCCAGCGCCTTTTCGTTTACTTTACGGATTCCAGACGGAACCAGTTCATCCATTCTTTTTGCGAATAATTTATACATAATAAAATCTCCTTTTCATTCTGCATATACTCTCAGATTCTCATTGGTCCGCATCTGCTGACACTTTTCCAAGAATATTTTATTTTTCCTGGTAGCCGGCCGGAATTCCGTTTTTCTGTTCTCCAGCCCTTACGCTGCCTTCGTCTCGGTTTCCGCACCAGTTCCCAGCGTATGCATCATGCCCTCGCTGCGTGCTACTACCATGGTAGTTACCACATCACCGGTTACGTTAAAGGTTGTATTTGCCATATCAATCAGTCGGAAGATACCGGCAATCAGACCTACAATCTCCAGCGGAAGTCCCATGTTCGTCAGAAGAATCGTGGTCATGATGATCGCGCCTCCCGGAACACCCGGACAGCCCATAGCTACTAATACAGTAGAAATAATAATGTTTACCAATGCGGACGGTGTCAGGTTCATTCCATAAATCTGTGCCGTCATTACGATAGCTGCTGCATAGTAGATACATCCACCATTCATGTTGATGGTTGCGCCAAGCGGCAGGGAGAACGATGATAACTCGGAAGATACGCCAAACTCATCATTCGTAACAGAGGTTGTGATCGGAAGAGAACCGCTGCTGCTGGTGGTGCTGGCCGTTACAACCCATACTTTCCAGATACCCTGCAGCCATTTCTTTACCGGGAACTTTGCCAGAAGCGCTACCATCGGAATATACATCAGTAAAACAAGGATTACATCGGAAGCATAAACCGTGAGAATCAGCTTTCCGAGCGGTCCAAAGATTTTCAGACCATATGCACCAACTGAATCTGCTAACAGTGCACATACACCAATCGGAGAAAACTCCATAACAATAGCTGTGATTTTATACATTGCATTGGCACAGCTCTGTACACCTGCTAAAAGGCGTTCCCCCTCTTTTCCCATCATGATAAGTGCTACGCCTAAGAATACCGAAAATACGATAATCTGCAGCATATTTGTGTTGGTAAAAGAAGTGAAAATGTTGGATGGGAACATATCGATTAACGTATCAATGATACTCGGCATCGCCTGCGCCTCATAATCAGTCGATTGTGATAACGCGGTTAAATCAAATCCTTTTCCTGGATTGATGATGTTTGCCATGATAAGCCCTAATCCTACACAGAGTGCAGATGTCAGCGCATACAGTCCAACCACCTTCACGCCAATGTTCCGAAGCTTTTTCAAGTCTCCTAAGCTCGCGACTCCCGCTGTGATGGAAAAGAATACCATCGGAACGACAATCATTTTAATCATATTTAAAAAGATGGTTCCCAGAGGTTTTACAATGGTTGCTTTTTCTCCAAATACGAGTCCGATGACAATACCAAGGCCAAAACCGATGAACGTCTTTGTCGCCAAGCTCAATTTCTTTTTTTCTTTCATGAATATTCCCCTTCTTATGCAATACCCTCACTTACTGTTCACACATATGTGACCACCATGTTGTTTCACAGCACTTTCTATTTCAAAAGTGCCTGCTTTAAACAACCTCCTCTATGCTATATTCTCTCCCAGATTTCATTTCCCCAAATGTCCTCCGGGAGAGAGGTATCTGCAGTTCCGGGTAAATTTCCCAATTCACCTGCAAAACATGCCTTCCGTGAACTCTTCCGGATGTCCTGCATTCCGGAAATGCATCTTTGCCATGTTTTGCAATTAGTATGCTCTTGTCATCGCACCGTCTAACAGGATGGTCTGACCAGATACGTATGTATTTGCCTCGGAGCACAGCCATGTAGCCAGACGTCCGTATTCATCGATGGTGCCGTAGCGTCCCATCGGGAACTTCTTCAGGTCTTCCTTCTCGTAATCTGCTACGCTGATGCCAGCCTTGTCTGCACGCATCTTGTTCAGATTCTCAATTCTTGCGGTGCCGATACGACCTGGTCCAATGACATTGACTAAGATATTGTCTTTGCCGACCTCACTCGCCAGGGTCTTGCTCATGCCGACAACGCCCATTCTCATGGTATTGGAAAGAATCAGGTTGTCCAGGCAGTCCTTAACGGAAGAAGAAGTTGAGTTTACGATACGGCCGCCGCCGAGACGTTTCATGGACGGGAGTACCGCACGGATGGTTCTTACGTAGGAGAGCAGGCACATCTCAAAAGCGCCCTCCCATGCCGCATCATCAAAGCTTACGAACGGTCCCGGCTTCGGACCCGGACACATATTTACGAGTGCGTAGATATCGCCCAGTGTTTCAACGGTGTGTTTTACAAGTGCCTCGATGTCCTCCGCCTTGTTAACATCGCAGAGGAAGGTCTCCGGACGGTTTCCGGTTTCTTTCTCAATCTCAGCCTGTGCTTCCAGAAGCTGATCTTTAAACGGTTCTGCGGTACAAATCATAACCTTTGCACCTTCTCTTGCCATCTCGGTTGCAATTCCCTTGCCAAGTCCGGCTGCTGATGCCATACAGAGAACTACCTTGTCTTTTAATCCTAAATCCATACTGTTACCTCCTGTAAAATGAATATATAAAATGATTTGAATGTTCTGTTTGAATTTTTTATTTTCCTACACTTCCTTTTCCGGATGTTTTTTTAAGTCAACAACCGGGTTTACAAGTGGTGTCATCTCGAATCCGTCCGGTCCGGTGATGCGGCACTCTGCTACATCGCCATCCTGGATATGGAACGCTCTCGGTGTTCCGGTGGAAAGGATGTCTCCTGCGTACCAGCCCTGGATGCTGCTGTGCAGGGATACCAGACGCGGCGGTCTGTGGGTCATGTTTGCTACTACGTTTTCTGCATGAACTTCACCGTTGTGAACACTCTGGACCAGAAGTTCATTGACATCCGGTACCTCATCCGGGGTTACAAGCTCCGGACCGAAGGAGAAGAAGGTCGGGAAGTTCTTTACGATGGTTAAATATCTCGGGTTGCCGCTTACATAATCATTTCCCTTTAAGATGGATTCCTCAGTCATATCAAGGATGGTGGTGTAACCGACGATGGCATCCTGCCAGTTTTCTTCGGATATATCTCTGCAATCCTTGCCCATGATGATTCCAAGCTCTGCCTCTGCGGTGGTTTTCTGTGCTTCTTTCAACTTCGGAAGCAGGATTTCATCGTCCGGACCAATCAGGGTGTCTGCCTGTTTGAAGAAGCTTCCCGGAAATCCCTTCGGAGCTGCAGAACCGATGTCTCCGGCATGGTCTACATAGTTAAGGCCGATACCAAAGATACGTTTCGGGTTGCGGTAGAGCGGTCCGTATACAACTTTCTCGCTCGGAACCAGTCCCGGAATACTTTCCAGCTCTTCCTTGCCGCCTGCGTTATACCATTTTGTCAGTCCCGGAATCTGCTGCTTCTGGATGAGACTCATGACATCCTCGGCCCATGCAGTTCCCTTTGCTGCATTCAGTGCCTCAATCGGAAGCACTCCATTCTTTAAGACGATACCGGCTTTTTCTGTTCCGTTCACTTTGATAGTTGCAAATCTCATATGGTTTCCTCCTTTATCTGTTAGAGATTGCTTCTTCAGAAGTTCTATTTGTCTGTTTCTTTTCATTTTGTTTCAGCGTCTGAAACCCAACCTCTTGAAGCTCTCTGTTTCTTTCTGACATTACTTTACCATTCCCACCAAAAATGTTCCAACTCTCTTTCGAATATGGACGTATAGGTAAATGGTTATGGACCATAACGTGTCTAAAATGATACTTGACCTTCCCTAATAGGCGAAAATACGCCTGGATACAGGCTTTCCTTGTAGTTGGAGGAAGTGGAAATGCCTGTTCCAGACGTATGATTTTAAATATATATAATCGTTTTATTAGGTCAGTTTACAAGGAACTACACGCAGACCACGAAACGGGGGCTGCTGACAACAAATAAAGGCTGAGTATCAAGCACCGGGAAAGTGCGAGATATTCAGCCTGTTTTGTTGTCCGGGGTTTCCAAAGGGGCTTGCCCCTTGGCACACGACTTTGCTTGCAAAGTGTAGTGTGTTATACGCTCTGTCGGCGTTGCTGCGAAAATAAGGTTGCCGCCGGGGAGGGCAAAGGCGTTTGAAGCAGCAGGAAAACAGGGTTGTGATTGCGTGACGTGGAGCCGCAAGCGCAGGACTGGTTTCATCAGCAGACAGGGCGTATATGAAAGTCCCCGTTCCTCGTTCTACACCGAACTTGTGGACACACTCCCGTAAAAACTGAAATTTTAGACTATTTGTAAATAAACCTTTATATTATCTCAAGTGAAATTTTTAATTCTAATATGCGTAAAACAGATTCATCGATTCGTTCCTCTGTAATTTCTCCCTGTTTGACTGCTTCAAGTATGGCTGGAATTTGCACCTCAAAATCTGTGCAGCATAACATATCATTTCCTGCCTTCACAGCTTGAACTGCAATTTTTGTGTCTTCTGCAAAATTGCGCACACCATCCATAGCTAAGTCATCTGTAATAATAACTCCAGTAAACTTTAATTCTTCCCGCAGGATTTTGTGTACCTGTGAAGACAGCGAAGCAGGGGTTTGACTATCCATGCAGGATACCACATTATGAGAAACTAATACCATATTGGCTCCAGAATCAATTCCTGCTTGAAACGGCAAGAAATCTGAGTTCAAAAATGTTTCATAGGTGCGATTATCATAAGCAATACCTGTATGTGTATCCACATTATTTCCGTACCCGGGGAAATGCTTTAGGACGCTCCCCATACCTTCTTGAAACATGGTTTGCACAACTAAGTGGACATAAGCGGCAGTTTGCTCTGCGTTCTGTCCAAAACTCCGGTCATAAATAAAATCCTCTGGATTTTGCGAAACATCGCAGATTGGGGCAAAGTTCAAATTAATCCCCAAACTATTCAATAATTCACATTTTTCTTGTGTGTCACTTTGAATCAAATCAAAGCCACCTTCAGCATAGAGTTCTTGAGGGGACCAGAAAGGCACAGCTCGCAAATTAGGGTTTGTGCTAACACGGTTGACAGTGCCTCCTTCTTCATCTACTCCGATAAACATGGGGATTTTTGCTGCACTTTGGTAACTTTGAATATTCTGGATAATTTCATCTCTTGTTTTTCCAGAAAAGTCTCGGCTAAAAAGAATATAACCTCCAAAATTATACTCCTTTACCTTCTGTACGCTATTTATTTCGGGACAGCGTGCAATAAACATCTGTCCAACTTTTTCTTCCAGCGTCATTGCATTTAGAATTTCTTGTGCTTTCTGTGTCACGGAAGCAGAAGGGGGACTTGGCTCTGTTTCACCAGTTGTTGGTTCAGGATTTTCGGTATTCAAACTGGAATCCGTAACCGTAATGGAAAGTAATTCAACCTCTTGTACAGATGCATTCAAATCCAATTTGCCATGATATGAAACTGTCACTGGATTCCCAATCACTATTCCTGTCTCACCAGTTGAAATATTTACACCTTCTGTTCCAAAATAATATTCACGATTATCCTCACCTTGAACAGTTAGAGTATTCATTGTTGCATCTTTTACAGTTCCTCGAAGCTCTTGTGCAGGTTCAGTTGTACTTGAATTTCCAATAATTTCTATTGTTGCCTCAGACGAGTTTTCCAACAAAATATTATTTACTTTATGCAAACTGGCTATCGCAATGCCTGCACATACAAGAAGCAAGATAATCACACTAAAAATAAGCACTTTATTCCTTTTTTCTTTTTTTACCCGTCTCATGTAATCCTCCTGATTGTTTTATAAAACTACATATATTTTTCTGCAATTATTTTCCTACCTGCTCCATCATCCTCTTTGCCAACTGCCGGAACTGTTCCGCCGTTTCCTCGTCCATCGGAAGAAACTTCCCAATCTGTCCGGCAATCATAGCAGTTACATCGTCCATAGAAAGCAGCTCCTGCTGGTGGTCTTTCATGGTTTCCTGCATGGTTTGGAACATAGCGGTGGTCACAGCTTCTCCTGGCTGTTCTCTGTTGTCCATATCTTTCTTAATATCTCGCAGGATAGCAAGAAATACATTCTTGATTTTTTCAATTTCCGCTTCATGTTCTCCCATCTTCTGTGCGTTCAGAAGTTGCAAATCCTGTTTTGCTTCTGCCCGATGTTCCGGGTGTTCTTTCATCAGATCGGACAAGGAAGCCGTTTCCAGTTCAATCAGCTGATTTCGTGCCATGATACCCTTTGCCGCTGTGTCTTGAAAATAAATCCGTATCAAATCCATCAGTTTCGGGAAGTTCCTGTGTTCCAACAGACGGTTAAGGATTTGCACATCGACTGTACCTGCCACAAGCCCTCTCACAGCTCCCTCGGACAATCCTAATTCAGAAATATCATAACTTTTACGGACACTCAAGGTGGACAAGCCTAATATGTAGTCCGTTGATACCTTAAATTCCTTTGCCACGCCTATGAGAATATCGCTGCTGACCGTCTTTGTTTCCCCACTGACAATGCGGCTCAACTGGGAAGCAGATACGCCTATCTTCTCCGCAAGTTGCTTTTGAGAAATATGATTGCCGTTGCACAAATCAGAAATCCTTTGTCCGGGTGTTCCGGGTAAAGCCATACACAGCACCTCCTTTTCCTATTTCCCATTATACAAGAAAATTGCAGAACTGCAATTTTGAAATTGAATATTGCCCTAAAATGCAATTCTCGCAAGATTCCGGGAATTGCATTTTTTTCGTGTAGACTTAGGGTAGTTCATCGATGAACTGCACCTTGAAAAATGAATGACCATCCGAAAAGGAATACCCCGGCAGGGGAAGCACCGCAACGAGCCACTTCGGGACAAAATGTCCCGAAGTCCGGGGAGCGTGCCAACGCTGGAACACGCCGCAGGAATGGGGCAGGAAGCCTTTTCGGGGAGAACGGCAAAGGAAAAATGGAGGGAACACATGAGAGAGAACCCATATAAACAACTGCCGCCCATAGAGCGCAAGCCGGACGGCTCCCTTTACCGCATGACACCGACACAGAGGAAACAGGCAAACGCCCTGATCCGCCGGGAGTGCTGCTGTTATGAGGACGGGAACTGTATGTTCCTTGACGATGGAGACATCCACGCCTGCCCCCAGACCATTTCTTTCTCGGTCTGCTGCAAGTGGTTCCGCTGGTCGGTCTTGCCGCAAATCGGAACGCTGGAAGCGGAGGTTTTCCGGGATAAGGAGCTAAAACGCTGTGCGGTCTGCGGCAGAGTGTTCGTCCCAAAGTCCAACCGGGCGAAATACTGTCCCGACTGCGCCGCCAGAGTTCACAGGCGGCAGAAAACAGAAAGTGAACGGAAAAGGAGGTCTTGTGTGGACAGTTAGGGGCTGAAAAGTCCTTGATTTACAAGGCTTTACAAGCACAGAACAGGGGTAGGCAATAGAAACTACCGTCTGCCCCCGGAAACAGGCTTCTAACCGTCCACAAAACACGATATGACAAACACCATTTATATCCATCAGCCGGAAAAGGTGGTCAGCTTTATCCGGCTTCCCAATTTCCTCTTTGAAGCCCCCACATTCACACCCCTGTCCAACGAAGCAAAGGTACTGTACGCCTTTATCCTGCGCCGGACAGACCTGTCCCGGAAAAACGGCTGGGCGGACGAATATGGGCGCATTTACCTCTACTATCCCATCAATGAGGTAGTGGAACTGCTCCACTGCGGGTGGCAGAAGGCGGTCAACACCCTGCGGGAGCTGCAATATGCCGGACTGGTGGAGATCCAGAAGCAGGGCTGTGGAAAACCCAACCGCATTTACCCCAAATCCTATGAAGCGGTTCCAAACACCGACTTCAAGAAATCCGGTTATGGTACGCCGGAGGACTGAAAACCGCACTCCACAAGTACGATAATCAATCCTCTTGAAGTACGAAAACCGGACGGTATATAGAAATACAGAGATTAAAACGATTTTATTTATATCTTATCCATTCCTATCCTATCTGAGATATTTTCTGCGGGATTTTCCTGTGGAAAAGTCCCGGAAAAGAACGGAATAGGGAAAGGAGTTTCATGGCACAACACGCAATCTTGCGATTTGAAAAACACAAAGGCAATCCGGCAAGACCGCTGGAAGCCCATCACGAACGGCAAAAGGAACAGTACGCCAGCAATCCCGACATTGACACAAGCCGGAGTAAATACAACTTCCATATCGTCAAGCCGGAGAGCCGCTATTACCATTTCATTCAGAGCCGCATTGAACAAGCCGGATGCCGCACCCGCAAGGATAGCACACGCTTTGTCGATACGCTGATAACCGCCAGCCCGGAGTTTTTCAAGAAAAAATTCCCAAAGGAGATACAGGCGTTTTTCCAGAGGGCGGCTGATTTCTTAATCGGGCGGGTAGGGAAAGAAAATATCGTGTCGGCGGTGGTACACATGGACGAGAAAACGCCCCACCTGCATTTGGTCTTTGTCCCGTTGACAGAGGACAACCGCCTGTGTGCAAAGGAGATTATTGGGAATAGAGCCAACCTCACAAAATGGCAGGACGATTTTCACGCCTATATGGTGGAGAAATATCCCGACTTGGAGCGTGGGGAAAGTGCCAGCAAGACAGGCAGGAAGCATATCCCCACCCGTTTGTTTAAGCAGGCGGTCAATCTCTCCAAACAGGCAAGAGCCATTGAAGCCACGCTGGACGGTATTACCCCGTTCAATGCCGGAAAGAAGAAAGAGGAAGCCCTCTCCCTGCTGAAAAAGTGGTTTCCGCAGATGGAGAACTTCTTCGGACAGTTCAAAAAATACAAGGTCACGATAAACGACCTTTTGGCAGAAAATGAACAGTTGGAAGCCAGAGCCAAAGCCAGCGAAAAAGGCAAGATGAAAGATACGATGGAACGGGCAAAGCTGGAAAGCGAGCTGAAAGACATTCAGCGGCTGGTAGACCGTATCCCGCCGGAGGTGCTGGCAGAACTGAAACGGCAGCAGCGGCACACAAGGGAACGGTGATCGATGACAGAAAACATTTCACGCCGCGGTATGACGGCACTACACTTTGAAAATTAAATACGGAGGTACTATGGAGCATATCAGATACAAGAAAGAAACCGAAGTCGTGACTTTTCAGAGAAAGGAAATCACGCTGGAAAATCTCTCCCCGGTGTTCACGCCGGAGCAGGAAGCGGCAAAACGCCGGGAGCTGGAACAGCAGCTTTATGAGGTGTTCCGCAAGTATGCCGACAAACGGCAGAGTGAGGAAGCCGGGGCATAAGGTTTTCCAAAGCCATCGTTGATTTGCGGGGCTGCTGACGGTATAATAAAGGTGTCAGCAGCTCCGTTTCTTTTTTAAGAAAAGGAGCGACAATATGAATAATCGAATAGACGCAATCTATGCAAGACAATCGGTAGACAAAAAGGACAGCATTTCCATTGAAAGCCAAATTGAATTTTGCAAATACGAGTTGAAAGGCGGTAACTGCAAGGAATACACAGACAAATGGTACAGCGGCAAGAATACAGACCGTCCGAAGTTTCAAGAACTGGTGCGGGACATCAAGCGGGGCTTAATTGCAAAGGTCGTGGTTTACAAGCTCGACCGTATCAGCCGTTCCATTCTGGACTTTGCCAACATGATGGAGCTGTTCCAGCAGTACAATGTAGAGTTTGTGTTCTCTACGGAAAAGTTTGATACCTCCACCCCGATGGGGCGGGCGATGTTAAATATCTGTATCGTGTTCGCCCAGCTTGAGAGGGAAACCATACAGAAGCGAGTAACGGACGCTTACTATTCCCGCAGCCAGCGAGGTTTCAAGATGGGTGGGAAAGCCCCTTACGGCTTCCATACAGAGCCGATTAAGATGGACGGTATCAATACAAAAAAGCTGGTGGTAAATCCAGACGAAGCGGCAAATATCCGGCTGATGTTTGAGATGTATGCTCAGCCCACAACCTCCTACGGGGACATTACCCGGTACTTTGCCGAACAGGGGATTTTGTTCCATGGCAAAGATCTGATACGCCCCACGCTGGCGCAGATGTTACGCAATCCTGTCTATGTGCAGGCAGACCTTGATGTGTATGAGTTTTTCAAAAGTCAAGGGACGGTCATTGTCAATGACGCTGCCGATTTTACTGGCATGAACGGCTGCTATCTGTATCAAGGGCGGGATGTGAAGCCCAGCAAAAAGAACGACTTGAAAGACCAAATGCTGGTACTGGCTCCCCATGAGGGCATTGTCCCCTCTTACATCTGGCTGACCTGCCGCAAGAAGCTGATGAACAACATGAAAATCCAGTCTGCCCGGAAAGCCACCCATACATGGCTGGCGGGAAAAATCAAGTGCGGGAACTGAGGGTATGCCCTTATGAGTATCTTCAATTCCTCCGGCAAGCAATACCTTCGCTGTACGAAACGGCTGGACAATAAAAGCTGTGCCGGGTGCGGGAAAATCATCACTTCGGAGCTGGAAGCGGTTGTTTATCAGCAGATGGTAAAGAAACTGGCAAGCTACAAGACTCTGACAGGCAGAAAGAAAGCGGCAAAGGCAAACCAGAAAATTGCAGCACTGCAAGTGGAGCTTGCCCATGTGGACAGCGAGATTGAAAAGCTGGTGGACAGTCTGACGGGTGCAACCCCCGTCAGATACCTACCCTGTGTAGTCCCTTGTAAACTGTACTTTATGGCTTTTATAAGTTAATCATTCTAGTAGTATGTTTGATGTCCATAGGAGAATCCTTATGCCTGTCCATGGCACTGAGAATTTGAACACTTATTTTAATATGTAGCCTTGAAAAACGGCACCAGTGCAATCGCTTTCGCACAGTCATGGGAATAGCCGCCGCCCAGGCTCTGCATCCGAGTTTCTATTTTTTCAGCTATGGGATATACTCCAGTATTTTATCTGGTTAAAAATCCGAGTTATTTTTAAATATGGCACTATAAGCAATTTCCTATCAGTATTTTGTGAAATTTTAAACTATTTTTTAGCCAGTAGAATGTATTTGATAAAATCATCTACTGTTGCCCCCACGCCCGGATAGCGCTTCATCGACAAAAGGATTGCACGCTTTGCCAGCGGATCGCCAATCTTGTAATAACAGAGTTTTTCCGTTTTCTCTGTGTATTTCAGCAGTGCATCCCTAAAAAAGATGATACCGGACTGTCCGCTCCGCGCCACATTATAGGCAGTCTGAAGCTGATCAAAATACATAATCACCTTCGGCTCGAAACCAGCGTGGGCGCAGATATCCATACTCCTTTTATAAGAATCCTGATTCTTTTTCAGCATCAGAAATGGTTCTTTCGAGACTTTGGAAAGGTCCACCGCACGCACCGCTTCATCCAGAAAACTCCGCTCCAGGATTGATTCCCTGGAGATCTGAAACTCTTTCAGCTTCTCATTCACAGCAAAGGAAGCAGGAACCGCCATAATCATATACTCATACCCCAGCGTCACACTCTCAAACATCTCCGGGTCGAGTGCCTCGACATCCATCGTGATATCAAACTGCCCGGTTCTAAGCCCAGCATCCATCCCTGAAATATCCGTCTCCGTCACGTTGATCCGGCACTTTGGATTCAGTCTGCAATAGCCCCGGATCACCTCCGGAAGAAAATACGCACAGAAATATCCGGAGCTTCCGATGTTAATCACACCGGAACGGATACCCGCCAGCTCTGCAAAATGCTGCTCCATCTCATTGCTGAGCTCGTATATCTTCCGCGTTTTTTCCAGATAATACTGCCCCGCCGGGGTCAGTGCCACCGGGTTCACATTCCGGTCAAAAAGCGAGATCCCATATAACTCTTTCTCAATCTTTTTAATCGCACCGCTGAGGGCTGGCTGGGAAATATAGAGTTTCTGGGCTGCTTTTGAAAAACTTCCTTCCTTCGCAATTTCCATCACGTATTCATACTCTCGCTTACTGAACATACTCCCATCCCTCCATTGTATCTTTACGTACTACTTTATCTTTTGTCCGGTTATATGTTTAAGCCACTCTCCGAAAAAAAGTAAAAATATTTTTTATGCCATTATAACGAGTTCTTTTTATCACGTCAATTCTGTAATGTATACTATTTTTACACAATTTTCAGTCTCTAAACAACAATCCGAGCATTTTTCACTCTTGCTTTATGAGGCGTTCTTTCCTATAAAACAACGAAAAAGACGCTATGCTGAAGCCTCATTACTTCGTACACAGCGTCTTTTTATCCAGAATTTTATTAAAATCTAAAATTTGAATTATTCAGCCTGCTCAGACTCTTTCTTTGCGTTCAGGTACTCCTGGATGTTTGCCATAACCTCGTCTGCGTTCAGACCGTGTACCATGCAAGCCTCCTCCAGAGACTCACCGATCGAAGACGGACAGCCAACACAGTGCATGCCTGCCTCCATCAGAACATATGCAATACCCATATCATACTGAAGCATCTCGCCCATCGTGGTTGCTTTTGTGATTTCCATGATAAATTTTCCTTTCTATTCATACTTGCAGTCTCTTACGCAGCTTTGCGGTTTTCACCGCCGCTGCAAAAACACCGCGATTATTCTTATGCTTTCTTATATTAACACGAATCGCGCGGTTTTACTATCTTTTTTTGTGAAACATAGAAAATGTTACGATTCACTGGAAAAATTTTTCTGAGCTGAAAATTTTGTACAATCCGGCAGCAGCATTACTCTTCTCTTGCATCCTCTTCTTATTTCTCTTATAATTACCATGATTGTTCTATGTTTTCCTGTATTGAGAATACGATAGTCACTGGCTCCGTTTTTCTGCCTGTGTCGGAAAACATTTTGATTTTTATACATTAAGGAGTTTTATAAAATGGATCCCTTTTCCATGTTAGAATTACTATTATCCGAAAACCAGTTCGAACTTATTCTCCCGGAAACCGGCACTTCTGCTCCCGACACGATCCGCCTAGTTTACCTGATGAATGATGCAGTCGAAAGTTTCCTCCTCTTCCACAACGCCCGCCTGACCGGTACCTACGATCCGGCATACGAGGGCGAACTCGATGCCCTCTTAACCCAGGATGAAAACGAACGCTATGCCCTGATCGTCCATCAGGGAGACTCGGTTGTCACACTCTTTTTCGAAGATCTGACTCTCGAAAATCACTACTATGACTACAGTCAGCTCGGGCACTTCTGGATGAAAGGCTACGAATACCTCCGCCAGCTCGAATACCGCATCGCCATCCTGCGCGACAAACTCGACTATCTGGGGGAAAACTCCTGCAACGCAAACGAGCGGGAGCTTGCCTCCCTCGCGGAATTTCCCCCACTGAACGTCTGCTGCTACCCGGCGGTCCCGAAAAAATACCGCGTCATCCGTGAAAATCCCTGGCATCTCTCCGAAGACGCTTCGCGCGTCTTCCAATCCATCGCCGTCGAAGCCAGTGATCCAAAACTGCTACATCGCCTGAAAGACTATGAGCAGCACCCCACCAAGCGCCGCGCCCGTCAGATTGCCCGCCTCCTGCACCGGAACGCCCATGCCAAGACAGTCGATCTCCTGACCCGGAAGCTTCAAAAAGCCTCTTCCGCCTACCCGTCCCGCACCTTCGGAAAAGCCCAGCAGACCCGTCACCTGGCTCTCGAACTTTTTGCCAAAAAAAGACAGAAAGAGCTTGAAAAGCGCGGCATCCGCTCCGAACTGCTGCGTGAAGAACCCTTTACGACAGCGCAGGATTCGATTGAATTTAAGATGCATTTAATGATATGGGAGAAAGGGATTTTGAACCGTAAGGCGCGGATTGAGACTTGGGAAGATCAATAACATAATCTATTGCAACAGATCCTGCCGGTTGCAGTACTCTGTATGCAGCAGCTTATGTGACAGCTCCCCACACGGTTCTCCCAGATACGTCTCATAAATTTTCTGGATCGCCGGGTTCTTGTGCGACTGTCTGACCGGAAGCTCTGCCTCTGCCTCATAGATGGCTTTCTTCCGCTTCTCCATGATCGACCATGTCTTAGGCGGATTTCCACCGCCGCCGATGCAGCCGCCCGGACATGCCATGATCTCGATAAACTGATAATCGGCGGTTCCGTTTTTTACCTTTTCCAGCAAAACTTTCGCATTTTTAATGCCATGTGCCACCGCTACCTTGATGACTCTGCCGTTCAAATCAACCTGTGATTCCTTGATTCCCTCGAAACCGCGGACCGGTGTATAGTCTAGATGTTCCATCTCTTTGCCGGTTACCACCGCATAAACGGTGCGGAGTGCCGCCTCCATGACGCCGCCAGTCGCACCGAAAATAAGTCCCGCGCCGCTTCCTTCGCCAAATGGATCGTCAAACGGCGTATCCGGAAGCTCAGAAAAATCGATTCCACCGGCACGGATCAGCGCTGCCAGTTCCTGTACCGTGATGGAAATATCCACATCCTGATAGCCGCTGTCCCTCATTTCCGGACGGGTACACTCAAATTTCTTTGCCGTACACGGCATAACGGAAACACTGCAGATCTCACCCGGATCGATGCCCTCGCGCTTCGCAAACCAGGTCTTGATCAGCGCACCGAACATCTGCTGCGGGGATTTTGCCGTCGATAAATGCTTCGTGTACTCCGGCGCGTAAGTCTCACAATATTTAACCCACGCCGGACAGCAGGAGGTGATCATCGGCAGAGTTCCGCCATTCTGCAGGCGGTTTAACAGTTCCGTTCCCTCCTCCAGGATCGTCAGATCCGCGGAAAAATCAGAATCAAATACCTTGTAAAAGCCCAGGCGCTTAAGTGCCGACACCAGACGTCCCGTGCTGACAACACCCGGCTGCTCACCCAGTGCCTCCGCCAGCGTAATGCGGACGGACGGAGCCACCTGGATAATCAGTTTTTTGCCTAATTCTTTCTGGCGATATAACCCGTAGGTATGATAATGCACCGTCAATGCTCCGGTCGGACACACCTGCACGCACTGGCCGCAGTTAATACAATTGGTATCAGCCAGTTTTTCCCCATAGGCCGGGGCAATCAGCGTATGGAATCCACGGTTTTCCTTCGAAAGGACGTTGATTCCCTGAATCTCATTGCAGACCTCCATACAACGCCCGCACAGAATACATTTCTGCGGATTCCGCATGATGGCCGGAGAACTCCAGTCCTCCTTCTGATGGCGGAGCTGCTTGTCATAGCGGATATCGAGGTGCATTCCGACATCCTGCGCTACCTTCTGCAGATCGCATTTTCCGTCCTTCGGACATACGAGGCATTCCTGCGGATGTCTCGCAAAAATCAGTTCCAGAATATTTCTTCTCGCTTTCAGTACCTTCGGGGATGCCGTCTGCACGACCATTCCCTCCGAAACAGGTGTACTGCACGCGGTCGGAAGAAGTCTCTGTCCTTCTACCTCAACCACACAGATACGGCAGACCGCCTTGATGCTCAAATCCTCATGATAGCAGAGAGTCGGAATGTGGATACAGGCTTTCTTCGCCGCCTGGAGGATCGTCGTTCCTTCCTCCACCTCTACCGGCTGTCCGTCGATTGTCAGATGTACCATCATGCTTCTCTTCCCCCTCTCCGTTTAAACTGTCCCGCATAGGATGTTCCCCGGCTGCGGTGTCTTGCATACGCGTCATACGAATCATATATGACATCACGTTCACCGACTGCTGCATGCTGTCTTCCCATCCGGCTGTTTCCATCGTTTCTATAATCTTCTTCTGCTTCATAAATTCCTTCCGCCACGGCTGCCTGAGCGCAGACCGGGCAGTAATCGCGGTCGATGTGCGCCAGATATTCCTTACGGAAGTTCTGGATACTCGTCTGCACCGGAACTGCGGTCGAATGTCCCAGACCACACAGGGCAGTCAGGCGCATCGTCTCCGTCAGCTCATCGATTTTTTCCAGATCCGGCAGAGTCGCCAGCCCCCGGCTGATGCGGGTAACCAGATTGTAAAGCTGCTGGCCGCCCTCGCGGCACGGTGTACATTTTCCGCATGACTCGCCGCGGAAGAAGTCCAAATTGTTTCGCACAATATCTACAATACAGTTGCTGTCGTCGATGACCAGAATCGTACCGCAGCCAAGACGTCCGCCGGATGCCGAAACTGTATCAATATCCAGTGTCATATCGATCTGATCGGCATTGATGATCGCACCGGAGGTACCACCGGTCTGCACGCCCAGAAGCCCTTTTCCATCCGCGATGCCGCCGCACACTTCATAAATGATATCTTTGAGGTTCACGCCCATCGGAAATTCAAATACGCCCCTGCGGACTACATTTCCACAGACCGTAAAAAGCTTTGTGCCAGGGCTGTTTGCCGTGCCGATGCTGCGGTACCACTCCGCTCCGTTTAAGAGGATCGGTGCAATATTCGCCAGCGTCTCTACGTTATTTAACATGGTCGGTTTTCCAAAGAGTCCGTGAATGCTCGGAAACGGCGGACGGAAACGTGGCTCGCCTCGTTTTCCCTCAATGGACTCAAACAATGCCGTCTCCTCGCCGCAGACGTAAGCACCCGCACCAGAGCGGAACTTGATTTCAAAGTCAAAACCGCTCTCCATCATATTTTTTCCTAAAAATCCGCGTTTTTCCGCATCCTCCAGCGCATCTTTTAATACCGGGAACAAATATGTATACTCGGCTCTCAGATAGATATATCCGGTATGGGCGCCGACTGCTTTTCCAGCAATCGCCATGCCCTCGAAGACCGCACACGGGTCGGTCGAGAGAAGAATCCGGTCTTTATTCGTTCCCGGCTCTCCCTCATCGGCGTTACAGACGATGTATCTCGTTGGGTCAGATGCGTGGGCGGTAAACTCCATCTTTCGGTAGGTCGGGAATCCCGCACCGCCGCGTCCACGAAGTCCGGAGGCGCGGATCACATCGATAATCGCTTCACTGTCCATCGAAAGTGCTTTTTTCAGCGCTTCAAATCCGCCGCGGTCCGCATACTCCTGTGAACTTCTCGGATTAATCTTGCCGCGGTTTTTCAGCAATACGTGCATTTCCTCCATACTATTCCACATCCTCCCGTATATATTGTTTGATAATATCCCGCACCGATTCCGGCGTCAGGTTGCCGTACACGTGCTCATTGATCATGATCGCCGGGGATATTTCACACAGTCCCAGGCAGGGACAGTATTCCAGGGTGAACCTTCCGTCCTCGGTCGTCTCCCCGATGCTGATGCCGAGCTGATCCTCCAGCGCCTGAACGACCGCCTGCGCCCCATGTACGTGGCACGGCGCGCTCTTGCACATCCGGACAATGTAGCGCCCCCTCGGTTTTACCGACAGCATCGCATAAAAGGTGATGAAACTGTACACCTTGTTCATCGGAATATCCATCTCCCTGGCGATGACTGACGCCACCTCCTTGGAAAATGCCGACACAACCTTCTGCGCCCGGATGATCACTGTCATCAGCATATCCGGTCTGCCCTTGTATTCCGCCGCAATCGCAGACACCTGTACCAGCTTTGAAGCCGGTGTCTTATATACATAACTGTCCCTGTCCATCCTGCTCCCTCACTTTCAGTTTGTATTTTTACAAACTTATTTTTTGTTTGACTAACTGTCTGTTTGATTTTTTCTCGATTATAGGGATGCACTGACAAATTGTCAAGAAAAACTTACAGTTTGGTTTGTTAATTGACAAACAGTTTGTCTGAGAGTATGATGAAAGAAACAGGTTTGCTCTCATTTCCCGTTATCTTGTACCTGAATTTTTGATTTTTAAACAAAAAAGGAGAACATTCTCTTATTTATGTTCCCTATCTACTAACTTTTTTCTATAGAAACAGGATTGACGCAGCAAAATGAACGCGATAAAATTTTTTTCAGGAACTTTGACAAAAGAAAGACAATCCCTGTGCATTTCATTTTCCGAATTATTTTAAGCCGCAAAATTTTGCGATACACACTCGGGGCACAGAGCACCCCAAAGGAGGTATTCATGGAAATTTCCAACTACATGGACTTTCAGTTTCTCATCCGTTTTCTCGAAGGACTTCAAAAGTTTCTCGGAGATAACTGTGAGATCATCGTCCACGATTACCGCAAAGGCTACGATCACACGATCGTCTACGCATTCAACTCACAGCTAAGCGGGCGCGACGTCGGCGGTTCCCCGCGCGGCGGCATGATCACACAGCTCGGCAATGATATCGAGCCGCTCAAGCATTCGATCATTTCCCTCGATACCAGCCAGAAAGACCGGCTTTTTAAGTCCTGCACAACGCTCATCGAGGACGAACATCACAAAATTATCGGATCTGTCTGCTTAAATATGGATGTTCGCGATCTCTATCTGGCACAGAGCGCCCTGCAAAATCTGATCGGACGCCCAGGCACCATCGGCATATCGGCAGCTGTGGGCGCACAGATCGACGGCATGTCTGGCTGCACACCATCCGGAATGGCTTCTGATGGCACCTTTTCAGGAACTGGCAGCACGGACGGCACGAATGGCGCAAATCAGGCAGCCATGTCTGACCGCGACTTTATTCTCAAAAAGAATGTCGATGATATTTTACAGCACTATATTTATCAGGCAGAGTCCATGATCGGAAAACCGATGATGCTGATGAACAAGGAGGAAAAAATTCGTGCACTCGACTATCTTGACCAGAAAGGCGTCTTCAAGATCACAAAAACCAGCCTGCTCCTGTGCGACGCGATGCAGATTTCCAAGTATACACTGTATAATTATCTGGAAGAAGCGCGGATTTCACGAAAGAGTGAAACGAATGAATAAGAATCATAAACTAATTCTTTCAACCTCTGTTTGCTTAACCTTTGATTCATTTTAAAATATAAAAGACCTGAAGAGCAGCCATTTACCGCACCTTTCAGGTCTTTTTATATTCATTTACCATATTTACATTATTTTCTCAATTTTTCTAGTATTCTTTCTATTATTGTTGCTTCTTACCTATTCTTTTTATCCTATAAACAGACACCACGCCGGAATCGTAATCATCGAAATCAGCGTCGTGAGCACTACCGTTTTCGCTGCAAACGGTGCATCGCTGTCATAGCGCGCCGCAAAGATCGCTGCAGTTGCACCGGCTGGCATTCCCGTCATGATGACTGCCACACCTGCTGCCACCGAATCCAATCCGGCCGCCAGGCTGATTCCATATGCCAGAAGCGGAAGAAGGAACAGACGGAGCACACTGAATTTGAGGGCCGTCGGATTAATAATCTCACGCAGTTTCACATCGGTCAGAATCGTACCGATAATAAACATCGTCAGCGCCGAGTTACAGTTTCCAATGTAGGTAACCGTCGATTTCAGCACGCCCGGAAGCTGCAGCTGTGTTGCCATCAGGAACATACCGATGTAGACACCGACCAGACACGGGTGCGTCAGGACATTTTTCAATACCTTTTTCCGGTCAGAACCGCCTCCAACAAAATAGGATGTACCCGCCGACCACATGACAACGCGCATCGGAATCAGAAAAATGGATGCGTAGAGAAGTCCCATACTTCCATATACGCCTTCCGCAACCGGATTTCCGAGGAATCCGCCGTTGGAAACGATCGTACAGTATTGAAGCACCTTCCGGTGCTGCTCTGAATATTCCTTAAACAGCACTTTGTTGAGGGCCACACAGACAAGCTGCAAGACAAATCCAACCGCCAACAGCAACCCGCACGTTTTAAAAATCGAAGCATCAAATGAAATCAGGCACGATTTCACAATATTGCAGGGAATCACGATATTCACGCAGAGATCCGTCAGACATTTTTCGCCTTCCTTGCTGATGATCCCGCGCCGTTTCAGTACCGCACCCGCCAGTATCATCAGGAATAAGGAACCCTGTAGGTTGCAAAGTTCGAGTAAATTCATATGGCTCTTCCTCCTTTTCCTACGACCTTCTTATGAGACGAACCAAAAAACTCCAGATCGGCAGTATGTACAGATACGACGCCACCACCACACTCGCAATCGGAGCACCGACGGCTGCCAGAGGAACGGCTCCGGCGATCGACCACGGAACCAGCGGTGCCAGCACAACCGCCGTATTTTCCAGATCGATTGCAAATCGTTTATTATCTGGATTTCCTTCCTTGCAGAGCTGATGGGTCAGCATGATCGAAAGCGTCTGGTTACAAGCGATCATGGAAGCAACTGCCGCCACCGCAAAGGTCGCACCAAACGGAGTAATTTTCCGGCTCAACGCCTCTATTTTCCCCTGAATCGGCTTCAAGAGCCCAGTTCCCTCGAAAATTCCTGCATAACAGGAGGACAGGCTCACAATCGCAGCCACCTTAATCATTGATTTCAGGCCGCCGCCGTTCATCATAGCATTGAGCGCCGGATCGCTTGCCTGATAACCGGTCAGGCACATCTGTAAAATTTCTTCGATTGTCCGCCCCTGCAGCACCACGCTCAGAAACGCCGCCAACACAATGCTGATCAGCATCGTTTTCTTGACCTCCACCCGGAACACAGACAGCACCAGGATAATCGCCGCTGGGATCACCGCGCTCCAATGAAGTACAAAACGATTGGAAAACAGCCCTTCCACATCCATCCGTCCGTTTCCGGCACTCATGGAACGTCCCACTATATAATAGAGAATACATGTAGCCACAAATGGCACCAGCGATGTCTTTACCATTTCGCGGATATTTTCATAAATATCCGTCTTCGTCAGCACACAGACAAGATTCGCGCTGGACGATACCGGTGAACAGCGGTCGCCAAAATAGATGCCAGAAAGAATCGCGCCGCCGATCCAGAACGGGTCAAGCTCCATCGCACGTCCCATCGCCATACAGATAACACCCATCGTCGCGCCGGTTCCAAAGGAGGTTCCGGTCAGGATCGACACCATACAGTTAAGAAGGAACGCGATCACAAGAAATGCCGACGGCGACACCAGCTTCGACGACCAGCACACGATCACGGCGATCGTGCCGGACGCCCGCCACAGCGCTGTGATAAAGCCAATAAGTCCGAAAATCATCAGGATATTGCGGACGGTTTTAACGCCGGAAAGCGACATTTTTCCGAGTTCCGCAAGGCTGTGATTCCGAATCAAACCGTACACACAGAAGATCAGATAGCCGCCCGCCAGCGCCCAGAGCACCGATACGCCGGTAAACACGCAGCCTGCCAGCGCCGCGATAAATGCAAGTAATACAATTCCTTCTAACATAGCTTCACACTCTTTTCCCTACCAACCAGTTATTTTTCGCAGTAATTTTTTATTTTTTGATGTTTTTAGTATATTCCTGTTCTAACTCAATGTCCATCTGTTAATTTATGTATTAAATACAGTTTATTTTTGTATCCTTTAATTTAAGCTATTTCTGCCCTTCTGCCAACTCGGGTCTTCTTTCAGTTTCCCAAAAAATGTGTCCCCAGTGTTTTATAAACATCTTGGTTTTCTTCTACTTTCATCTTCCTCCTCATATACTTTTCTGACATACCCTCCCCGGAGATCTGCCATGCGAAGATTTCATCCTTTGATTACCGGAACCCTGCTCCTGACGGCAGTCGGATTTTTCTGCCGGATTCTCGGCTTTTTCTACCGCATCTTTCTCTCCCGGACGATCGGCGCCGAAGGTCTGGGTTTATATCAGATGATTTTTCCCATACATGGCATCGCATTTGCTCTCTGCGCCGGTCCAATCCAGACTTCACTCTCCCGCCTGACCGCCGCCTCCCCGGAAAAGGGACGCGCCTTTTTGCGGGTCAGCCTCGCACTCTCACTATCGATCGCCCTGCCGCTGACCTCTTTGATCTACACCTTCGCCGATTTTCTCGCCGCGCGCGTCCTTCTTGCGCCCGAATGTGCGCCGCTTCTGCCCGCACTCGCCCTCTCCATCCCCTTCTGTGCGATTCATGCCTGCTGCTGCGGGTATTATTACGGGCTCAAAAAAACGGCAGTCCCGGCATTTTCACAGGTGGTCGAGCAGTGCATCCGCATTTTCTCCGTCCTGCTGATCGTCCATGTCTGCCGCACGAACAGGATTCCTATCACGGTGCTGCTGGCTGTCTGGGGGCTGTTGATCGGGGAAGCGGCATCGGCGGTGTTCTGTCTGCTGGTTTATGGATGCTCGAAGCCTGCTGCCACACTGCCAAATGCAAACACACCTATTACTCCCCTGCTCCTCCCCCTCCTCAGCATGGCACTCCCCCTCATGGCAAACCGCCTCACACTCAGCTTTCTCCAGAGTCTCGAAGCCATCTTTGTACCGAACCAGCTTCTCCTCTCCGGGCTCTCGCGGGTTGAATCGGTCAGTATTTACGGAGTTCTCACAGGCATGGCACTCCCCTTTGTCCTCTTTCCATCCGCCATTACCAACTCCCTCGCCGTCGTCCTGCTCCCGGCAGTCTCGGAGGCGCAGGCGCAGAATCAGCCGGACAAAATCGAACGCACCATCTCCATGGCACTCCGCTACAGCCTGTACATGGGAATTCTCTGCGTCGGGCTCTTCACCCGCTTCGGTCCAGCACTGGGCGAAACCTTTTACCACAACGCCGATGCCGGACGTTTCATCCAGATTTTATCCTGGCTCTGCCCGTTTCTCTACCTCTCCACTACCATGGGAAGTATTTTAAACGGGCTTGGGAAAACGGGAACCGTCTTCGTCCACCATACGATTTCCATGCTTCTCACCCTGTCGCTCGTCCTTTTCGCCATCCCGCGATGGGGAATTTTCGCCTATCTGGCGGCGCTTCTCATCAGCGAACTGGTGCTCGCCTTTCTCCACATCCACGCCCTCGCCTGCGAAGTCCCGATCCGCCTGCCAGTCAGCCAGGGCATTGTAAAACCGGCATTCTGCCTGCTGGTTTCGATTGGGATGTTAGAAGTTATTCCAAACGCGTCTTACCTGCCTCACCTGTTTCCGCCTGTCCTCATCCAGTCCGGTATCCTTTGCCTGCTGTATATAGGAGGACTGCTTCTCTTACATACAGGTACAGTCAAACAATAAATTATATGCTATTTTGCTATATCCCTTAAATGCAATATGTTTAGGTATTTTCTGGCAATTTACATTTTTTTATTTTATACTTATTACATTCAGGGGGATTTACAAAGGGGGAACTTTTTTGAAATACGATATCAATTTTCGGCATTTAGAATATTTTATCAAGGTAGCGCGCCTCGGATCCATCAATAAAGCCGCCCAGGCGCTCTATATTTCCCAGCCGTATCTTGGGAAAATCATGCACGATCTGGAAGAAAATCTCGGCGCCAGGCTCTTTAACCGCAGCCGCTCAGGCGTAACATTAACGCCTGAAGGAATGGAATTTCTGACACATTCCGAAAAAATCATTGACGAAATGGAACAGCTCTGGTTTCAGAAAAAGAAGGAACAAATCAAAATTTCTGATCCGCTGGCTGTCTCCATGACACGTTTTTCTCATATCATGGAAAGTTTCAGTGAAATCGTCCTGCGCCACCGCGATCAGCCATCCTTCTCCCATCGACTGTATGAAGGCAATTCAGACGAAGTCATCGAGGATGTGGTATCCGGGCGTGTCGATGTAGGCGTGTTTCATTTTGACAGCCGCAAACGGCGTGAAATGGATGCCCTGCTCGAATCAAAAGGGCTGGAGTACCATTTTCTTGCCAACATCGAACCACACATTATCATTTCCCGCAAACATCCGCTTCTGCTGCAACAGAAACCGGTCAACCTGCACACACTGGCAGAGTACGGCTTTCTCTGGTATCTTGGACAATGCGATGATTATATTTACCAGCTTCTCTCCGAAGGGGATCAGGATGCAGAAAAAATGCGCTCGAAAATCACCTATCTTTCCAGCCGCGCCACCCTGATGTACATGATCTCGATCAGTGACTGCTACAGCATCGGCATCCACGATTTCGCCAAACAAGAAGCCTCCTACCACTCCACTTCTATTCCGATTCCAAACTGTGGTTTTATGCTGGAGTTTGGATATGCAATGCGGAAAGACACGCCAATGACGGCGATCGTACAAGAATTTATTTATGACTTAAAGAAAAAACTTCTCTAAAAAAACACCATCAAAGCTGCCGGACATTCACAGCCATCCCCGGCAGTTTTTTTGATCCTTTTCAGCACCTCTTCCCCGTTCATCATAAATATTTATTCATATCTGACATATATATCCCGTTATACCTTTTTATCATATCCCTTAAAGCTGACACGCATTATACAAACTGCCTTCCCCATGCTACCATACTATCAGAAAGCAACACCGAATAAAAAACAGGAGGCGTTTAAGTATGAGAGATGTACTTGAACAAGCCGTTGCACTGGGAAAAACACATACCCATGAGGGTGCAGTTGCCACATACATACCAGAGCTTGGAAAGGTAGATGGCAGTCAGCTCGGAGTCAGTGTTTTTTGCCGGAACGGCAAACGGATTTCCGTCGGGGATACGAAAGTCCGTTTCAGCATTCAGAGTATCTCCAAAATCATTACTCTGGCAGTCGCATTGGAAATCTGCGGCTTCGACCAGGTCTTTAAAAAAGTAGGCATGGAGCCGACCGGCGATCCATTTAACTCGCTGATGAAACTGGAAAATACGGACAGTTCCCCCTACAACCCGATGATCAATGCAGGCGCTATCGTAGTGGCAAGCTGCCTTGCTTCCGAAATCAGTTTCGATACCATGCTTGATACCATCCGGGCTCTCTGCATGGATCCGGACATCAACCTCGACAAAAAGGTTTATCACTCGGAAATGTCTCATATTTCCCGCAACCGGGCAATCGCCTATCTGCTGGAGAGCAAGGGGTACATCGAAAAGAATAAAGATGTGGAAAACAGCCTGCATTTTTATGTCAAAATGTGCTCTCTCAGCGTGACGGCAGAAAGCCTCGCCGGACTGGGACTGATTCTCGCCAACGATGGCATTCATCCAGACACGGGAAAACGGCTTTTAAGCAGCCAGGCAGTTAAAATCGTCAAAACACTCATGTTTACCTGCGGTATGTACGATGGTTCCGGCGAATTTGCCGTCCGGGTCGGCATCCCATCCAAAAGCGGCGTCGGCGGCGGTATCTTATCAGTGGTAGACGGCGAGATGGGAATCGGCATCTTCGGACCGGCGTTAGATAAAAAGGGGAACAGCGTCGCTGGAGAATGCGTGCTTGAATATATGTCACATGAACTGCATCTCCATATGTTTGATCCGCAGCGGCACACTTTATAGCAAAAACAATATGTAAATTGTATGAGAGGGGTATTTTAAAATGGCAGATTTATACGCAAAGATAATCGGCACAGCAAGCAACTATCTTTACAGCTACGTGTTAATCATCCTGCTGGTAGGCGGCGGCATCTATTTTACCATCCGCACCAAAGGGGTACAGCTTCGTTACTTACTTGAATCCATCCGGGTTATTCTGGAGCCATCCGACAAGGAAGATGAGTCTATTTCCGCCTTTCAGGCATTGATGGTTTCCACTGCTTCGCGCGTCGGCACCGGAAATATCGCCGGCATTTCTACCGCCATCTGTTTCGGCGGTCCGGGCGCTATCTTCTGGATGTGGATGACCGCGATCCTCGGAAGTGCAACCGCATTTGTAGAAAGTACGCTGGCACAGATCTACAAACGCCGTGCCGAAGACGGAAGTTGCTACGGCGGTCCTTCCTACTATATTGAAGCCGTTCTGAAAAAAAGATGGCTGGGTGTTCTCTATGCTATTTTCATGATTTTGACTTACATGGTTGGATTTAACCTCGTTGCATCCTTCAATGTGGCAGATTCTTTTAAAGTATACAGTTTCTACAATCCAAGCCTGACTCCGATTCTCATCGGTATCATCCAGGCTGTTATCTTCGGCATCTGCATCAGCGGCGGCGGCAAACAGATCGCTAAAATCACAGGAATTCTTGTTCCGGTAATGGGCGGACTTTACATTGCAGCTGCCCTGCTGATGATTATTCTCCACGGAAACATGATTCCGGGTATGTTCGCAAGCATTTTTGAAGGGGCTTTTGATATTCAGGCTATCTTCGGCGGCTTCATGGGATCCGTTGTGATGCTCGGCATCAAGAGAGGCTTGTTCTCCAATGAGGCAGGTGTCGGTGCTTCCGCTACCGCAGCCGGTTCCGCGGGTGTCAGCCACCCGGTCAAACAGGGTCTTGTTCAGGTATTATCCGTATTTATCGATACTGTTGTCATCTGCTCTGCAACCGCATTTTTACTGCTCTGCTCCGGCGTTGCACCGAGTGCAGACATGGCTGGCATGGCATATGTGCAGGCAGCTATGAATAACGTATTCGGCACCGCAGGTGTTGTATTTATCACAGTTGCCCTGATTTTATTTGCCTTTACCACGCTACTCGGAAACTACTATTTTGCTGAAACCGGCATGGCTTATCTCTGCGGCAAAACTCCAGTCAAGGGCATCCGGATTACCCAGAGAGTGATCGCTATCGTGATTGTCCTCATCGGTTCTGTGGCAAGTCTCGGCATCGTGTGGGATACCGCCGATGTTCTGATGGGACTGATGGCAGTCATCAACGTACCAATTATCTTCCTGATTGCCAAGCCGGCGCTCCGCTGCCTGGAAGACTACCGGGCACAGAAACAGGCTGGGAAGAATCCGGTCTTTAAAGCAGCTGATATTGAGTTGAAAGAAGAAACCGATTTCTGGAATTAATAAAAACAAAAATCCGCATAAACAGGGCTGTCAGAATCTTTCCCACACATGGTTTCAACCACACTGTGCAAAATTCCGACAGCCCTGCCTGTATTTTTTCATATCTGTATTATATCTATCTTTTTACCGTTTTATTAATCTGCAGCCTTATTTGCGGTTCTTCCAAATCAAAAACATTCCAGCTGCCAGCAGCACCACTCCGACGGCGGCTCCCACCATCCAGTTCGAAGAAGATATTTTCCCCGATCAATTTTATCGAAATCTCTATTTCTATATCTTATACTCTCATAAATAGCAGATTTCTGTTCCTACTCCTGCTCGTCCTCCTTCAGCACGTACGGCGTCATCTGGTATACATAGTAATTCAGCCAGTTCGTGTACAGCGTGTTGGACATATTTCTCCATTTCAGCACCGGCATGGAAAATGGATCGTTGTCCGGGTAATAGTTGCACGGTACCTGCGGATTTAAGCCTTTTTTCAGATCGCGGTGGTACTCGTTGTTTAACGTCATGCGATCATACTCTGGATGCCCCTGAACGAAAATCTGGCTTCCATCCTGGTTCATCACCAGAAATACGCCAGCCTCATCCGATTTCGCCAGAATCTGCAATTCCGGATGTTTCAGAATATCCTCTTCCCGGTCTTCCGTGTAACGGGAATGCGGGCAGTAAAAATAATCATCGAGACTACGGACCAGCGGGATCTTCCGGTTCAAAAGACGATGTCTGTAAATGCCGGAAAGCTTCGTCTTTCTCTGATGTTTCTGGATTCCATAATGATAATAGAGTCCCGCCTGCATCCCCCAGCAGATATGAAGTGTCGAAGTCACATGCGTCTTGCTCCACTCCATGATCTTCGTCAGCTCGTCCCAGTAGTTAATCTCCTCAAACTCCATATTCTCCACCGGCGCACCGGTAATAATCATACCATCAAAGCGCTTGCGGCGGATCTCGTCAAACGTCACATAAAACTTATTCAAATGCGTCTGCGATGTATTTTTCGAAACGTGCGTTTCCAGCATCAGGAATGAACAGTCCACCTGCAGCGGCGTATTCGAAAGTGCCCGCAGAAGCTGCGTCTCCGTATCCTCCTTGATCGGCATCAGATTCAGAATCAAAATCTCAAGCGGACGAATATCCTGGCTCATCGCCCGATCCTCATCCATCACAAATATATTCTCCGATTCCAAAATTGCCTTAGCAGGAAGATCCTTTTGTATTTTAATTGGCATGGTTATATATCCCCTTTTTATATAAAATTCGTTTGAATTTTAGGATTCTATTATATACCGATATGATTCATTTCTACTTACAATAAAAACTATATCAGCATTCCTAATCATAACACAAGCTGCAAAAAAAAGCCAGCTAAACACTGTCTGGCGTCCGGCTTTTTCACCTCTCTTATAGCTTCAAAAACTCCTCCTCCGAAAGAATCGGCACCCCCAATTCCCGCGCCTTCTTATTCTTCGAAGAAGACGACGCCACATCATTATTGATCAGATAATTCGTCTTGGACGTCACGCTTCCGGTCACTTTGCCGCCGCGGCGCTCAATCAGCTCCTGCAGCTCTTTCCGGTTTTTGAATTGTTCCAGCGAACCGGTAATGACGAAATTCATCCCGGCGAATGCCTCATCTGCCCCCTCACTGCTTTCTTCGTCTCCTGCCTCAAAGGTCAGCTCCGCCAGCAGATGATCGACGATCGCATTATTCTTTCCATCCGAAAAGAATGCCGTCCACGCCTGCGCCAGAACTTCCCCGATTCCATCAATCTCGACCAGCTCTTCCACGGTGGCATGGCGCATCGCCTCAAAATCATTTTTAAAATGACGGCAAATCATCTTGGCATTTGCCAGACCGATGCCTGCAACGCCCAGACCGTACACCATTCTCGGCAGGGTCGTGTGGGACGCTTTCTCAGCCGCCGCAATCAGATTGTCATACGATTTCTGCCCGAATCCGTCCATCTCGACGATCTCTTCCTGATGGCGGTCCAGATGGAAAATATCCGCATACTCATGAATCATGCCGACGCCGATAAATTTCTCCAGCGTCGCCTCTGAAAGCCCCGCAATATTTAACGCATCGCGGCTTGTAAAAAGAGTAAAACTCTTGATCTTCTTCGCCTGGCAGTCCGGGTTCGTGCAGTAGAGTGATTTTACATCGTTGAGCTGGCGCACCTCCGTCTGACCGCCGCACACCGGACATGCCTCCGGAATATCCCGGACGCCGCTGCGCGTCAGGTTATCCGCGATCTGCGGAATGATCATATTTGCCTTATAAACCGTAATCCGGTCGCCTGCCCCCAGCTCCAGCGCCTCCATGATGCTGATGTTGTGGACACTGGCGCGGCTGACCGTCGTTCCCTCCAGCTCAACCGGTTCAAATACTGCCACCGGGTTAATCAGCCCCGTTCTCGACGCGCTCCATTCAATATAGAGAAGCTTCGTCTCCTGAATCTCATCCGCCCACTTGAATGCGATCGAATCGCGCGGAAATTTTGCCGTCCGCCCCAGCGACTGGCCGTAGGCAATATCATCATACAAAAGCACCAGTCCATCCGACGGCGTATCATTTTCCGCAATCGCCTCAGAATACATTTTGACCGTCTCCGGCAGCGTCTCTTTCGTCACCTCATGGTACTCTACGACCTCAAACCCCTGTGTTTTCAGCCATTCAAACTGCTCTTTCCGCGAATTTTTGAAATCAATGCCATCCGCCTTTACAAGGCTGAACGCATAAAAATGGACCTGTCTCTGCGCTGTGATTTCGCTGTTTAACTGACGCACCGAACCGCTGCATAAGTTTCGCGGATTCTTATATTTCGCATCGACATCCTCGATCTGCTCATTGATCTTCTCAAAATCCGAATACCGGATGATCGCCTCGCCGCGCAGGATAAGCTCACCCTGGTAGGAAATATTTAACGGCACATTGACGAACGCCTTTGCATTTGCCGTGATAACCTCACCGATCTCACCATTTCCACGCGTAACCGCCTTGACAAGTGTTCCATTCTGATAGGTCAGGACGATCGTCAGACCGTCCATCTTCCAGGATAAAAGCCCGGTCTGCCCGCCGAGCCAGTCTGCCAACTCTTCCACGCTCTTCGTCTTATTTAACGAAAGCATCGGTTTCTCATGGCGCTCCTTCGGAAGCGCACTGACTACCTCATATCCTACATTCTGCGTCGGGCTGTTCGCAAACACAATTCCCGTCTCTTTCTCCAATGAAACCAGTTCATCATAAAGCTTATCATACTCAAAGTTGCTCATGATCTCCCGGCTCTCCTGATAATAGGCGCGCCCTGCTGCCCGCAGCGTCCCAATCAGCTCCCGTATCCGTTTTGTCTTGTCCTCTGCCATCTATCTGACTCCACCTTTCCCATCGCTCTCTCCAACTACCTCTGAATGCGTTTTCAAGCATTTCTATGCAACCTCATATGTGAACCTGCACTGACTGCCAGACAACATTGTCTCAGCCATTCTTCTTTCCGTTCAAAATATCTTCTAATTTCTGTCTCTCTGCCGCTGTCACTTCCCGGTACTCGCCTGTTTTCAGCCCATCCAGCGTAATGTTCAGCATCCGGACGCGTTTTAACGTCTGCACCTGGTACCCCAGCGCCTCGCACATCCGGCGGATCTGGCGGTTGAGTCCCTGGGTCAGGATGATCCGGAAACTCGTCTTCCCGGTCTTTTCCACCTCACAAGGACGGGTAACCGTATCTAAAATCTTCACTCCTGCGCTCATCTTCCGGACAAACTCACTATCAATGGGTTTATCCACCGTTACCAGATATTCCTTTTCATGTCCGTAACGAGCCCTTAGAATCCGGTTGACCAGCTCGCCCTCATTCGTCATGAGAAGCAGCCCTTCTGAATCCTTGTCCAGGCGCCCGATCGGGTAAATCCGGACCGGATAATCTAAAAATTCTACGATATTTTCTGCCCGATCTTTATCAGAAGTCGTGCAGACAATCCCCCGCGGCTTATTGACCGCTAAAAGCACCGGCGCATCCTTGCCGGACACCGCTACGCCATCGCATGCCACGCGCTGTCCCGGCAGCAGCTTCTGCCCGACCTCTGCCACGCGCCCATCGATCGTCACACGCCCGTCCGCGATCCGCCGATCCGCCTCCCGCCGGGAGCAGATGCCCGCCTCGCTCAAAAAGCGGTTTAAACGAATGCCTTCCGTTGGAATCCGGGATTCCTGCTTTTCACTTGGCTGTGCTCTCTTGTATGATTTATCATTTTGATTTTTTTGCATTTTATTCATCTCATTTCGATTTATTGTGCCGTAGGATTCCGGCAACCAAAGTATAAAAATTATAACATTTTCGTCCATGGGGGTGAACCTCACATGGCTAAAGTCACATGCTTCTCAGCCGTTTTAAACGGCAAGACTAAATATCGGCGGATACGCCAGTAACTTAGAATTCGTGCGGATACGCACTTTTCCCATGCCGGATACGGCTGGTTTCCACATTACAGGTAGTCCGCTGTATATCTGCCTGCATTTATGCCGCTTTTAAATTGTTTACTTCTACATAAAGCTTTCTCAAATCTGCATAAACACAGGAGGTTCTACGCTTCACTGCAGGTACTTTTGCCTCCAGTGAAGACCTTTCCGTTTCCGGCAAGGGTTTTAAAAATTCCCGTATAAAATATCTCGCTCCGATATTATAGGATGCTGACAGGTCGCAGTTATACTGTTTTCCGGTCCGGAAGGTACATAGGCTATGGTTCTCCTGGTTTCTTACTACCGCTCCGCTTCCGTCACAGGCCAGCCTGCTGGTGTTCCGGGCACTGACCCTGGACACACGAATTCCGTTCCGATGTGCCTGATGTTCACACAGTTTCTGAATATCCCGCTTTCTCCATAAATGAAGCTTTTGTTTCTTTTTTCCGGATATTTTTCCCTGCATTTCCAGATACTCAAACACAATTACACCTGCCTGATACTCTGCGGCATATTTCGTGATCTCCGCAGCTATTTTGCGGGACAGCTCCATATTCAGCCTTTTTGCATAATCCCATCGGCTTTGGACCTGTCTGGAGGAATGTTCCCTCTGAAAACGGCGGATTCTGCCAAGCACATGATACAAATGGTCTTTATCACTGGAGAAATTTATAAATTTACGTCCCAGGATAGTGCCATCTGCACGCATGATGCTGCAGACCGCATCCGTATTGATTCCTAAATCAACGCTGCATATCACCTGCTCTTTTACATCTGTTTTTGATAAGCTTACTTCCTCTGTGTATGAAAACCGAAGGAAATATTTATGATGTTTCCTTTCCAAAGTAGGGGCAGATGCCTTTTTACCACTCCATTTTTTTCGCAGATATTCCATATCGGTATGAAGTAATTTTACTTGAAACCACTTCCACTCCCGCCCATCAAACAGCTTTAAATGTGCCGCATCTTCTCCCGGTTCTGCTTCCTTATACATGACATCCCGATAAAATACCGGCATCGCATGATTCTCACAGACCAGCTTCGGTTTTCCTCTCAGTTCTCCCTTTTCCCACAAACTAAGGCGTGTCTGATAGGAGGACACGGCTCCAAGTGCGTGTTGAATCGCCGCTCTTCTCAGATAAGATGGCATCTTAGGGAAATGACGGTCAAACAGAAATCTGGCATGATTCTTTTTTGTCTCATGTACCAGATGTTCCGCTTCATTAAAGCGTTTTTGTGGATTTCTGATTTCTGAAAGTTCTTCCCAGGTCTCTGCATACACCGGAATCAGATAGGAAACTGCCTTCCGAAAAATATCCAGCGTAGAGCGGAGCGGTATATTCTTTTTTTAATTTCTACTCCATAGCTGGATACAATCTGCATAAAATTTCCTACTTTCTTTTTTCCTTCTCTTTTTGTCCCTCAATGTATGCCACTACCTGATCCCTGCTTCGGTCACTTACGGTGACTGCACAATACGATGGATTCCACAAATGTCCTCCCCACAGCTCCTGTTTTAATTCCGGATGCGAAAGAAACAACTGACGTGCCAGATTCCCTTTCATAATCTTTATCATGTCTGATATAAAAAATTGCGGTTTGCAATCCAGAAGTAAATGAATATGATCTGGCATAACCTCCATCGCCAGAATCTTAAATTTGTATTCCTCCGCAAGCCCATACAACATTTTTTTACATTCTGCGTCTATCCCATTTTTCAGGACCTGTTTTCGATATTTCGTGCACCAGACAAGATGATATTGCAAAGAATACACATATCCTCTACCATATGAAAGTGTATTTCTCTTAATAGTAAATATATCTTTTTCCATGTTTATATTATACCATATGCCCCCACACTTAGCAAACGCTAGTTCTGTATCTTGATAAAAAATTTGGCGCACCTAACTCATCACTAAAGTAACGAGAACGCGGTGTGCCGTTTTTCAAACATTTTTCGAAATAAAAAGCCCCATAGCCTTTCACTATGAGTCTTTTTCATACATCCCTTTTCTCTACTGGATAAACATAGCATCCCCAAAACTAAAGAACCGATATCTCTGCCGGATCGCCTCTTCATACGCCGTGAGCACATGTTCTCTGCCTGCCAGTGCGGATACCAGCATGACGAGCGTGGACTCCGGCAGGTGGAAGTTTGTGATCAGGCAGTCCAGAATCTTGAACTGGTAGCCTGGATAAATGAAAATGTCCGTCCAGCCGCTGCATGCGCGGATCGTGCCGTCCTCGGCTGCTGCGGATTCCAGCGTCCGGCAGCTTGTCGTACCGACACAGATAATGCGTCCGCCATTTTTCTTCGTCTCATTAATCATATTAGCAGCGTCTTCTTCGATGCGGTAAAACTCCGAATGCATATGATGATCTAAAACATTTGAAACCTTGACCGGTCGGAAGGTTCCCAGACCCACATGGAGTGTCACATGCGCGATCTTCACTCCCATCTCCTGAATCTGTGCCAGCAGTTCCTTGGTAAAATGAAGTCCGGCAGTCGGAGCAGCCGCGGATCCCTCATGTTCTGCATAAACGGTCTGATAACGGTTTTTATCTTTCAGACGGTGTGTAATATACGGTGGAAGCGGCATCTGACCAAGCTGGTCAAGAATCTCCTCGAAGATCCCCTCATAGGAGAACTGAATCAGACGATTTCCCTCTTCTACCACATCAATGACGGTTCCTTTTAACAAACCATCGCCAAAATTAATTACGGTTCCCGGCTTTGCCTTTTTGCCCGGCTTTACCAGCGTCTCCCAGATATCGTTCTCACGGCGTTTCAGAAGAAGAATCTCGATGTGTGCATCCGTTCCCTCCTTGCTTCCGATCAGACGCGCCGGGATAACCTTTGTGTCATTGATCACCAGGCAATCGCCCGGATGAAGATAATTGACAATATCCTTAAACACCTTATGCTGCATCTCACCCGTCTTTTTATCCAGCACTAAAAGCCGGGAAGAAGAACGATCTTCCAGCGGATCCTGTGCAATTAACTCCTGTGGTAAATCATAATAAAAATCTTTTACATCCATTCTTTGTGCCTCTTTGTCTTTCTATATCTGTACTTTCACTTTTTATAAATCAATCGATTTTATATCTTATATACTATCAGCCATTTCTCCATACTCCGGCATATCCGCTTTTCAGCTTTCCATACCTTAAAAACTTTATTTTTCCAGCCAGACGAATTCAATAAAGCATTTTAAGGATTTGACGCAGCCGGTTCTGACTCCTCCTGCATATAAGATGCGCCCTGTTTCATAAATTCCACGCGCTCTTTCAGCGCTTCATCCTGCTCCATCGCCGCATCCATTGCTTCATCCGTCTGCTTGCTGAGAAGGCGCACATCCTCATTGACCGACAGCTCTTCAAAATACTGCGTCAGCTCTTCGGACATTTTCCCGTCATCGATCTGCCAGTTTCCGTCCTCCGCCCGGATCGCATAGATCCGCACCAGACTCGGTGCCGGTGTCTCCACGCCCGTATACAAAATCTCATAATACACATACGCTGCCATCTCACCGTTCCTAAGCCCCGGCGTCGTATAACATTTCACATTCTGGTACCCGGAAATGTACTGCTTCTGTTCTTCAAATTCCTGACGGTAGTGTTCTTCCTCACTCGTATCCTGTGAGGTAAACAACTTCACAAACGTATCCATATCACAGTCGGAAACCGCCTGAAAATAAGTATTCATCAGCTCTGTGATCCCCGGCTCGCCATTCTCTGTCAAAATACATCCGCCAAAGTCCTGAATATATTCTTTCGTGTCCGGCTCAATCACCATTCCAGAGCCGCCTGTATCCACCATTTCTGCCGGTAAGCCATCCTTTTTCCCCAGAATGTTTGTTATTTTCCCGGAAAACATCGCCACCGCGCCAATCAGAATCAATACAATCACCGCCGCAAGCAGCATCACATAGCGGCGCAGTTCCCAGTCCGTTCCGTTCTTCCGGCTGCGTCCCGGTTTCTTTTTCGGTTCTCCCACCCGACCGCCTCCTGACTTATTCGATTGTTAATATTATAGCGGTGATTTGGTTACTCGGCAAGCGGTATTTCCGAAAAAAAACTTGCAATTTTCTAAATATTATAGTATCATACAAGTAATGCGTCTGTAGCTCAGTGGATAGAGCGCCGGCCTCCGGAGCCTGAGGCGTAGGTTCGATTCCTATCAGACGCATTCTTAAAAAGCGACAGCGGAGATATCTCAGCCGTCGCTTTTTGCATTATTCATGATAAAAGGAGGACCCTTCCCGTGGAACTCATACACGTTTCTGGAAATACAGACTGTCTGCTTGGCAAAACAGCCATCGGCGTCTACCGCATCGACGACACCCGCTGCATCCTGTTTGACAATGGTTACTCAAAGGAATATGACGAGCTGGTCGGCTCTCTGAAAGACGCCGGGCTGACCCCGGCGGGGCTGATCGTTTCCCACGCGCACATCGACCATCATGGAAACAGCAAACGCCTGCGCGAAGCCTTTCAGATTCCACTGGCTATGTCGCTTGGCGAAGCCGGGCTGATCGCCTCCCAGGCGGCGCTGGAACGGTATACCAATTATTTCGGGCGCTCCGAGGAGGAAAAGGTTTCCATCGACACCGAGCAGCGCTGCCCGGTTGACTGTATCATCCAGCCGGAGGATACTTCCGTGACACTCTGCGGCGTAACCTTCCCGGTTCACCATCTGCCGGGGCATTCCCTCGACCACATCGTCATCGGCACACCGGACGGCGTCTGCTTTGCCGGAGACGCGCTTTTAACCGAAAATGTCCTGCGTCACGTCAAGCTTCCATACTGCGACCACGTCGGTCTGGATCTGGAAAGCAAGGAAGCAATCACAAAACTGCCTTACCAGCACTGGATTTTATCGCACAAAGGTCCATTTGATGGCAATATCCGGGAACTGGCGGACAAAAATATGGATCTTGTCCGTCTGCGTCTCGCAGAGCTGGCAAAGCTTTTGCAGAGACCGATGACGCGTGATGAATTTTATCAGGAAAGCCGACGCCTGATCGGAATGCATATCGGTACCTACGACCAGCTCATCCGTCAGGAACGCCACCTGCGCCCATATCTGGAACAGCTGGTGATCGATGGGACGGCACGGCTGGAAGTAAAGAATGACACCATATATTTTTACTTAAATGAATAAACTCTTTCTGCATGAATTTTCACTCTCCTGTTGTTATCGTTTCCGAAAATACACACACGCCACCGCAAATCCCAAGATTCCCGCTCCCATCACGGCGAAGCGGGAATATGTTTTTAACAGCACCAGAATACGTTCCCACGATGCCCCCGCCACCGCGCCGGCTCCGATGAGCACCGTATTCCAGATAAGACTGCCCGCTGTTGTCAGAAGGAGAAACGGCAGCAGTTCCATCTTTGCCATCCCCGCCGGAATCGAGATCAGGCTTCGGATGATCGGAACGAACCGGCAAAAAAAGACGGCTGACCGTCCCGTTCTCTCCAGCCATCCGTCTGCATCTTTCACATCTTCCACTTCTACTCCCAGCCGTTTTCCCCATGCCCCGCCCAAAAATGCATAAAACTTCTGCACGGGAATGTGCCGCCCCAGCTCATACAGAATCAGCGCCCCCAGCACCGAGCCCGCCGTCGCTGCCAGAACTGCCCCGGCTATGTTCATCCGTGTATATGTTGTCATAAATCCACCAAAGGTTAAAATCACTTCCGACGGGATCGGCGGAAACAAATTCTCAATTAGAATCAGGGCAAACATTCCCGCATATCCGTATGAACTTAAAAGTTCCAGCACTATATCACGCATGATATATCGCACTCCACGTTATTTCCACATATTCTATTTATTTTATGCGGAACGGAAAAAATCCAGGCATCTAATTTTCATTTTTCATGCCCGGATTTTAATTAAATCTAGAGAATCATCACATCCCCCACGGCCCCTGTGTCCGAGAACTCTGTCCACTCGCACACATTGACCGCATGATCGGCGATTCGCTCCAGGTACTTGGCAACCATCAGCACATCCACCGCCACATCGGATTTGTCTCCATCTTTTTTCAGAAATTCGATGACTTCCCGTTTGACACGCTCAAAAAAGGCATCAATCAGGTCATCTCTCTGCTCAAAGGTTTCTGCGGTTTCGGTATCACGCTCGATGAAAGCGCGAATTGCATCTTTAACCATCGTTTTTACATTTGCCACCATCGCCGGAAGGTGTTTGCTCACAAGACCGTAATCCGCTGCCTCTAAGCGCAAGGACAGATCGGCAATATCCGCTGCCTGATCGCCCATCCGCTCCAGATCGGTCACAACCTTCAGCGCCGTCGAGATATGGCGCAGATCACTGGCAACCGGCTGCTGCTTTAACATCAGCGTCAGGCAGTGTGTCTCGATCTTTCGCTCCATATTGTCCACATCCCGGTCTCCTTTGATAACCTTCTGTGCCAGCTCTTCATTATGCTCGGTAAGCGCTTGAAAACTACTGTCAATCGCATCCTGCACCATCTGGCTCATCGCGTTCAATTCCTGATTCAGCCCTTCTAACTCCTGTATAAATGCCTCTCTCGTCGCCATCCCGTATCTCCTCTCCATCTCCCCTGTTTTCTGCCCAGAAATTTTCCACTTCTGAACAGTAAACTGATTTTCTACTTATTTTTAAATCCTCAATCTTACGCCTATCATCCAAACCGTCCGGTAATATAGTCTTCCGTCTTCTTCTCCCGCGGATGCGAGAACAGATCCGTCGTCGGTGCATACTCGACTACCTCTCCCACCAGGAAAAATGCCGTATAGTCCGCAATACGGGTCGCCTGCTGCATATTGTGGGTAACGATGACAACGGTATAATTCTTCTTAAGCTCGCCCATCAGATCCTCGATTTTCAGCGTGGAAATCGGGTCCAGTGCCGAGGTCGGCTCATCCATCAGGAGAATCTCCGGCTCAACCGCCAGCGCACGCGCGATGCAGAGACGCTGCTGCTGTCCGCCGGAAAGTCCCAGTGCAGAACGTTTCAGGCGATCCTTGACCTCATCCCACAGGGCCGCGCCGCGCAGACTCTTCTCCACAATCGCGTCCAGCTCTGGCTTTCCCTTAATGCCGTGAATCCGCGGTCCATACGCGATATTGTCATAAATACTCATCGGAAATGGGTTCGGCTGCTGAAATACCATGCCGACCTTCTTGCGAAGAAGCGTCGTATCAACCTTCGGATCATAGATATCCTCGCCGTCGATCCACACCTTTCCATTGATTGTTACATTCGGCACCAGATCGTTCATGCGGTTCAATGTTTTTAAATAGGTAGACTTACCGCAACCGGACGGTCCGATAAACGCTGTGATCTGATTTTCATATATATCCAGATTGATATTTTTTAATGCATGATTGTTTCCATAGTACAGATTCAAATCCGACGTAGAAATTTTTGTCTCCATATCATTTCCTCATTTTTTACTTTATTTTAATTTTGTCACATCAAACCGGTTGGTCAAAAATCTCGTCAGCAGGTTGATTCCCAGCACGATAATCAGAAGCACGACCGCGATTCCAAACGCCTGATCGTATTTTGCTTTCTGCATCGACAGGTAGAGCTGGATGGTCAGCGTGCCGCTCGACTCAAACAGTTTTCCAAACAGGTTTTTCGGAAGCTGGAAGCCGCTTCCGGCAGTAAACAGAAGCGCCGCCGACTCGCCCACGATACGGCCAATCGAAAGGATGACGCCGGTCAGAATACCCGGTGCCGCGCTCGGCAGCAGGATCGTCCGGATCATATACCATTTCGTTGCACCGATTCCCAGTGCGCCGCTGCGGTAGCTGTCCGGAACGGTTTTGAGTGCTTCCTGTGTGTTCCGCGTAATCAGCGGAAGCACCATCAGGGTCAGCGTGAAGGATCCGGTCAGAACCGAATAACCCAGCTTCAGCGTCATTCCGAAAAAGACCATACCGAACAAGCCAAAAATAATCGACGGAATACCGGACAGGATCTCGGTTGTAAATTCAATCGTCCGCACCAGTTTTCCCGGCTTTGCGTATTCGTTCAGATAAATGGCGGAGCCGATTCCGATCGGCGCTGCAATGATAAGGGTAATTACAATGATGTAAATCGTGTTGATGATATTTCCCAGAATACCAAAGGTGCCCTTGAGGGAGCTCTGCACCGTGGACAGAAGCTGCCAGGAAACCTGCGGCAGGCCGCGCACAAACACATACCCCATGATGCCAACTAACAGCGCGATCGCCACGCCAGCTGCCAGATAAATCAGCACTTTTAAGATATTGTCCCCGATGCGGGTGCGCTTCTGGTAAATACTTTTCATACTATTATCGGTCATTTGCGCCGCCCTCCTTCACAAACATCCGGCTGAGCACCGTGTTGATAAACATGATAAATACGAACAGCACCAGACCGATGGTAAAGAGCACTTCCCGGTGAAGTCCCTCTGAATAAGACATTTCCGCCACGATCGCGGTTGTCAGGAAACGGACGGAGTTAAATGGAAGCGGCAGATTGACTGAACTTCCAGATACCAGGCTGATCGCCATTGCCTCCCCGATCGCACGTCCGCAGCCTAAAACCACCGCCGTGATGATGCCGGAGTGCGCCGCCGGAACGATTACTTTGAAAATCGTCTGGATATGCGTTGCACCGAGCGCCAGCGATGCGCTTTTTAAATGTTTCGGGACTGCCCTAAGCGACGCTTCACTGATATTGATGACGGTCGGAAGAATCATGATTGCCAGAACCAGAACCGCCGATATCAGGTTCGCACCGCCGGTAAACTGATGCGTCGTGGAACCGGCAAAGATTTTCATTTCCAGCTTATACATCAGGGGATTTAAAATCAAAATTCCTAAGAGTCCGTAGATAACCGACGGAATACCTGCCAGAAGCTCAACTGCCGGGCGGACCACTGCCGCTACCTTCGGCGGCGCAACCTCTGCCAGAAAGATGGCGGTAAACAGCCCAATCGGAACACCGATCAGGATCGCCAGAAAGGTTCCGACGATGGAAGTTAAAATAACGTAGAGAATTCCGAAAGACGCCGGATTTCCAGTCGGCTTCCAGACGGTTCCAAATAAGATTTCCGGAACACCCACCTTAAAAAGTGCCGGGGTACCGCTGATAATCATGTATAAGGTAATTGAAAAAACTGCCACCACCGCCAGCAGGCCGCAGGCGGTAAAAATAATTTCCGCTGCCCTCTCTACCGCTGATTTCGTGGCATGGCTTCCAAAAATGGTAAATTTCTTTTCGTGCATATGTCTCTCCTGTCTCGGATTGAACAGCGAGCCGCTTTCGGTCAAAGCAGAGTTTCCTTTCTGCGGCTTGACTGCAAGCGACTCGATATTATTTGAATCTATTCAATATTATATGTATTCGTGAATTACTGATTTTTCTATCCTTACCTGTTTCCACCGGTAATTTTATCCACATTCACAAATTCCGATGCAGTTTCTTACTTCGTAGTAATCAGGCCTACAGATTTAATCAGGTCATCGCCTTCTGCAGAGTATACATAGTCAAACAGCGCCTGTACCAGCTCGTTCTGCTCAGAAATTTCTCCCTTGGTTGCCATAACGAATGGACGGCTTAAGAAATAGCTTCCTGCCTTGATGTTCTCCTCCGTCGGCTCTACATCATCCAGTTTAACTGCCTTAACGGTATCATCGACTACATCCAGGGAAACGTATCCGATGGAACCCGGTGTGGATGCTACTTTTGCCATAACTGCACCGGTGGAATCCAGCTCGTTTGCATATTTGCAGGCATCTTCCAGACCCAGAAGCTCCTCAAATGCGCCTCTTGTACCGGAACCTGCTTCCCGTCCGACTACGACAATCGGCATATCGCTGCCGCCTACATCCTTCCAGTTTGTGATGCTTCCGTCGTAAATGCCGGTCAGGTCATCCTTGCTCAGACCATCTACAGCGTTGGACGGGTCAACGACAACGGCGATACCATCGATAGCTACGATATTTTCAACAGCACCTTTTGCTTTCTCATCATCCTTTAATGCTCTGGAAGAATCACCGACATCACACTGACCTGCCAGCACGGACTCGATACCTGCGGAAGAGCCGGTAAATTCAGCCTGTACGGTCACGTTCGGATATTTCTCCATGAACGTTTCTGCCAGTGCATTTGCAAATTTTTCCATCGAAGTGGAACCTGCCAGGGTGATAGAACCACTCAAATTTTTTGCATCTGCGCTGTTCTCGGTTGTATCTGCTGCTGCATCACTTTCAGCTGCGCTGCTGTTTGCGCTTGTGTCTGCTGCACTTGTATTTGTATTGCTGGAACCACATCCTACCATTCCAGTTGCCAGAACGGCTGCTCCTAATACTGCGATTGCTTTCTGAACATTTTTCTTCATAATAAAATTCCTCTTTCCTCTCTCTTTTTTCTCTCAGAGTTTTTTATCCTTGATTTCTTACAGTACGCAGTATAAAAGATTCCTGGATTTACAGAAATCATGTTTTGGTATCGTTTATGTAAAATTTGGGTAATTTTTGTGGGAGTGAATGTAAGATATGGTTTCGGATCTGCTCTGTTTCTCTCCATGATCAGAACCGCCGCCGGACATCTCTTCGGACTTTGCTTGAAAGTCCGGGCAGAGATCGCCGGCGGCGTGATTCTGATTTTTATACTGAGTTTCATTCTGCTCTCAAACAAGACAGGTGAATTTCCCCAGACATCCTACTTCAGAACAACCTTCTTAAAGTTTTTCTTACCTCTCTTGACAACCATTCCTTCGCCGGAAAGCTGATCCTTCGTAAAGACTGCCTTAACATCCTTTACCTGGTTTCCGTCTACAGATACGCCGCCCTGCTCGACATTTCTTCTTGCCTCGGAACGGGACGGAGCCAGACCGGATTTCTGCAGGATGGAGAGAATATCGATCGCATCACCGTTGAAATCATCCTCCGTCAGCTCGTAGGTCGGCATATTCGCTGCATTTCCGCTGGAAAACAGTGCTTTCGCTGCTGCCTGTGCCTTCTCAGCCTCTTCCTCGCCGTGTACCAGCTTGGTCAGCTCGTAAGCCAGGATCTCTTTTGCAGTATTTAACTGGCTGCCTTCCCATTTATCCATCTCATCGATCTGCTCAAGCGGCAGGAAGGTCAGCATACGCAGGCATTTTAATACGTCCGCGTCAGCGACGTTTCTCCAGTACTGGTAGAACTCGAACGGGGAGGTCTTGTTCGGATCCAGCCATACAGCGCCGGACTGGGTCTTGCCCATCTTCTTGCCCTCGGAGTTTAACAGCAGGGTGATGGTCATCGCGTGTGCGTCCTTGCCAAGCTTTCTGCGGATCAGCTCGGTACCGCCTAACATATTGCTCCACTGATCGTCGCCGCCGAACTGCATGTTGCAGCCATATTTCTGGTACAGCATGTAGAAATCGTAGCTCTGCATGATCATGTAGTTGAACTCTAAGAAGCTTAAACCTCTCTCCATTCTCTGCTTGTAGCACTCAGCCGTCAGCATGCGGTTGACACTGAAATGCGGTCCAACCTCGCGCAGTAAGTTTACATAATTCAGATTCATCAGCCACTCTGCGTTGTTGACTAAGAGCGCCTTGTCATCGGAGAAATCGATGAAACGGCTCATCTGCTTTTTGAAGCAGTCGCAGTTGTGCTGGATCGTCTCCGGTGTCAGCATCTGGCGCATATCCGTACGTCCGGACGGATCGCCGATCATGCCGGTGCCGCCGCCCAGTAATGCGATCGGCTTGTTGCCTGCCATCTGCAGACGTTTCATCAGGCACAGTGCCATGAAATGACCTACATGAAGGCTGTCTGCGGTCGGGTCAAAACCGATATAGAAAATGGCTTTTCCTTCATTGACCAGTTTTTTGATCTCTTCTTCGTTTGTAACCTGGGCGATCAGGCCTCTGGCTACTAATTCTTCGTAAATCTGCATCTTCTCTCTACTCCTTTATTAAAATTTGGGGTACAAAAAGCCCCGTCCTCCAAAAAGGACGGGGCAAAATTCCCGTGTTACCACCTTTGTTCGCAGACAGCTCACGCCCATCTGCCTCTGCCGGTACCCTCTGATACCGTGACCGGATAACGTGTGTCTCTCACGTCGCAGCCTACCAAATCAACCGCCGCACATTTTCCACGCAGCCTTTTCATCGGATCCGATTTTAGATTCTTCGGTGCGAAGCTCCGGGATGTATTCGAATATCCGGTTCACGCGCGCCTCTCATCATCCGGCTGCTTTCTGTGCGCTCTCCTGCGGATCTCTACTTGTTCCCTTCATTGCCTTTGTAAGGTTATTGAGTATATTCTGTATTATAAGCGAAATTTATTATTTGTCAAGGCAATTTCTCAACTTCAAACTTCACGCTATAAAATTTTTACATTACTTTAAATTCAAAGCGTAAAAAGTAGTGTACATATTTATTAAATATAATTATCATATTATTACTTTAGTCACACAGTTCCCAATCTCCCAGCCACGTATCCTTAGAATAATTATATAATCTTCTATATAATTTCCCGTTTTCAACTTTATAAACATATTTTATAACATCTGCTCTAGCTATTGAACTCGATTTTTCAACAGCCACCTCTTTCTCTTATGCAAACGCAGTCCCTGAAAAAATACATGTCATAGCAATTATTACTGCTAAAATTCTGATCGTTTTTTTCATTTTTATTTCCTCCTAATATTAATATTCTTTAATTCATTTGGTATTTCATCCAATGTTCCTATATATGTACCATTCATATATAATTCATACCCGTTTTCTGTCTTTACAAAAAAGTTATTTTTTTTGACTATATCATCTTCTTCAAAATACGGTGCATGCAACTTCAAATCAGCTACTGGTTCTATTACTATTGTACCAGACAATATAATAGCAATTAAGAAAAAGAACAACTTAATATTGACCTGTTTTTTTTGTTCTTCATTCAATATAGAAGAAATTCTAATTTTCAAAAAACTTCCATTAAAAAAAGATAGTGTTCCTCTCCTTTTTAACGCTTTTGTCCTAGACATTTTTAACAATATTTCAACATAATGAATTTTTTCTATTTCAGATAACTCATTACAAACAATTAAATCATTTCTTATTTCTAATATGTTAGAAAAATAATACCGAACTATGTATACTAACGGATTCCACCAGTATAAAAGACATAATATTTCAAAAAAACACTTTAAAAATAAATCTCTTTTAATGTAATGTCCCACTTCATGCAAGAGTACTATTTTTTTTGTTTCTTCATCTATATTCGGTATTATTATATACGGATTTTTTATACCAACAATAAATGGATCTTCTATACTATCAACTTTCAATATTGGTATTTTTTTCACTTTTTTATACTTTTTAACACGAATATACTCTATCGGTCTTATTTCTTTTATTAATTTTATAAATGATATATATGATAAACTTTTTTGCACTAAGATAAGAAAACTTCCAAGTAAACTAATCAAAAAAAGTACAGAAAAATGACTTAAAAATCCTATTTTCCCCCGCATAAAGCGACAAAGTTCTGGATATAATATTTTTATTCCTATCGTATGACTTATTCCGCAAATATCTATTGGAAAAAATAATCTTACTCCTGTTAGTACAGTGCAAAAAATAAGTAATTTTACTTCATACAAGCTATAATTTTCTTGCTTTTTCCATATATAAACCGACAAAAAAACCAATAGCAAAATTGAACTACATATTGCCGATAAAATTGATGTATATGTTATTTTCATAAAATCTCTTTTTTTCTTTTTTGAACTATACGTTCTAATTCGTCAATAACCGACTCTTCATCTACTGCTCCATTCAACAAAGCTGCTGTTATTGTATTTACAAAGGACATAGGATTTCTAGAATTTTTCATACATTTTTCTATTTTTTCTTCTATTTCTTCATCCTGAGTCTTTTTCGCTTTATATCGCCTAGCAAAAACTTTTCCAGTCTGAACTGTATCAATAACCTGAACATAACCCTTATCAAGCAATTTTCTTAACACAGTATGGACTGTTGGCGTTGTCAATTCTTTTTCAGATTCTACAATTTCTGTCACCGTCATGGGTTTTTCATACTTCCACAAAACCTGCATAACATTCATTTCTCGTTCACTTAAATAATTATTCTTCATAAAATTCCCAATCTCATAATTTATAGAAACAAAGGGAGCAACTGACGCCCCCTTTGTTTTTCACTCAAGTTCCAATACTACTAACTAATATTATCATTTCCAAGATCCACATTCCATAAATCACTCTATCTTTTTTCATTAGCTCATACCATTCAGGCGTATCTAATAATCTTGGTTTTTTAATTATATAATAATAACAAAAAATCAAAATACAAAGAAAAATTCTAACAGTTCCCACCTGATCATACCAATTTCTAATTCCCATTATGGAAGCAATTCGCTCCCCACAAAGACACAGTTCCATTAATAAAGCGGCAAACGTTGCTTCTCTTCCTTGACGGAATTCATTTGATACTCTATTCTCTTTCATTGCATCTCCCTTTTTTATTACCAATACTCATACTTGGTATAACCTGGCGTCCACCCTAATACTCCATCATTATTATAGCCATATGTATAAGATATTGTAACTTTTGCATAGTTTATGCCACCCTTTTGTGCAGCTGCTAAAACTGTTTTAGCAACAAGTGCTGCCACTGCTACCCCTGCTCCTGCTCCGCCTACCTGTCTTGCGATAAAATTAGTTATTGTCGCTAAATCTTTCATTTCTTGCAAATCAATTGTATACACAATATTTACAACGGTTCCTATAGCAGCTGTTGCTGGTAATCTTCCAGTTATACTAGATGCCCTCGAAGCACCTGTAGATCCTCCACTACCACTTTTGCTTACTTCCAATAATTCTTTAACTTCCGATCTTGAAAAACCAAAATCTTCCATTAACATATCTTCCACAACAGTTTCATCCGTTACCGAAGCATATTTATCATAAATATCTCTCAATTCATGTTGATCAATCACAACCTTTGTTGCCACTTTATCTATTGAATATGGCGGCGCTTCCGCAAATGTTGGGATTACCAATGAAGTTGACATAACTATCGACAATAAAATACTCATAATTTTTTTCATAAAACCACCTCTTAACGTTATTCACATTATTAATGAGCATCCCACATTTTTGCTGCATTGGAATCCCTCCCTTCTTTAAATTTAGTAAACAAGCTTTAATTTGATTATATATTATCATCTTTGATTATATATGTCAATATTAAAAATATATTTTCATTTCAAATATACTTTCAATCTTTTCTACACAATTAAAAACTACTCTTTCGCCAGCGCCGCGAGCCCGGAAAGAATCTCCCGCGCCTTCACAAGCATCGTCTCGCAGTCCGTATGTTTCTGCCGCACATCGCGGTAATAGAACGACGGCACATCACCCGTCCTGAAGGTCAGCGTGCCCTTATATTTCTCCATCAGCGCCGGAATGCCGGAGACGTCCAGATCGGCTTTCTGGTACATCTGAATCGTGATATCCTGCTTCTTTACATCGACCTCCACGACGCCCGCCTGATGAGCAAGCGCTTTTAGATCGGCGATCTTTAACAGGTTCTCCACCGAACGTGGAATCTCGCCAAAGCGGTCGATCAGCTCATCCTGCATATCCATGTACTCTTCCTGGTTCTCAATACCGGAAATCCGCTTGTAAACGTCGAGTTTCTGATATTCATTGCGGATGTAGGACGGCGGAATATACGCGTCGATGTCGCAGTCCACCACCGTCTCGAAGTCCTCGGCTTCGTTCTCACCGCGAAGTGCCAGCACCGCCTCGTTTAAGAGCTTGCAGTACAGGTCATAACCGACCGCCTGCATGTGGCCATGCTGTTCCGCACCCAGAAGATTTCCGGCGCCGCGCAGCTCCAGATCGCGCATCGCAATCTTGATACCGCTTCCCAGCTCCGTAAATTCACGGATCGCCTGCAGACGTTTTTCCGCCTCCTCACGCAGCAGCTTGTCGCGCCGGTACATGAGAAACGCATACGAAGTCCGCCCGGAACGTCCGACGCGACCGCGGATCTGGTAGAGCTGCGACAGCCCCAGCCGGTCGGCGTCGTGGATGATGATCGTGTTCGCATTCGGAATGTCCAGTCCCGTCTCAATGATGGTCGTGGACACCAGAACGTCGATATTGCCCTCGACGAAATCCAGCATAATTTTTTCCAGTTCATGTTCGTGCATCTGCCCGTGGGCGAACACGACGTTTGCCTCCGGCACCAGAGCCGCCACATGGTTTGCCACCTCGTCGATGTTGTTGACACGGTTGTAGACATAATATACCTGTCCGCCCCGTGCCAGCTCCCTGTGAATCGCCTCGCGCACCATCTCGTCGTTGTACTCCATGACGTAGGTCTGAATCGGCAGGCGATCCACCGGCGGTTCCTCCAGGACACTCATATCCCGGATGCCAATGAGACTCATATGCAGGGTACGCGGAATCGGCGTCGCCGTCAGCGTCAGAACGTCTACATTTTCCTTTAGTTTCTTGATCTTTTCCTTATGTGCCACGCCGAAGCGCTGTTCCTCATCGATGATCAGAAGCCCCAGATTTTTAAAGACAACATCCTTAGAAAGGACGCGGTGCGTTCCGATCACGACGTCCACCTGCCCTTTTTTCAGATCTTCCAGCGTTTTTTTCTGCTCGCCCGCCGTGCGGAAACGCGACAGCATATCGACCCGCACTGGGAAATCCTTCATCCTCTGCACAAAGGTATTGTAATGCTGCTGCGCCAAAATTGTGGTCGGCACCAGATACACAACCTGCTTCCCCTCCTGAATCGCCTTAAATGCCGCCCGGAGCGCGATCTCCGTCTTGCCGTATCCAACGTCGCCGCAGATCAGGCGGTCCATGATGCGGCGGCTTTCCATGTCTTTTTTGGTCGCCTCGATCGCCTCCAGCTGATCCTCCGTCTCCTCAAACGGGAACATTTCCTCAAATTCCCTCTGCCAGACCGTATCCGGTCCATACTGGTAGCCCTCGCTCCGCTGACGCGCTGCATAAAGCTCGACGAGATCCTTTGCAATATCACGGACCGCACCGCGCACCTTGCTCTTCGTCTTATTCCATTCCATTCCGCCCAGTTTATTGAGCTTCGGCGTCCTGGCATCCGAACCGGCATATTTCTGGATTCCCTCCAGGCGTGTCGCCGGAAGGTAGAGATTACCGCCGTCGCGGTACTCAATCTTGATGTAATCCTTGACGACCTTGTCCTGCTCGATCTTCTCAATGCCCCGGTAAATGCCGAGTCCGTGGCTCTCATGCACCACATAATCGCCGATCGAAAGCTCGGAAAAGCTCTGGATTTTCTTACCCTGGTAGGAGGTCTTTTTCTTCTTTTTCCGCCCCCGTCCGCCGCCGAACATGTCTCCCTCGGTGATCACGACGAACTTAATCAGCGGATATTCAAATCCCCGATGCAGCTTTCCGTAAGTCACCAGGATTTCACCCGGTTTCACGGTGTTTTCGCCCTCATCCGGGCAGAAGGCGCTTAAATCATACTCCCGCAGATCGCCCGCCAGACGGCTCGCGCGCGTCCGCGAACCAGCCAGCAATACCACCCGGTATTTTTCCTTCTTCCAGCGCGCCAGATCGCTGATTAAAAGCTCAAATCCATTCTGGTAGGAATTGACATTTTTAACGCTCAGACTGTATTTTTTCTTAACCGTCATGCCGGAGAGCTTCTGATCCAGCCCCAGCAGTAAAAGAGTGCGCGGACGCATTGCCATCGCCAGCGTCTCCTTCGCCGAATAGAGGAAGGAAGTCTGCCCCGGAAGCAGATAGCCGCCCTCGAGACGGTGCGACATGCTCTCCCGGAACTCCGTCTCGGTCGTCTCTGCTTTTTCCTTCAAGCGCAGCGGCTCATCCAGGAAAATCGTCAGCTCATCGACTGGAAAATAGTTTAAAAATGATACCGTTTCCTTGCAGAAATACCGGATATAGCTTCCCAGCCCATGCACCCGGAAGCCCTCGCGAAGCCCCTCTAAGACCTCCGAGACAGCCGAATCCATCCGGTACGCCTCTTCCGTCTTCATGGCATCCCGGAGCTTTTTCACGTATTTCCTGCGGTCTTTCTCGATCGCCTCGGTTCCATCCTGAATCTGCTCCGGCGTCAGCGCCATCTCCGTCGCCGGATAGATCACTGCCTCGTCCACCTGCTCGATCGATCGCTGGCTTTCCGGGTCGAAGGTACGGATCGAATCGACCTCATCGCCCCACAGCTCGATCCGGTACGGCACCTCCTCCGTCAGCGGGAAAATGTCAATGATACCGCCGCGCACCGAAAACTGCCCTGATCCCTCAACCTGCGCGACCTTCTCATATCCCATTTCCGCCAGGGCGTGCGTCAGCTTCCCGACCTCGACCACATCTTCTGCCCCGATCGTGAGACTCCGCTCTTTCATCCACGCAAGCGGCAGCAGATGTTCCATCAGCCCGTCGATCGTCGTGACCACCACGCCGCCGGAACTCTCCAGAACCCGCCGCATGACCTGAATCCGCTGTTTCGTCAGCAGGTTTCCGTGGATATCCGACGTATAAAACAGCAGATCCCTCGCCGGGTACAGCGAAATATCCGTATCAAAGCACCGGTAATCCTCACAGATCTCCCGCGCCCTCGAATCATCGTAGGTGACAATCAGCTTCCAGGGCGTCAGATCCGAAAGCTCGGACAGCAGATGCACCTTCTGCGAATCCAGGCATCCCGTGACAAGAAGCGGTCCCTGTCCGCGCTGTAAATCCGTCTTGAGATCCTGAAACTCGATCATCTCCTCTAACGGATTTGCAAATAAATCGCTCATTGTGTCTTGACTTCCTCCTTCCTCTCCGCCTTCTGCTTCTCTAGCTTCTCCTTCTCCCCGCGCGCCGCGCCGTTAAAATGGTTCATCGCCGCCTCAACGCCCTTTGTCATCATATCCACGACTGCCGCCGCACCGTCCTTAAACGCCGTCGTCATCGTTTCGGCTTCCTCTTTCGGAAAATGTCCCAGCACATAGTCTGCCAGATCCATGCGCGCCGGCTTCTCGCCCACACCGATCCGCACGCGTGGAAATTCCTGCGTTCCCAGATGGGCGATGATATTTTTGATTCCATTGTGACCGCCCGCGCTGCCTTTTTTGCGGATCCGGATGCCGCCCGGAACCAGGCTGATATCGTCATAAATTACGATAAACTCCGATGGATCTACCTTATAATAATCCATCACCTGACGGATGCACTCGCCGCTCAGGTTCATATACGTCTGCGGCTTTACCAGAATGACCTTATTTCCCTCGATCATGCCTTTTCCGATCAGTCCCTTAAATGCTTTCTCCCGGACATCAATGTTATACTTGTCTGCCAGCGCATCCAGCGTCATAAATCCCACATTGTGGCGGGTTCCCTCATATTCTCTTCCCGGATTTCCAAGTCCTGCAATTACATACATAATTCTATTTCTCCCTCTTTTTCCATAGTATCAAAAATACCAGATTCTTCACTCATCGTCTTTCTCAAAAAGCCAAAACAGACACGACTTTAAGCGTTAAATCCTGAAACTGCCACTTTTTCAAGCTGTTTCAGGATCTAACGCACTTATTTTTCTGGATACTTTTAAAGTTACTGTTCACGGATAGACACTTTTGGAATCGAAAGTGCCGTAAGTTTTGGGGTCGTGTAAATAAGAAGTTACTTTCCCTTCACAACCTCAACCGCCTTCTGCAGCTGATTATCCTTCTCCTCTGGAATCACGACTTCCTGCGCCGCCTCTTCATCCAGCTCCACCTCGAGATCCGGCTCGATGCCTTTTCCATGGATATCATTTCCATTCGGCGTATAATAATGGTCGGTCGTCAGCTTGATCGCGCTTCCATCCGAAAGCGGCATCAGCGTCTGCACGATACCTTTACCGAAAGTCTTCGTTCCGACGATCGTCGCCACGCCGTAATCCTTCATTGCACCGGTAAATACCTCCGACGCGCTGGCGGAATTGCCATTTACCAGCACAACCATCGGGATCTCCAGGCTGTGTCCATCCTCAGCGTCGTATGTCTCCTCCGTGCCCTTCTTATTTGCCACGGTCAGGATCCGTCCGCCATCCTTCAGGATATAATCCGCCATTGAGACAACCGTCGTCACCTCGCCGCCCGGGTTGTTCCGCAGATCGATGATCAGGCGCTTCATGCCCTCGCCCTGCAGTTCCTCGATCTTGGATTTAAACTGATCAGCAGTCACACGGTCAAACTCCGCAACGGAAATATATCCGATCTCTTCATCCAGCATCTTGCCTGACACCGTCTGCACATCGATCGGTCGGCGGGTCAGAGTGATATCCTTGTACTCGCCGCTATTTTCACGATAAACCGTGATCGTCAGCTGGCTGCCTTCCTCGCCCTTGACGTAATTATTGACCAGAAGCGACAGATCCATGCCAATCACCTCGGTGCCGTCTACCTTATAAAGCGCATCACCCGGAAGGATGCCCGCCTCCTCGGCCGGGCTGCCCTCAAAAACGCGCACGATCGTGCTGACGCCGGTCTGGACATTCTGGGATACCAGAGCGCCGATGCCGCAGTAAGAACCATTTGTCTCATCCAGGAAGCTTGTCAGCTCGTCCGGCGTATAGTAAACCGCATACGGATCATTTAAACCACTCAAAAAGCCCTGATAAATGCCGGCTTCCTCCTCGGATGTATCAATTTTTTCCTCAAACAGGTACTTTTTATCGATAATATCCTGTATCTGCTCCAGCTTTTTCGTGACATTCTCAAAATTGACCGGCTCCTGTGCCTGTGACGGTGTTCCCTCAGTCTGTACCTGTACCTGTGTCTGGTTATCGATCACACGGCGTCCAAACATGTAAATACCCGCCGAAGCACCGACCGTGATCAGACACACCAGTGCTGTCACCAGCACACCGACCATCACACCGCGCCAGAATTTATTTTTACTGTCCATCTCTTATGCCTCCTGATTCCTGTCTATTCCTTCCGGATTTGTAACTGTTCAGTACCTTCACAGTCACGCGCAAAAATCCATCAAAAATTGCCTACGGCAATGGGATTTTTTCCTGCTGGTCCATGTTTTCGTACGGTCAGCGCAGTAAATGCGCAGACCTACTGAACAGTTACCCGGATTTCATCTTTTGCAGCCACCTGATACTTTCCGCACTACGGACTTACATAGCTCGAAGGGTTTACATAACTTCCGTTCTTGCGGACTGCAAAATGCAGATGAGAACCTGTCGAATATCCGGTCGAACCTACCTTCGCGATCGTCTGTCCGGCTTTTACCGTATCCCCTGCCGATACCAGAAGCTGGGAACAGTGCATATACACGGTTGAAAGTCCATTTCCATGGTTGATCACAACATAATTTCCAGCCGAATAGCTGTAGGTTGCAATCGAAACCGTTCCTCCGTCGGCTGCCACGATGCTGCTGCCGGTCGAAGCGCTGATATCAATGCCCTTATGGTTCGAGGACGCGCCCGCCGTCGGTGATTTACGGTTTCCGTATCCAGATGTAATGCGTCCGCTTGCAGGGCACGGCCAGCGCAGCGAAGAACTTCCCGTCGAAGTGGTAGTCGTACTGCCAGTATTCCCTTTCCCGGTCGAATTATTCGTCTTTCCCGCTGCTGCGGCTTTTCTGGCTGCTTCCTCCGCCGCTTTTTTCGCCGCCTCTTCCGCTTCCTTCTTCTTAATCTCCGCCTCCATCTGCGCGATCTTGGCTTCCTGCGCCTTGATATCGTCCTCATACGCTTTCGCCTGCGCTGATTTCTCGCCGATCTGCGCGTTGACGTTCTGAAGCTCTTTATTTTTCTCATTCAGGAGAAGCTGGACCGAATCCTGCTTTGCCTCCGTCTGCGTCTTCATGTCCTGCAGCTCCGCTTTCTCCGTCTCCAGCTTTTTTTTGCTGTCCGCGATGGACTCTTTCGTCGCCACATACTGGTCGAGCATCTTCCGGTCATATTCCGAAATCTTTGAAACATACTCTGCCCGGTTTAAAAGCTCCGAGAGCGAACGGGCTTCCAGAAGCAGATTTAAGTAGCTGCTGTCGCCCTTCTCATACATATATTTGATACGCATTTTCATCGAAGCATACTGCTTTTCTTCGGTTTTCTGCGCTTCCTCCAGCTTTACCGCCGTCTCATCGATGCTTTTCTGCTTGCTGGAAATATTATTTTCCAGCTTCGTGACCTGCGACTGCAGATCATTCATCTTTGTGTCCAGCTCCTTGACATAGCTCTCGGTGTTACTTTTCAGCCCCTGAAGGCTTTTGATCGCCTCCTCGGTTTTCTTTTTCTCCTGTTTCAGGGTGCTTTTCTTATCCTTGGCACTGCTTACATCCTTTTTCGTCGCTGCCGCCACCGAGGTCAGCACTGGGGAAGACGCCAGCGCCGCCATCACAAGAAACAGAGCCGCACGCACTTTCAATCCCTGTTTTTTCATATTCTCATCCTTTTTACCGCAAATTCCCGCTGCCCCCACAGCAGCCGCCAATGTTTCTTACACCTTTAAATGTCTGCGGATCGTAAAGAAGCTTCCGACAAAACCGATTCCCACGCCCAGCGCCATCGCCACGGCTACCATGCTCGGGAAAATGGTCTGAATCGGGATAAATTCAATCAGGTTCGACAAGATATCAAACCGTTCCATCATATATACAACCGCCTGGCGGTACAGAAAATACGTGATCGCCAGCGGAATCAGCGCGCCGACCAGACCGATCATCACACCCTGTACAACGAACGGCGCACGGATCATGAAATTCGTCGCACCGATCAGGCGCATGATCCGGTTTTCCTCCCGTCTAAATGCAGCTGCCGTCGTGATCGTATTGCTGATAAGGAAGATAGCAACTGCCAGCAGAATAGCGATGATCACCCCCGACAAAAGTCCCAGCATCTTGTTGAAGCTTGAAAGCCCGGACGCCGTATCGCTCGAATAATTGATCTTCCGGATCCCCTGCACCGTGCCAAGCCATGCAACCATGTCATCCTGCATGTCAATGTCTTTCAAATAGATCTCATAGGACGCCGAACCGGCTAACGGGTTGTCATCCGCAAATCCCTCTGCCAGATCCTCGACTCCCTTAAAATATTCTTTCTTAAAGCTCTCCCATGCCTCCTCGGCAGAAACATACTTTGCTTCCTTGACCTCATCGCGGGCGCGTATCTCATCCCCGATTTTCTGTATCTCATCCTCACTTATATCTTCATTGAAGAAAATCGTGATTCCTACTGTAGATTCTGCATTCCGCACCATATACTGTACGTTGGCAATCAAGCCAAAAAACATACAGAACAGGAAAATACATGCCGAAATAATCGCCACCGACGCCAGTGAAAACCAGATATTCCGGATGATATTACGCATGCCCTCCTTGGTGCAGTAAATCAATGTACTAATTCTCATGCCAGATACCGCCTTTTTGATCTCCCGTCAGCACGCCGCGCGTCAGCGTGATCACACGTTTTCCCATCTCCGCTACGATCTCCCGGCTGTGCGTTACCACAAGCACCGTCGTCCCGCGCCGGTTTATCTCCTCCAAAAGCTCCATGATCTCCATGGAATTATGTACGTCCAGGTTTCCCGTCGGCTCGTCCGCCAGAAGTATCTCCGGCGAGTTGATCAGCGCACGGGCAATCGCAACACGCTGCTGCTCGCCGCCCGAGAGCTGGTTCGGGTATGCTTTATATTTTGAAGAAAGCCCCACCAGCCGGAGCATTTCCGGCACATTTTTCTTGATCTCACGGGACGATACGCCGATGACCCGCTGTGCAAACGCGACATTTTCATATACCGTCTTATCCTTCAACAGACGGAAATCCTGAAACACCATTCCCAGCCGTCTGCGGTACTTCGGGATGTAGCGTCCCGGCATCTTTTCCAGATCCATATCGTTGACGATAATCTGACCAGAAGTCGGCTCCAGCTCTTTCAAAAGAAGCTTTAAAAGCGTCGATTTGCCGGAACCGCTTCGTCCCATGATGAAAACAAACTCGCCGTCCTGAATCTGAATATTGATTCCCTTTAAAGCTTTATTCCCCGTCTTGTACGTCTTGGTGAGATTTTTAACCTCTATCATGCGTAAATCCTCTTTTTCAATTCTCCAAATGAAATTGCTGCGGCAAAGGCAATCTTCCTCCCCGCCACAGCAATTTGGCTTAATAATCCAGGTTTTCCATGTATTTCATATATTTTACAACCATTAGGGCAATCTTAAATGTGATCGCATCCTCAAACACCCGCAGATCCAATCCCGTGCTCTTCTGGAGCTTATCCAGACGGTATACCAGTGTATTGCGATGGATGTAAAGCTGTCGGGAAGTCTCAGATACGTTCAGGCTGTTCTCGAAGAACTTGTTGATTGTCGTAAGAGTCTCCTCATCAAACTCATCCGGCGATTTGCCATCAAAAATTTCCTTGATAAACATCCGGCACAGCGGCAGCGGCAGCTGATAGATCAGACGTCCGATTCCCAGCTTGCTGTATGCGACCACATTTTTGCTGCTGTAGAAAATCTTTCCTACATCCAGCGCCATCTTCGCCTCTTTATAAGAACGCGATACGTCCTTGATCTCGTTGACAATCGTACCGAATGCCACGCTGACACGCGTCAAGGACTCGGTATTGAGCATATCTACGATGGATGTGGCTGTCTTTTCCAGATCGTCATAAGTCTCGCCCGGCTTCACTTCCTTGACCAGAATAATGTTCTTCTCATCCACTGCTGTGATGAAATCCTTCGTCTTGGTCGAGAACAGGCTGCGGACGGTCTCAAGCGCATTCACATCCTTCTCATGCTGCGTCTCGATGATAAATACGATCCGCTTGACGTTCGTCTCGATGTGCAGCTTCTTCGCACGGTTATAAATGTCAACCAGAAGCAGGTTGTCAAGCAGCAGGTTCTTGATAAAATTGTCCTTGTCAAAGCGCTCCTTGTAAGCTACCAGGAGGTTTTGAACCTGAAATGCCGCCATCTTGCCGACCATGTATACGTCGTCGCTTCCGCCCTTGGCAAGAAGTATATATTCTAACTGGTGATCGTCAAACACCTTGAAAAACTGATATCCCTGTATCACCTGACTGTCCGCCGGAGAGTCTACGAAAGCCAGAATTGCACTCTCATATTCTTCAGCGCCAGTAAATGTGGATGCCAGCACCTTGCCTTCCGTATCACAGATACAGAGATCGACACGCGTAATTCCCTTTAACCCCTCGATGTTTGTCTGGAGTATCTGGTTCGAAATCATATTCCTCTCTCCTTTTCTTTTATCCTCCGTCCAGCTGTGTTTCCGGGTCTTCCAACCTGTCATCCCCCAAACCCGTTTGTTACCCCTCCGGCAATCTGTGCCTGTGGACCATAACCGTTTTCTCTCTGAATCTTGGACGGATCTTTCTCTCTATTTTAAAGCAAAGTGACGAAAAAAAAAAGAGGGCGGACGAAAAAAAGTGAATTTTTTCGTCATTTTGCCCTCACACGCCGGGATTTTCACAAACTGGAACTTGTTTTTCCGGCGAAATTTTCCAAATATGCGATTCATTCTTATTTTGCTGCGATCGCTTCCATCTCCATCAGTACACCCTTCGGAAGCTTAGATACCTCGACGCAGGAACGTGCCGGGCATGCGCCCTCGAAATATTTCGCATAGATTTCATTTACCTTTCCGAAATCATCCATGTTCTGGATAAATACGGTGGTCTTTACAACCTGCTCCATGGAAGCGCCTGCTGCCGCCAAAAGATTCTTTACATTGGTTAAAACCTGCTCTGCCTGAGCCTCGATTCCCTCCGGGATCTCGCCGTTTGCCGGATTGACCGGAATCTGACCGGATGCAAATACCATTCCATTTACCTCGATTGCCTGGGAATACGGACCGATCGCTGCCGGTGCATTGGTTGTGCTGATTACTTTCTTCATGCCAAATCTCTCCTTTGTCTTTTATTTTAAACGGATAGAATCTTCGTTTACTTCTACTTTTCCTTCTTTTAAAAGGTGTCCAACCGCACGCTTGAACGCGTTTTTGCTTAAATTAAATTCGCGGCGGATAATCTCCGGCTCCACGCGGTCATTGAACGGAAGAACGCCGTTTTTTTCTTTCAGACGTGCCAGCACCGCCTCGGCATCCGCATTCATCTGACGATACGCCACCTCGCGCAGGCTCAAATCCAGTTTTCCATCCTCGCGCACCTTCGTCACGCGTACCTTTAAAACCTCGCCCAGGCGGCATTTTCCATACAGCTCACGGTTCGGAATCAGACCGAAATAGTGGTCTGCCACTGCCACGAACACGCCCAGATTTTCATTGATCTCATAGACTCGCCCCTCGGTCCACTCGTCCTTCCTGTACGGTGCATCGCTGCAAAGATACGAATATACCTTCATCGTCGCCGCCAGACGACCACTCTTATCGATATACAACGCTACCAGGCACTCTTCCCCGGCGCGAACCGGATATACCTGCTCTTTAAACGGGAGCAGCAGATCTTTTTCCAGCCCCATATCGAGAAAGGCGCCGATCTTCGATACATCCTTGACCTTCAAAACCGCCGTCCCGCCCAGTTCCAGCTTCGGCATCGAGGTCGTCGCAATCAGGCGATCCTCGGAATCTTTATAAATAAATACCTTGAGCTTATCGCCCACTTTTGTGCCCTCCGGCACCTGTTTCTTCGGAAGCAGGACCGCCGCCGCATCATCTTTCTTCTGTCCCAGATACACGCCGAAGTTTTTCTCCCGCACTACCATCAGTTCCTGTACTCTTCCCAGTTCAATCATGTCATTCGTCCTCTCTTTTCTGCCGATCTCTTTTTTTATTTAACGGTTGCATTTTTCATTCACTGGCAGACAATCCACGCCGAATCTTTCTTCGGCTGCAATGATTCAGTTTCTTCACTGCTACATACAAACTCTTTACAAACCAGTCCTTGCCAGCCACAAATTCGCATACACCTGACCTTCCGCATCCTGCAGCGATACCACGTATCCTTCCGGCACCTGCGCCAGTTTCGGGTACATCACATTCCCAAGCACTGCCGCCTTCCGGTACTCCACTCGCAGTTCTCCGAGTGCAAAGTCCACAGGCAGCAATTCACGCGCAATCGCCACATACTGTGCATTGTTCACATGCCGGTTCGTATCGAGATGATGGCGTTCCACCGTGACCGGCGCCGCCGTCTCATACGTCTCAGGCAGGCGGATTTTCTTCGGCGCTGGCGGCATTGCAAGCGGTTTATCTTCAATCTGGTAGCCCTCCAACTGGCTTTCCGGCACCCGCACCGGGCATCCTTTTTCCAGATCGTAGTAAAACCAGGTCGAATCCGCCCGCACCAGCGGGTTTCCCATCTCATCCTCGATCGTGAAATTCCGGTAGCCATAGATTCCCTTAAACCCATACGGCCAGGTCGAAATACGGATCCGCTCGCCAAAATGCGGCTGTCTGAGAATCTCTATCTGCCATCCGCTCAGCCACCACGCCCGTTTTTCCTCATTCAGATAGGAAATCCCGAGTTTCAGATCCTCCGACTGGAACGTCGAACAATCCTGAAGATAATTCATGATTCCCACCACAGAAAGATTTCCCTCTTCATCCGTCTCACTGTACCGGACCCGGCTGTCAAATGTATACATATCGCTCTCTTTTCCTTTCCGTCTTCCGGCTCTCCGCACCATCTCCGCGCATCCGCCATCTGCCGTTTCGTCCTATACTGCCTTAACATTCTGTCATGAAACTCATTATATCCGATTCGAACCACGTTGTCTACTTACAGACCCAGAATATTGCAGAATTTGCCGGACGCATGGCGCGGTTTCTGCCACAGCAGCCGCCCAAACAAAAAAATTATCAAAAAAGCGAAAAAAATAGTTGACGAATCTGTTTCCTTACAGTATAATATAAATCGTTCAATTCATTGGGCTATCGCCAAATGGTAAGGCAACGGACTCTGACTCCGTCATTTTCAAGGTTCGAATCCTTGTAGCCCAGCTAAAAAGCATTTGTTTGCCAAAGACGGCATGACAAGTGCTTTTTTTGTATTATGGAAACTCCCTCTGAAATGTTCCATAATACAACATTTTTCAACTCAATAAACCTCCATATGTTTGCGAAAAAACAAGAAAAGAACCCCCGCTCCGGTCATCCCTCACAGCCGGCGGCAGGGGTTCTTTTCTATTTCCAAATACTCTTAATAACTGTATAGATCAGCCAAATCAGAAGAATCGGCCCCGCCAGATGAATCAGGATGGTAAAAATACCTCCGACCAGTGCAAACAGCACAAATAAGATCGCAATAACCACCACGCTGAGAATCACCTTCCAGTACCATTTGTTCAAATCGATGTAATGGAAGTTCGGCGGCAGACCGCTGTCGTCCCGCTCCGAAAAACCGCCGTTGTAGGAGGACGCTGTGCGCCCGCTCCCGGCAGCGTCTCCCGAAGTGTACGAACCGCCCTGGCCGGTCTCCCCGGCGCCCTCGCTGCTGTCGATAATGGTTTTCGCAATCAGGCGTGGGCTGCCGATCTCCTCGATCACTTCTTCCTCCCGGCGCCCTTTCGCCGCCTCCTGGCTGATATACTGATCGTAATAGCTTATGTTGCTCTGGATGACTGAAGCCGAAACCTCGCCGTCCAGCGCCTCCCGAAGCTCCTGTAAAAACTCTGTCTTTCTCATCTTGTCTCCTTATTCCTCAAACCGTCCCGTTTCTCCCGTTTCACCCAGCCGAAAGAAACAAGCTTCCAGTTCCCGTCCCTTTCAACTGCCTCAGCGTATGCGCTCTTTCAAAAGTCCGCTCCGGTACGCTTTCAAGAGCTCTTTCAGATCCTCGATGCGGCCCGCCAGCTCCTTGCCCTCATCGGTATCCGCCACTGTGATGCGCTTCTGCATTTTCTCCACAATATATACCTTCGGCGTCCGCTCGCGCTCCGGGTCAAATGGCTTGTGTTCCGCAAGCGCGAGATGGTGCGAATTGAAAATCAACGTATATCCGGCGATTCCCGTCCGCTCCTGGTAGGCTTTCGACAGCCCGCCGTCAATGATGAAGAGCTTGCCGCCAGCCCGGATCGGTGTCTCTCCACTCTTAATCTTCACCGGCATATGCCCGTTGATGATATGCGAGCCCTTCGTCGGAAGTCCAAATTCCTTCAAAATCATATCGCAGGTCTCTTCTTCCTCACTGAGCTGGTAATACGGGTTCATCGTCTCTCTCATCACTTCCGGATCCTCGATGAAATAATGCTCAAAGCTGCGGTTTTTGTCCTTTCCAAATACCGGCGATTTCGCACCATTCCACAGATACCACATAAAATCGCGGCACGCCTCCTTCTCCGGCGCGTCCTCTGGAAGAAAATAGGCATTTTTAACCTGTGTGTCAATAAAATCCATCAATTCCTTGCCGCGGTACATCTTGCCGCCCACCATCAGACCGTCAAATTCCCGATTCTCCGTCATCGGGATACAGCCGTGATAGAGCAGGTTGGAATTGCAGCATTTATACATGCTTCCGTTGGAATATAGGAAACGGACATGCTCATGCAGCCGCGCATTGTGGCGGAACGACAGCTCCAGCGTGTGAAGCAGCTCTTCCTCTTCGTCCGTCAGCCGCAGCGGATCCGCCGGATCCACCGTCGGGAAATTCATGTCGCGCATCGGATACTCTTTTCCATCGATCGTGACCGTGCCGCGGTCATAACGAATCGCTGACAGAAGTATCCGCTCTTCCATCCCGTACTCCGGATGGCGCTTGATGATCTGCCCCTCTTCCTTATACTGTAACACCGCGATCGCCTTGTGCATCTTCGCCGCCAGCTTCGGATCCACTGCATCGTAAATATTTTTGTCAAGAATCTGCGGCAGAAAACAGGTACACGGATCGTCCCGGTACACGCGCTCCGCAAACATCGACAGCGGGCGCAGGTTAATTCCGTAGCCGTCCTCCAATACATCAAATCCATTGTAACCGAGCGCCATACGCAAAACATTGCAGATACACGCCCGGTTGCCCGTCGCCGCGCCCATCCACGAAATATCATGATTGCCCCACTGGATATCCACATCATGGAAATGCATCAGTTCCTCCAGAATGATATCCGGTCTCGGACCACGGTCAAATATATCGCCCAGGATATGAAGATTATCGATCGTCAGACTCCGGATCAGGCTGCAGATCACGACAATAAAGCTGTCCGCCACCCGGACGTCAATCAGGGTATTGATAAGTTCGCTGTAATACTCCGTCTTATTGTCATCGGTATTATCGACATATAAAAGCTCATCGATCACACCCGAAAATTCCCTCGGCATCTTTTTTCTTACCTTGGAACGGGTGTATTTCGACGAAACCTCCCGGCAGATCTGCACCAGACGGTAGACCGCCGTCTTCTGCCAGTCCTCCGTGTATTCGTTCGCCTGTTTGATCTGATTGATCATTTTTTCCGGATAATAGATAAGGTTCGCCAGCCGTACCTCGTCCTCCTCCGAAATAATATGTCCAAATGTCTCGCGGATCTTCTCCCGGATAATACCCGACGAACTGCGGAGCAGATAAATAAACGCCTCATGCTCACCGTGCAGGTCACTGAAAAAATATTCCGTGCCCTTCGGAAGTCCACAGATTGCCTGTAAATTAATAATATCACTCGCCGCCGCCCGGATATTCGGATACTCCCGCGAAAGCAGCTTCAAATATGCTAAATCCCTCATGTTATCAGCTCCCAAACTGCGCTGTCTGCCCGGATATTGTCGTGACTCGTTATCGTCGCGCTCGCTTTGGGTAAACAGCACATTATCTACATTGCATTTGCCTTTTTGATAGATTTATAGTAGCATAGATTCAGATCAGGGTCAAAATATATTTTCGGCACTTTCAGTTCCTAAAGTGCCTACCCGTGAACAGAAACATTTTTTTCCATACATAAATACAGGAGGAACATTCATGACAGAACCACACACTCTCTACGTGTTTGGCACCGGCAACGCCACGATGACACGTTATTATAATACCTGCTTCGCCATCCGCTCCGGCGAGGAATATTTCATGACAGACGCCGGCGGCGGCAATGGCATCCTGCGGATTCTGGAAGAAATGCAGGTTCCATTAAACCGCATCCATCATCTCTTCGTGACACACGAACACACCGACCACATTCTCGGCGTGATCTGGATGATCCGGATGATTGGCACTGCCATCAAAAAGGGAAATTATGAGGGAATTTTTCATATTTACTGCCACGACGGCCTGATCGACACGATTCAGACCTTCTGCCGCCTGACACTCCAGAAGAAATTCTGCGACCTGATCGGCGATCCGATCCAGCTCATCCCGATTTCTGACCGAGAAACCCGGCAGATTCTCGATATGGAGGTCACCTTCTTTGACATTCATTCGACCAAGGCGCGCCAGTTCGGCTTCCGCGCTGTGCTGCCGGACGGCAAGATCGTCTGCTGCCCGGGCGACGAACCGCTGAACCCGCTCTGCGAAGAATTTGCCAAAGGCGCCGACTGGCTTTTCCACGAAGCCTTCTGCCTCTACCGCGACCGGGAAATCTTCTCCCCTTATGAAAAACACCACAGCACCGTCAAAGATGCCTGCGAACTCGCCGAACGCCTCGGTGCGCGGCATTTGATTCTGTGGCACACTGAAGATAAGACTTATCCGGAACGCGCTGCTTTGTACCGCGCTGAAGGGGAAGCCTATTATCATGGGGATTTGCTGGTACCGGAGGATGGGAGTGTGATAGAGCTGTGATTGTATCTTGCAGCTCTACCTCTTCCTCAAATGATAATACGTCATCGTCGCCGACGTCAGCAGCGTCTCCTTATCATCATAAATCTTGCATTCGCACACCGAAAATGCATAACCATTCTGTATTTCCTGCGCCCGGGCGATGATTTTGGATGTGTTTTTTCCAGCTTTCAGATAATGGATCGTGCCATCCACGGTCGGGACTGCGTAGTCGCGCCCGGTCATCGCTGCGGTGCCGCCCACGGTATCCGCCAATGAATACAGGACGCCGCCGTGCACGATACCTAAGATATTCATATGCCACGGTTTCAATACAATCTCTCCAACTGCATAGCCCGGGCGTGCCTCGGTAATCTCCATCTCGATTTTCTTCCGGAAATCATTGGCTGCATCCGTCTCCTGTCCGCGCTTCTCCCAGACTTCTGAGAATGAGCCGGACGGCTTTTTCTTTTCTTCCTTCTTTTCCATTTCATGTACCTCCTTGTATATATGATTTACTCTCTTTTTTATTTCTCTGCAGGTCATCTATTATTTTCTTCTATTTTTTCTATCACTTTTCTCTCTGATATAATCTGTTTGTATAATCTGTTTGCCTGAATCAGCCCATCCTTTTTCCTCGCCTCAAACGCTTTTTCTCATAATTTTTCCAAAGATGGACTCATACTTTCTCCCATCCTCTCATACAATCTTATCAGATTGCAAAAATGTTATTGTTCACGCATACGTGCCCAGTAACGGAATTTGCCGTGGCTTCGCATTTAAATACTATCGCACAGGAGGGATCTGTCTTGAAACGAAGTTCTGTTATCATTGCACTGGAAATCTGCGCCATTGCGGCGCTCTTTGTCAGCTGGTCCTTCCAGCGTCCGAACAGCCGTCAGGTCACGGTCGGGAATGCGTCGGAACATTTTATCCGCTGGGTGGATTTCGATGTAACCGCCGACGCCATGACACAGGCGTTCCGCTATGATGTTGATACCTGCCAGCAGGATCTCCATCTGAACTGGGTCGATCTGCTCGCCTACCTGGGGGCGCGCTACGGGGGCGATTTTTCACATTATCAGGCGTCCGATATGACGGAAGCTGCCGAACAGCTCCAAAATGGCGTTACAGTGGAAGAATTGACGAAAAATATGACCTCTTTTGCCTATTATCGTGAGGCTTACGGCGCGGTTCTGGATGGAATGGTCGGACTGTATGAAATTGAGATTCCGAAATCGGAAGCACCGGCTTTTGCACTGGCGGACGCGCAGATACAGGAAGGGGATCCGGCTGCCAATACCTCCTACGCAACGACACCACCAACAACAACAGCAACCACAACTGGTACAGACACAATCGACTCAGCCAGTCAAGCTTCACCAGAAACTTCAGCCTCATCCAACACACAAACTTCTCTCGAAACCCCAGCCCCCACTCTCTCCGATCCCGACGCTGTCCCCCTGACTCCCTCCGGTGAGGAAAAAGTCTGGGTTACCAAATATGGTCTGAAAGCGTTTCTCCCACTGGCGAAAAACTTTCCCTACAGCCACTATGACGATTTCGGTGTCTCCCGCAGCTACGGTTACCGGAGACGGCATCTCGGGCATGATATGATGGGGCAGACGGGAACGCCTGTGATTGCTGTGGAATCCGGGCGCGTCGAGGCGCTCGGCTGGAACCAGTACGGCGGCTGGCGCATCGGCATCCGCAGCTTTGACGGGAAACGATACTACTATTATGCACATTTACGCAAAGACTACCCCTACCAGTCAAATCTGAAAGAGGGCAGTCTCGTCACCGCCGGGGACGTGATCGGTTATCTCGGGCACACCGGCTACAGCAGCACTGAAAACACCAACAACATCGCTGAACCGCACCTGCATTTCGGATTGCAGCTCATTTTTGACGAATCCCAGAAAGAAGGAAACAACGAAATCTGGATTGACTGCTATGAACTGATCCGTTTTCTGGCGATAAACCGCTCCGAGACCGTCAAGAAAGAAGGCACCAAAGAATGGACGCGTGTTTATGAAATGAAAGATCCTAGTATCGATCAATTTTCCACCCCATGACAAAGTTTTCTTACCAAGTCAATCCTGTCGCTTAATATAACCCGCCACTGACAGTTTCTCACCAATATATACATATAATTATCACGTTAAAAAGCCATGCAGAGATTCTTCAATAAAAACATTCTGCAATCCATAAAAATACAGCCGGAAAAGGTGCACCCAAAACCGCACTTTCTCCGGCTGTTTTCAATAAAACTTATTATTTGATCACACGCACGCGCATCATACCCTGAATAGCTTTCAGCTTCTCAATCGTCGCCGCGTCTGCCTTGGTCTCCAGATCAACCAGCGTATAAGCGTATTTATCACGGCTCTTGTTCGTCATGTTTGCGATGTTCATGTCAGTCGATGCCAGGATCGAGGAAATCTGTCCGATCATGTTCGGCACGTTCTTATGAAGAAGTGCAAGACGACCTACGGTTGTGCACACGCCCATATCGCAATTCGGAAAGTTGACGGAATTCTTGATATTACCATTGTCCAGGTAATCCATCAGCTCTTTGACTGCCATCACGGCACAGTTATCCTCGGATTCTTCTGTGGATGCGCCCAGATGTGGGGTTGCGATGACGTTCGGCATCTGCATTACTTTTGCATTCGGGAAATCGGTGATATAGCGTTTTACACGACCGGAAGCCAGCGCCTCTGCCATATCGTCGTCATTTACCAGAAGGTCACGCGCAAAGTTTAAGATAACCACACCGTCCTTCATCTGTCCCAGGCTGTCTTTGTTGATCATCTGGCGGGTGCTGTCAAGCAGCGGTACATGAACGGTGATGTAATCGCATTCCTGATAGATCGTATCAACCGATGTGATGTGCTTTACGTCTCTGGAAAGCATCCACGCTGCTTTGACAGAAATAAACGGGTCATAGCCGTATACTTCCATGCCGAGCGCTGCAGCTGCGTTTGCAACCTCTGCGCCGATGGCGCCCAGTCCGATAACACCAAGCTTTTTGCCGCGGATCTCATGACCGGCAAATTTCTTTTTCGCCTTCTCCATATCTTTGGAGATATTTTCATTGTCCTTCTGCTCCTTGCACCAGTCGATGCCGCCGACTACGTCTCTGGCTCCCAGCAACATGCCAGCCAGCACCAGCTCTTTGACACCGTTTGCATTGGCGCCCGGTGTATTGAATACGACAACACCAGCCTCCGCACACTTGTCAAGCGGAATGTTGTTGACGCCCGCTCCGGCACGTGCAACAGCACGCAGTCCCTTCGGAAGTTCCAGATCATGCATGGCAGCACTGCGGACCAGAATGCCCTCTGCCTCCGCCAGGTTGTCAGTCATCTCATAATTTTCGGTCAGTAAACCGGTTCCCAGCTTGGAAATCGGGTTCAGGCAATGGATTTTTCTCATTTTTTAACTCTCTTTTCTTTCAAAATTTCAAATCTTCCCATACGCGGGCTGTTTTTGTTTTAAAAAGTCCACTGCTGCAGCAGAAAGGAACGGATTCCCCCTCCCTTTCGCCGCAGCAATGGCATAAATTTTAAAATTGATTAATTTGTATGTTTTTTCTCAAATTCGCGCATGAAAGCAACTAATTTCTCAACGCCCTCGATCGGCATTGCATTGTAGATGCTGGCACGCATACCGCCGACGGTACGGTGACCTTTTAAGTTCACAAAACCTGCCTCTTTGGCTTCCTTGACAAACAGGGCATCCAGATCTGCATCGCCGGTGACGAACGGTACGTTCATCAGGGAACGGTCTTTTTTCTCAACGGTTCCCTTGAAGAGCTTGCTCTCATCGAGGAAATCGTAAAGAATCTTCGCCTTCTTCTCGTTGCGCTCCTTCATGGCACTTAAACCGCCCATTTTCTTGAGCCATTTAAATACCTTGCCGCACATATAGATGGTGTATGTAGGCGGTGTGTTGTACAGAGAGTCATTGTCTGCGTATGTTTTGTAGCGCAGCATGGTTGGTGTTCCCGGAAGAACATCCTCAGTGATCAGATCCTCGCGGATGATGACGATCGCCATACCAGCCGGACCTACGTTCTTCTGGACACCGCCCCAGAGAATACCAAACTTACTCACATCGAGCGGCTCTGACAGGAAACAGGAGGAGATGTCTGCTACCAGTGTCTTGCCCTTGGTGTTCGGAAGCTCGTGGTATACGGTTCCGTAAATAGTGTTATTTAAGCAGATATACACGTAATCTGCGTCCTCATCCACTGGAAGGTCCGAACAATCCGGGATGTAGGAAAAGGTCTTGTCAGCGCTGGATGCAATCGCGTTGGCGGTACCAAACATCTTTGCCTCCTGATATGCTTTCTTTGCCCACTGTCCGGTGATGATGTAATCCCCCACCTTATTTTTGAACAGGTTCATCGGAACCATGGCGAACTGCATATTGCCGCCGCCCTGTACGAATAATACTTTGTAATTGTCCGGAATCTGCATCAATTCGCGCAGATCCTTCTCTGCATCATCAATGATGGCCTGGAAATCCTTGGAGCGGTGGCTCATCTCCATGACGGACATGCCGCTGCCCTGGTAATCCAGCATCTCTGCCGCTGCCTCTCTCAGTACCTCCTCCGGAAGTACTGCCGGACCTGCCGAAAAGTTATAGACTCTGCTCATAATAAATCTCCTCCTGTCTTACACAAAAATGTGATAATTGCCCCCATTTTACAACTATTCGATGCGTAAGTCAATCTCATCAAACGCTTCCTCGATGGGTTTTCCAGCCGGAACCATCGGGAATACCTTGTCATCGCTGCCGATCTGGCACTCGATCATAACCGGGATATTTAAGCTGATCGCCTCGCGCAGCACCGGCTCCACATCCTCTTTCTTCGTGATACGGTATGCTTTCGCGCCCATGCCCTCTGCCACCTTGACGAAATCCATCTGATCGTAAAGCTCCGTCTGGGAATAGCGTTTTCCATAGAACAGGGTCTGCCACTGGCGCACCATACCCAGAACATGGTTGTTAAATACAACCTCGATAACCGGAATGTTGTAGCGGGTTGCCGTCGCAATCTCGTTCATGTTCATACGGAAACAGCCGTCTCCGGCAATATTGATAACCGTCTTATCCTTGCAGCCCATCTTCGCACCAATCGCTGCGCCCAGACCGTAGCCCATCGTGCCCAGACCGCCGGAGGTCAGAAGCTGTCTCGGACGTTTGTATTTATAATACTGTGCCGCCCACATCTGATGCTGTCCGACATCGGTACAGATGATCGCATCGCCGCCGGTTACCTTGTAGATCTCTTCCATGATATACGGACCGGTCAGAACTTCCTTGTTGTAGCGGAGCGGGTACATATCTTTCAGACGCTCAATGTGGCTCAGCCACTCGTCATGGTTCATCGGATCCAGACGCGCGTTTAGCTTACGCAGAATAATCTTGACATCACCAATAATGCTCGCATCGGTCTGGATGTTTTTGTTGATCTCCGCCGGATCGATATCTATGTGTAAAATCTTTGCATTGGCTGCGAAATGGTTCGGATCGCCCACAACACGGTCACTGAAACGCGCGCCTACAACGATCAGCAGATCGCACTCTGCCACACCGAGGTTGGATGTCTTGGTTCCGTGCATACCGATCATACCGGTATAAAGGACATCGGTTCCGTCAAATGCACCTTTACCCATCAGGCTGTCACCCACCGGCGCCTGAATTTTATGTGCAAATGCACTTAATTCATTGGCAGCATCCGATGCCACTGCACCGCCGCCGACAAAAATAAACGGTTTTCTCGCCGCCTTGATCATCTCGATCGCCTTTTCCATGTCTTCCTCACGGATCAGCTCTGTCTCGCGCTCGATCGGCTGCGGTTCCTTCGGCTCGTACTCGCAGGCCGCTGCCGTCACATCCTTGGTGATATCCACCAAAACCGGACCCGGACGGCCACTCTTAGCAATCACGAACGCACGACGGATCACATCTGCCAGCTTCGTGACATCCTTTACGATAAAATTATATTTCGTGATCGGCATGGTAACACCCAGAATGTCGATCTCCTGGAAGCTGTCTTTTCCAAGAAGCCCTGTCGTTACATTACAGGTGATGGCTACCATCGGAATGGAATCCAGGTTAGCCGTTGCAATACCCGTAACCAGGTTTGTAGCTCCCGGACCGGATGTCGCCATACACACACCGACCTTACCGGTTGCTCTCGCGTAGCCGTCTGCCGCGTGGGACGCTCCCTGTTCATGAGAGGTCAAAATATGGGTGATTTCATCCTTGTGTTTATAAAGTGCATCATAAATGTTGAGGATCGCGCCGCCCGGATAACCGAACACCGTGTCTACCCCCTGCTCTTTCAAGCATTCAATGACAATCTCTGCTCCTGTCAATGTCTTCATCTGTCTAACCTGCTTTCCTTCCTTAAACCATTTTAAATGCATATACTCCCGGGCTTTCATCAACCGCAAAAGCGGGGCTGAAAAACTCCGAGAGTACATATCCCCGCAAAGCTTCCGAAAGCGTCTGTCGCGCTGTCAAGTTCTCCGTAGGGGCAGCCTGATAAATCGTCCCATCCACTGCCTTTTGGCACAAGCAGTACTTTCCGTCTCAAAAGCACCTGTCTGAAGCCCGCAATGATTACTTCTGTGTCTTCGGAACCTCCAGGATTGCGCCCCGGTTTCCGCTCGTTACAAGCGCTGCGTAACGTGCCAGGTATCCGGTCGTAACCTTCGGTTCTCTCGGCTGCCATTTCTTTCTTCTCTCTGCCAGCTCCTCGTCGGATACGAGTACGTTCAGGGAGTTATTATTGATATCGATGGAAATAATATCGCCTTCCTCAACCAGCGCGATCGGTCCGCCGACTGCCGCCTCCGGAGAAACGTGTCCGATGGATGCACCTCTGGATGCGCCGGAGAAACGTCCGTCTGTGATCAGAGCTACGCTGGAACCAAGTCCCATACCTGCGATGGCAGAAGTCGGGTTCAGCATCTCACGCATGCCCGGACCGCCCTTCGGTCCCTCGTAACGGATGACAACAACATCGCCAGCCACGATCTTGCCGCCCTTGATCGCTGCAATCGCGTCTTCCTCACAGTCAAACACACGCGCCGGTCCCTGATGTACCAGCATCTCCGGTGCAACGGCAGAACGTTTTACAACGCCTGTATCCGGTGCCAGGTTTCCTTTCAGGATCGCGATACCGCCAGTCTGGCTGTACGGATTGTCGATCGGGCGGATAACCTCCGGATTCTTGTTGACACAGCCCTTGATATTCTCGCCAACGGTCTTGCCGGTTACGGTCATGCAGTCCAGATTCAGAAGGTTCTTCTTGGACAGCTCATTCATAACCGCATACACGCCGCCTGCCTCGTTCAGATCCTCCATATAGGTCGGACCTGCCGGTGCCAGATGGCACAGGTTCGGGGTGCGCTTGCTCATCTCATTGACCAGCTCCATGTTCAGGTCTACGCCTGCCTCATGTGCAATCGCCGGAAGATGCAGCATACTGTTGGTAGAACATCCGAGTGCCATATCCACGGTCAGTGCATTTAAAAATGCCTTTTCTGTCATAATATCTCTCGGACGGATGTTTTTCTCATACATCTCCATAACCTTCATACCAGCGTGTTTTGCCAGTTTGATTCGCTCGGAGTAAACTGCCGGGATCGTACCGTTGCCCTGAAGGCCCATGCCGAGTACCTCTGTTAAGCAGTTCATGCTGTTGGCGGTGTACATACCGGAACAGGAACCGCAGGTCGGGCAGACCTTACATTCGAATTCTTTCACATCTTCTTCCGTCATGGTGCCTGCTGCGTAGGAACCAACTGCCTCGAACATGCTGGAAAGACTTCTCTTCTGTCCCTTTACATGACCGGCTAACATCGGACCGCCGCTGACAAATACAGTCGGTACATTGACGCGGGCTGCTGCCATCAGAAGTCCCGGTACGTTTTTATCACAGTTTGGAACCATAACCAGCGCATCGAACTGATGTGCCAGCGCCATACATTCGGTGGAATCTGCGATCAGATCACGGGTAACCAGAGAATATTTCATGCCGACATGTCCCATAGCGATACCATCACAGACTGCGATCGCCGGAAATACAACCGGTGTGCCGCCAGCCATCGCTACACCCAGCTTCACGGCATTTACAATCTTGTCCAGGTTCATGTGTCCCGGAACAATCTCATTATAAGAACTTACGATACCGACGAGAGGTTTGTTCATCTCCTCTTCCGTCATACCGAGTGCATTAAACAAAGAACGGTGAGGTGCCTGCTGCATCCCTTTTCTTACTGCATCACTTTTCATCTTTTCGTCTCCTTCTATCTCTTTCGACGACCTCCGCCCCTGGTGACAGGGGCGGTTTTTACGTTTATCTTTGATTTTATCGCATTTATGGAATTTTTGCAATCTTTCTATTTAATTCTCTCACAGATCAGCCTGCCCATCTCAACGGTTCCAACCTGCTTGCAGCCATCCGCCATGATATCCACGGTACGGTAGCCCTCGGTCAGTACCTGCTGTACGGCATCCTCGATGGCTTTTGCTTCCTTATCCAGATCGAAGGAATAGCGGAGCATCATCGCTGCGGAAAGAATAGTTGCGATCGGGTTTGCGATGTCCTTGCCCGCAATGTCCGGTGCGGAACCGTGGCTCGGCTCGTAGAGACCAAATTTGCCCTCGTTTAAGCTGGCTGAAGACAGCATACCGATGGAGCCGGTAATCATGCTTGCCTCGTCAGAAAGGATATCGCCAAACATGTTCTCAGTCAGGATCACGTCGAACTGTCCCGGATTCATGACAAGCTGCATCGCGCAGTTATCAACCAGCATATGGGTCAGGGTAACTTCCGGATAATCTTTAGCAACTTCCTCGACTACCTTTCTCCACAGGCGGGAGGAATCCAGTACGTTTGCCTTATCGACGCTAATAACGCTCTTGCGGCGCTTCATCGCGATATCGAATGCCTTGATTGCGATCCGGCGGATCTCATTTTCATTGTAGGTCAGGGTATCTACCGCGGTCGTCACGCCATCAATCTCCTTCGTGTAACGGTCACCGAAGTACAGACCGCCGGTCAGCTCACGCATGATAACCATATCGAAGCCGTCGCCGATGATCTCTTTCTTTAACGGGCAGGCATCTGCCAGCTCTTTGTAGAGGTATGCCGGGCGGATATTCGCGAACAGTCCCAGACCTTTACGGATGGCAAGAAGACCGGCCTCCGGACGCAGGTTCGGAGCTACATCGTACCAGCGGGAATTTCCCACGTTGCCGCCGACTGCACCGAGCAGGACGGAATCACTCTTTTTCGCGGTCTCCAGTGCCTCATCGGTCAGCGGTACGCCGTACTCGTCGATGGAACAGCCGCCCATCAGGATTTTTGTATAATTAAATGTATGACCGTAGACGGCGCCCACCTTGTCCAGCACGCCGCATGCCTCTCTCACAATCTCCGGTCCGATTCCGTCGCCCGGAATCACAGTAATATTGCAATTCATAATAAAATACCTCCCTTGTTTCAAACGGTTACTTTTTATCATATCGGATTCCGTCCTATTTTGCAATCTTCTGACGAAGGAAAACCGGTATTCCCCATATAGTAATTTGGAATTTATTCTATAACCTGGGGTTATCTGTAAAATAAAAAAGAATGTGCCTTGGCACATTCTCGCGCCGAGCGCGGTCGCTTGCGACATGTTTCTGCTTCGCGCGAGGGCGCATCATTGGCACGTTAGTGCCTTTTTGTGTAATAGGGAATTCCAAGGAATTTCCTGTTACACAAAAAAAGGACCGCCGCCCCCATCGGGAGCTGCGATCCTCTCACTTTCTTACCGTTCTTCTTAGACTTCCGGTTTCTCAACCTGAACGATTGCATCCTTACGCATCGGGATGCGGCAGTTCTTGTTGCTTCCGAACTCTACGATTACAGTATCATCGGTCATATCGATAATCACGCCGTAGAAGCCGCTGGATGTCAGAACGCTGTCGCCTACTGCTACGGTTGCCATCAGTTCTGCCTGTTTTTTCTTTTCCTTGGACTGTGGACGGATTGCCATAAAATAGAAGATGGCAATGATAAATACAAGGTAAACGATCATTCCGCTTGTGCTGCTCATGTGGTATATTTCCTCCTTTAGTTCGATTCACCCATCATGCCTGCAAGTTTCTTTGCTTTATACTCAGCATAACAGTGATGTTCGATCGCGTCGCGAATCTCTTCCATCATTTTATTATAAAAATACAAATTATGCAAGACGCATAATCTCATCCCCAGCATTTCCTTCGCCTTAAACAGGTGGCGGATATATGCGCGGGAGTAAGAACGGCATGCCGGGCAGCCGCAGCCTTCCTCGATTGGGCGCGGATCCAGCTCATATTTGCTGTTCAGGAGATTTAATTTGCCATGGTTCGTGTATACATGGCTGTGGCGTCCATTCCGGGACGGGTACACACAGTCAAAGAAATCGACGCCCCGGTCTACCGCTTCCAGGATGTTTGCCGGTGTTCCAACGCCCATAAGATAAGTCGGCTTGTCCTCCGGCAGGTGCGGAACGACTGCATCCAGAATCCGATACATTTCCTCATGGCTCTCGCCAACTGCCAGACCTCCGACCGCATAGCCATCGAGGTTCATTTTGCTGATTTCCTTCGCGTGTTCGATACGGATATCCTCGTAAATCGCACCCTGATTGATACCAAACAGGAGCTGTTCCCGGTTGACCGTATCCGGCAGTGCATTAAGGCGTGCCATCTCATCCTTGCAGCGCGCCAGCCAGCGCGTCGTGCGCTCCACTGATTTCTGTACATAGTCCCGATCGGCAAGACTCGGCGGGCACTCATCAAATGCCATCGCGATCGTCGAACCTAAGTTGGACTGAATCTGCATACTTTCCTCCGGTCCCATGAAAATCTTGTGACCATCGATGTGGGAGTTAAAATAAACGCCCTCTTCTTTAATCTTCCGCAGTCCCGCCAGGGAAAACACCTGAAATCCGCCGGAATCCGTGAGGATCGGGCGATCCCAGTTCATAAATTTGTGCAGACCGCCAAACTGTCGGATCAGCTTGTCGCCGGTACGGACATGGAGGTGGTAGGTATTGGAAAGTTCCACCTGCGTGCCGATCGTGCGGAGATCATCGGTCGAAACCGCGCCCTTGATCGCCGCCACCGTGCCGACATTCATGAAAACAGGCGTCTGGATGGTTCCGTGGACCGTTTTCATTTCCGCGCGTTTTGCGCGGCCATCTTTGTATAAAATCTTGTATTCCATCTTTTTTCCTATACTTTTTACTTCTCTGCCTTTGCCTTCTTGCCAGCCGGTTTGGCATTCTTCTCCATGCGCTTTTTATTCAGCACATACCAGACAGAGCCGGACAGGCATACGGACGAATACGTACCGCAGATCAGACCTACCATCAGCGGAAGAGCAAACTCACGGATGGAAGATACACCCAGGATGTAAAGAATCAGGACCATGACGAAGGTCGTCAGCGTCGTGTTGATGCTTCGCGTCAGGGTCTGGCTGATACTGGTGTTGACGATCGTCTCAGCGGACTCTTTATTGCCCAGAAGCTTCATATTCTCACGGATACGGTCGAAGATAACGATCGTCGCGTTGATTGAGTAACCGACAATCGTCAGCATGCAGGCGATGAACGTCGAACCAACCGACCAGCGCAGCATCGCATAGCAGGTCAGGACAACCAGTACATCGTGCATCAGGGCAAGAACCGCGCCCGCCGCGAACGTGATATTGCTGAAACGGAACCAGATGTAGATCAACATGCAGATCGTCGCAATCGTAACCGCCACAATCGCATCGCGCTTCATCTCCTGGCTGACTGCACCGGAGATACTATCGGCTGTGATCTTCTCTTTATCCACACCAAACTGATCCGCCAGCGCCTGGTTTAACTCTTCGCGCTCGTCCATGTTCAGGGTACGTGTCTTGATGATAACCTCGTTGCTTCCGGCTACCTTCTGGGTCTGTGTGCCAGCTTCGCCGGTAATCTTTTCTACCACCGGAACCACCTGGGAGGAAATATCTTCCAGAGACATATCCTCGTTAAAGGTAACGTTTGTAGAAGTACCGCCTCTGAACTCCATGCTGTAGTTGAGCGGCACACCCATCGAAGACTGATTGTGAACCATGCTGCCGACGCCTGCCAGAATGATCACGAGCGACAGAGCAAAGTAAAGCTTGCGGAATTTCAGGAACGGACGCGTCTTCATATCCTTGCGGCATCCGTAGAATTTCGCATCCTCAAAGCCCATCTCATAGAAGCAGTTCAGGGCAAATTTGGTTACAAACAGCGCCGTGAACATAGAAAGCACGATACCGATTGCCAGCGTCGCCGCAAAGCCCTTGACGGTACCGGAACCTCTCCAGAACAGAACCGCTGCCGCAATCAGGGTGGTTACGTTTCCGTCGATGATCGCGGAAAGTGCCTTGGCGAAACCTGCCTTGATCGCATTCTTGACGGATGTTCCCAGACCGATCTCCTCTTTGATACGGGTGAAAATGATAACGTTCGCATCCACCGCCATACCAATCGACAGGATGATACCAGCCACGCCCGGAAGCGTCAGAGTCACCTCAAATGCAACTAACAGGATCAGGATCAGACCGACATACAGGCACAGAGCCAGAGATGCAGCCAGACCCGGAAGCAGATATACGGCAATCATAAATACAATGACAATGGCAAATCCGATCAGACCTGCCTTTAAGCTGGTGGAGATCGCCTCCTGGCCCAGCTTCGCGCCAACTACGTTGGAACGCAGCTCTTCCAGCTCCAGGGACAGGGAACCGATACGGATCGTGGACGCAAGATTATTTGCCTCTTCATAATCCGCCATGCCGTCGATCTGGCACTGTCCGCCTGTGATCGCCTCACGGACGGTCGGAGCAGAAATAATCTGGTTATCATAAATGATATAAATTGGTTTTCCGACGCCATTCGTGGTCGCCTCAGCAAATGCCTGTTTACCTTCCTCGGTAAAGGTCAGAGAAACGACATACGCCTTGGAACCGGTCGCCTTATCCTCGGTCATGCCGGCTTTCGCGCTGGCAACCTGTTTACCATCAAGGATCTGATTTCCTTCAGAGTCCACGAAAATCAGGGAACCCGGTTTTCCTAACTCTTCCAGAATCGCGTTGGCATCCGATACACCCGGAATATCTACGTTGATACGGTTATTACCCTCCTGGTAAACCTCCGCCTCGGTACTGTAATTCTGTACACGCTGCTGGAGCTTGTAGATCGTATCCGCCATATCCTCGGAAGACGGATTTTCTTCTTTCGCCTGATAGGTAATGCTGACACCGCCAGCCAGGTCAAGACCCAGCTTGATCTGATTCATCGTCGAATAGCCGAAATAGCCGAATACGCCGATGGCAATCAGAAGGAGCAGCATCCCCAGGAAGCTTTTTCCTTTTTTGTTCTTCATTCCTCTCTCTCCTTGTTCTCTACTCGTCAGAGCCGTCTGCAAGAGCAGCTTTTATCATGATCGCGCACTCGATACGTTTTTTCTGCATCTCGCACCCGATATCATACGCATCCGTGATGGAACCGTGGAAGTTGTAGGAATTGGCCGCACAGCCGCCACTGCAGTAAAATCTGGCAAAGCAATCCCGACATTTGTCTTTCGCATAGACATTGCAGAGCTTGAACTCGTCGCGGACTGCCGTGTTGGTCACGCCCGTATCCACGTTGCCGAGCAGGAAATCTTCGTTTCCTACAAACTGATGGCACGGATAGAGGTCGCCCCACGGGGTAACTGCCAGATACTCAGTTCCTGAACCGCATCCGGACAGACGTTTTGCCACGCACGGTCCCTGTGTCAGATCGAGCATAAAGTGGAAGAACGTGAAGCCGCGTCCCTCTTTGTGTCTCTTGACATACTCTGCTGCCAGACGGTCATATTCCTCGAGAATCTGCGGAAGATCCGCCTCTTTGATCGCGTAAGGCTCTTCATCCGGTGCTACGACCGGCTCAACCGACATTTTCTTGAATCCAAGATCGGCAAAATGCAGAACATCTTTGCCAAAATCCAGGTTGTTGTGTGTGAAGGTACCACGCACGAAATAATCGCGGTCTCCGCGCTTCTCTGCAAATTTCTGGAACTTCGGCACGATCAGGTCGTAGCTTCCGGTTCCGTTGCGGAATGGGCGCATCTTGTCGTTGACCTCTTTTCGTCCATCCAGACTGAGCACGACGTTTGACATCTCGCGGTTGCAGAATTCCATAATTTCATCGTTTAACAGAACGCCGTTGGTGGTCAGTGTGAAACGGAATTTCTTGTTGTGCGCCTCTTCCTGGGAACGTCCGTACTCGACTAACTGTTTAACCACCTGCCAGTTCATCAGCGGCTCGCCGCCGAAGAAATCGACTTCCAGGTTCCGGCGGTTTCCAGAATTGGCAATCAGGAAATCCAGCGCTTTCTTGCCGACCTCAAATGTCATCAGCGCTCTGCGTCCATGATACTCGCCCTCTTCTGCAAAGCAGTACTGACAGGCAAGGTTGCAGTCATGCGCGATATGCAGGCAGAGTGCCTTGACAACCGTCTGGCGCTTCTTGAAATCCATAACGAAGTTTTTGTAAATGTCAGCGGTAAAGAGTTCTTCCTGATCGATGAGCTCCTGAATGTCCTCAAACGCCTCTCTGATCTCTTCCTGGCTGTATTTCTCTTTTAATGCTGCCGCCGTCTCGTCTTTCAGGGACTGGGCAATCTGAAACGGCTTCTCGCTATCCGGAATCCGCTCCGATAAAAAGGAAATCACATCGTACAGAAGCGGATCGACCGAATGGACGGAGCCACTGTTGACATCCAGTACGATATAATATCCATTATTTATATACTGATGAATCACTGTCTTTCTCCTTCTATAAGACATAGGCAGGCAGACAACCCGGAACATATGCAGTCCTCTCCTCGGACCGCGCTCCGTCTTGTCTGCCTCCCTGTGTCAACTCTGCGTTTTCTCAGACTCCAGCTCTCCCACTCATGAAAAGCTCTGATTTATCAGAAAACGCCTCATTTGTTTTGTACTGCCAATTAGCGGTTCTGGTTCTCGCAGCTCTGGTTACCTACAGTACAGGATGTCTTACATGCAGACTGGCAGGATGTCTGGCACTCGCCGCAGCCGCCTTTCTTCATGCTGTTCTTCAGTGTGCTTGCGCTCAGTGTCTTTACGTGTTTCATCTCTATGTCCTCCTTCATTTTTTTAGTATATAAAGTCCTACAGATTATATCATATGTTGCCCGCTTGTGCAAGCATTTCAATTTACCGTGTTTCTCACAGATTCCGGCTTTTTTGGAACTGTTCACGGGTAGGCACTTTTGGAACCGAAAGTGCCGTAAGAAAACGTGGTGGCAGCAGGAATTTGCCGTATTGAGATGCGAAGCCACGGCAAATTCCGTTACTGGGCACGTATGCGTGAACAGTAACGCTTGTTTGTAACAATGTTTCATTCTGCAGGCATATTTGTCCTTCTTTGTTCATACGAATAGAAAAAGAATGCACACAGGTATTTTATCATGGAAAAATCAGCTATCCAGATTCTGCTCCGTTCTTCCCTCTTCTCCTACGCGGCAACCGCTGTCTTTCTGCTTCTGCTCGCGTTTGGGATGTACCGGTTTCAGTGGGGTGAAAAGGAAATCACGCTAGGAGTGCGCGGCATCTACATTCTCGCCTGCTTTCTGGCAGGACTCGTCGCCGGAAAGAAAGCAAAAAGGCGCCGGTTCCTCTGGGGATTCTGTGCCGGCGCCCTTTATTTTCTTATTTTTCTAGCCCTGTCTTTTGCGATCCGACAGTCCCTCAAGGAGACTGCCTCATCCCTGCTGCTTTCCTTCGCCCTCTGCGCCGGAAGCGGCACCATCGGCGGTATGTTTAGCTAACGCCGCCTCCGACGGGCTTAACAGGTACAGATGAATCTTATCGATCCGGTTCTTATCCACACATTCGACGACGAGGCGGACGTTTTCCACCACAACCTCTTCTTTTTCCTGTGGAAGATGGTTCAAAAGTCCGATCACCAGTCCGCCAATGGAATCATATTCGTCTGACTGGAGTTCCAGATTCAGGCGTTCATCCAGATCGTCAAGTTTGACCGAACCGTCTACCATGTATTCCCGCGGGGCGATGCGCTGTATGGACTTTTCCTCGTCTCCATCGTACTCGTCCCGGATATCTCCGACAATCTCCTCCAGCATATCTTCCAACGTGATAAGACCGACCGTCGAACCGTACTCGTCGAGCACGATCACGATGCTGATCGCTGCTTTCCGCATCTCGCGCATCAGCTCAGCAACCTTCTTAAATTCATATGTATAGAGAGGTTTCCGCAGATATTTCCGGACAGAAAAGCCCTCTTCCCCGCCTTTTAAGAAAATATCCTTGATGTTCAGAACACCGATGACATTGTCCGTCGTCTCCTCATAGACCGGGTAACGCGTGTATTTCTCACTGCGGAATACCTCCATCAGCTCGTCATACGTCGCATCCACATCCACAAACGTCATGTTGACCTTTGGAAGCATGACATCGCGCGCCACGGCGTCCCCAAAATCAAACACATTGTTGATCATCTTCTTCTCTTCGGACTCGATGACGCCCTCTTCGTGGCTGACCTCCACGATCGTCCGTAGCTCATCCTCTGTGATGGACTCCCCCTTCGCCTTCACATCCACGCGAAGCAGCTTCAACACTAAAAATGAGAGCTGGTTGACCACAAAAATGACCGGTGTCAGCACCGTCATGATATAATAAATGATTTTGGCGAACCGAAATGCAATCCGCTCAGACTGTATCGTCGCAACCGTCTTCGGCGTGATCTCGCCGAAAATCAAAATCAAAAGCGTCAGAATGCCCGTCGCAATCCCTACGATCTTGTTACCCCAGATGTGGGTGGCAAGAACCGTCGCAAGAGAAGACGCATACAGGTTTACCACATTGTTGCCGATCAGAATCGCACTCAGCATTTTGCTCGGATCCTCTATGATCTTTAATACATACTCTGCCTGCTTATCGCCATTCTCCGCCAGCGTCCGCACCCGGATCTTGTTGACCGTCGTCAGCGCCGTCTCCGTTGAAGAAAAGAAAGCCGACATCAAAAGCAGCAGTACCAAAATCAATAGCTGTATCCCATCACCAGAACTCAAAAAACTCAACTCCTATCTCCCCTCATAGGGGATTACTCTTTTTTAAGGTTGATTCTACCGTATTTCATAGGTTCTGTCAATAAATACAGACCTGCATTTCCATACTTCTGCCATATCCGGGAGTTTGACAGTTGTATAATAGAAAAATACCTTGCAGGCCGCATAGAACCTGCTTTTTTTGTGTCAAAAAAATTCGGAGTCTTTTTATATTGCAAAAAGCTATATTAATAACGAGGGAAAAAGTACATCTGTTAATGTGCGTAAACTGGGAACACTTAAAGAACTCCTTATTAAACATGGACCTCATACTCTCTGCTCCACCATGCCTGATATCCCGTATTTCCGGTCACTATTTCCTTATCACTAAAGCATATTTCAGTCTCAGCCGGAATCTCAACAAAGCTTGGGCGTGACATATAAATCTTTATGTTATCCATTTCAAATATCATTTTAAGAACATTCGGACCACATTCTTCCATTGCACTTTATTTTACTTTACCCTATAATGTTTATAAAAACAATCCAATTCTTACAGTCATAAAAGATACGGAACGACTGCCCTGGCAGCCATATCCTATTTTTATATCATAAAGGAGATAAGCAAATGAATTTATCCCTCGGAATCGACATCGGCAGTTCCAGCACCAAGGCGGCGGCGCTGGATGAGCATGGCACTCTGCTTGGTACGCTTCAGGTTCACGCGGATGACCCGCGCACCTCGGCTTACGGTGTTCTCGGGCGTTTCCTGGATCAGCAGGGCGCTTCGTTTGATGATGTTGAAAAAATCGTCCTGACCGGGCTCGGTTCGACGTATTTCCATGAAAATATCTTCGGCATCCCGACCATCCATGCCCTGGAGCTGGATGCCATCGGACACGGCGGCCTATACCTGTCCGGGCTTGACGAAGCGCTGGTGGTCAGCCTTGGAACCGGCTCTGCCTTTATCCGCGCTTCCAGGACAAACGGCTTCCGTCATCTGGGCGGAAGCGGCGTCGGCGGTGGGACACTTGCCGGCATGGCGGAGCGTTTTCTCGGCGTCACCGACATTTTTGCCCTCTCAGAGATGGCGCTGCGCGGCAATAAGGCCATGGCAGATCTCCGCATCGCCGACGTGCAGGAGGAAGATGTCCCGGGACTTGCCGCCGACTTAACCGCTGTCAATTTTGGGCGAATCAAAAGCGGCGCCTCGGATGCTGATCTGGCTGCCGCTCTTTTCAATATGATTTATGAAAATGTGGGTGTGATGGCGTCCCTAGCGCTCAGCCAGGACACCACCCGAAATGTCGTCCTGACCGGTTCTCTCGCCAGCCTTGCACCTGCTGCAAAGACCTTTGACATTTTCAATCAGATGCACGATGTCTTTGGAATCGACTATATCATTCCGCCTCATCCGTCTTTCGCCACGGCAGTCGGAGCGCTTTTATGTGATCCTCTGCCGGAGAAGTAAGATCACGGACGGCTCCCAGCAGATCGAAGGCTGCGATCAGGGCGCTTCCTGCGAAGATAAAAAAGTCTCCCAGATTAAAGACGACCTTTTCCAGATATTTACACCGGATGCTGAAATAATCTACCACATAACCGCGTTTGAGGCGGTCATACAGGTTGCTTAAACCACCCGCCGTGATGAGGGCAAACCCGATCCGATCGGCTTTTCTGCCTTCGTCCCGGCACAGTAACCATGTCAGAATGCCCGCTGCCGCCGAAGTAAAGACAACCGGCACCATGCGAACCAGTTCTTTCTTTTCTTTTTTTACTCCAAAACAGAAACCGTCGTTGTGATTGCGGTACAGACGGATCTTTCCATGGCTTTTTTCCATGTCGCGCGGAAAATCTTCCGGTTTCTGGGCTTCTATGTTTTCCTTGCAGAAATAATCGATGCCGAACAGGGCAACTATCATATACAGGTATTTTTTCATAAGGGCACCTCCTCATATAAATGTCATTATCTAACTTATATTTATTATAACAAGTTTTTCCGACAGAGTATAGGGAAGCTTTCGTATTTTACCGCATATCTTATCTTAAATTCTAAAAAATCTCTATGGAAAACGCTATGAATTGTTCTTCTCTTCCAGACAACCAAACCGCCGATTTTATCGAACGTTTTTTTCCTTTTACCTATAACCAGATTTTGGAAAATGATTCCGGCTGCTATGATTTTGTCAATCATGAGTATGTGATCTGGCACCGGTCTCTGGCGGAGGCGCTGCCGCTCTCAGTCCAGCAGTATGGCTATGACTCGATCCCGAATCTTTATACCATATTAGATACATCCAGCCTGGACAGCGCAGGAATTTCCCGGACGGCAGAACAGCCCTTCCTGGGAAACAAGGGGCGCGGGACGCTGATTGGGATTGTGGATACGGGGATCGATTATACAAATCCCTTGTTACGCGATCCGGATGGAAGCACGCGCATCGCCGCCATCTGGGATCAGACGGTTCCGGGCGCGGGGCTTAGCACGCCGGATCCGATCGATGCGCTGCACTACGGAAGTGTCTACCAGCGTTCCCACATCAACGAGGCGCTGCGCTCGGAAGATCCGCATTCCATCGTTCCCACCTCGGATCCTCTCCGCCACGGCACGCAGATGGCGCTGGTCGCCGCCGGTTCCGAAGATGCCGATGCTTTTTTCTCCGGGGCGGCGCCGGAATCGGAACTGGTCGTTGTCCGCTTGAAACCAGCCAGAACCTATCTTCGCGATTTTTTTCTGATCCGCGAGGATGCCATCGCCTTTCAGGAGGACGACATCATGCTCGGAATCAAGTTTCTTCTTTATATTGCCAGGCAGGAGAAAAAGCCCCTTGTGATCCTGCTGGGTCTTGGCACCAATACCGGAAGCCACAGCGGCACTTCGCCGCTTGGTCTGTATCTGAACAGCCTGTCGCGCGCCAGCGGGCAGATTCTGGTCGCCGCCGGAGGCAATGAAACCGGGCGCGGGCACCATTTTCGCAGTGTATTTCCTGCTTCCACCTCCTATGAGGATGTGGAACTGCGGGTCGGTCCCGGCGAACGGGGATTTACGCTGGAACTGTGGGCGCGTGAATCGGAGCTTTACAGTGTCGGATTTTTATCCCCCTCCGGCGACGAAACGGGACGCATCCGGCTCTCCGGCGACGAAGAACGCCGGATTCCCTTTCTTCTGGAAGGAACGACCATTCACCTCAACTACACCAGCTCCGAGCTGGCGACCGGAAGCGAACTGATCCTGATGCGCTTTGATGCCCCCGCCGCCGGAATCTGGAAAATCCGCGTCTACCACACGCTCTCGATTCAGGGTGAATATCATATGTGGCTGCCGGTGCACGGCTTTATCTCGGATGAAACCTTCTTTCTGCGCCCGGATCCGGACACAACCATCACCGATCCGGGCAATACAGCAGCCATCATCACCACCGCCGCCTACAGCCACCAGACGGGCGGGATCTATCTGCATTCCAGCCGCGGTTTTACCCGCACCAGAACTATCAAGCCCGACCTTGCCGCCCCCGGCGTCCGGCTCCCGCTTCCCGATTATCAGGAGGTAACCGGAACCTCATTTGCCGCCGCCATGACCGCCGGAGCCGCCGCGATCCTGCTCTCCTGGTCTGCCTATACGCCATCAGCCCCGCGGATCAACACCTCGATTGCCAAGGCATTTCTGATCCGCGGGGCTGACCGCCGAAATTCCATCGAATATCCCAGCCGGGAGTGGGGGTATGGGACGTTAAACCTATATAACTCTTTTTTATCCATGAGAAGTTAATTAACTTCTGCTGTTTTCTCTTCACACACAAATTGCTTTTCCGGATCCTTACATCGCTAACTTTCACCACATCCATGACACCGTTCACCGATCATGCTCCTGAAAAGCTATTATCCCCGCATCTCTATCCGCGGACCGCCATTCTTCTCCAGATACGGGCGCGTGATCACAACGGATCCGATATTCGGATCTTTCGGGATCTCATACATGATATCCATCATAAAATCCTCTAAAATGGCACGCAGCGCACGGGCACCCGTATCTTTTTCCAGCGCCCGCTCGGCGATCCACTCCAGTGCATCGTCCTCAAACACCAGTTTGACCTCATCCAGCGCCAGCAGGCGCTCATACTGCTTGAGGATCGCATTTTTCGGTTCTTTCAGAATCCGCATCAGCAATTCCTTTGTCAGCCCCTGCAGGCTCACAAGCACCGGCAGACGTCCGAGAAACTCTGGAATCATGCCAAAATTCCGCAGATCTTCCGTTGTCACCTGGCTCAAAATATCCGGATCATTGTCAAATTCATCCTTCAAATGGGAGTTGAAGCCCATCGTGGAACGCTTTTTCAGGCGCTCCTTGATGATATCATCCAGTCCCGGAAACGCGCCACCACAGATAAACAGGATGTTGTTCGTATCCACAGTCGCCATCGGCGTGAGTGCATTCTTCTGGTTTGAGCCGACCGGCACCTCTACCTGGCTGCCTTCCAGAAGTTTTAAAAGCTCCTGCTGTACCGACTCACCGCTGACATCGCGGCTCATCGTATTTTTCTTTTTCGCAATTTTATCGATCTCATCGATGAAAATGATGCCTTGCTCAGCTTTCTCCACATCATTTCCAGCCGCTGCCAGAAGCTTGGAGACTACGCTTTCTATATCATCTCCGATATATCCAGCTTCCGTGAGCGCCGTCGCATCCGCGATCGCCAGCGGCACATCCAAAAGCTTCGCCAGCGTCTTGACCAGGTACGTTTTTCCGCTTCCGGTCGGTCCCAGCATCAGGATGTTGGATTTCTCAATCTCCGGCTCGCCGCCCTGCATCTGCATTCCCTGTGCCGCCGCGTTTTCCGCCTTTTCTTCCGTATTTTCATTTGCCCGGAGCTCGTCCTGCTGCCGGAGAATCACGCGCTTATAATGGTTGTAGACTGCCACTGAAACTGCCCTTTTCGCCCGCTCCTGCCCGATCACATATGCATCCAGCTGCGCCTTGATCTGGTGCGGTGCCGGAACATCCTTCATCGTCAGAAATTTCTCCGTGTCTTTTGCCTTGCTCTTTTTCTTGATCTTATTTTTCTCTGGAATCTCTGTATTCGGCACCTGCATGCCCGCAAAATCATTGAGATTCATGTTCATAAACGGCATATTTTGAAGCTTGGAAAAGTCCATGCCCGACTTGGAAATCGAGTCAAATGCTTTCTGCATACACTCATGGCAGAAATTCATCCCGCCCGGCATCGTGATCATCTCTCCCGCCTTGCTCTCCGGGCGGCGGCAGACGTAGCAGATTTTCTCGTAATCATCCGAATGATCTGTACTGGTTTTATTTGTATCTGTTTCGTTTATATTGGTTGTCGTATCTATATTCTGGTTATCACTCATATTTTTATATTTCCTCCAATCTAAAAGCACCTTTTCATTTTATCATAGCTTGTGAAAAACGTAAATCATAACAGCAGCCGTCATTTCGTTTTTAAAATAAAAAATTTCCTATGAAACAAAAAGACAGATGAATCACCGCCCTCTCTAATTACAAGAGGATCTACCGGCGGTTCACCTGCCTTCTTTTCTATATCTTCCTGATTTTATTCATTTCCGCTTCGCAACAGTTCCGTATCTTCACCGTTACGGGCAAATATCCATTCCAGCCCACTTCGCTGATGGGATACTTTCTATCTTCCCAGTTTTCTCTGCGGACTTGCCTGTGATTCACTCCGGCTCTCGTTCTGGCCATCCTGGCTCTGCGGCATATCGCTCTTGGAGCCCAGTGTAATTTGTACGTTTCTCTCGACATATTTGCCATTTTCCAAACTCTGTACCGTCATGGTAACGGTGGAACCTGCCTTATAGTAAGTCAGCAGTTTCTTGAGATCATCACCATTCTTTACCTTCTCACCGTCAAACTTGGTGATAATATCGCGCTCCCGCAGATCCGACCTGGATGCCGCGCCGCCCGCAACAATCTTGTATACATAGATACCTTCCGGCATGCCATACGCCTGCGCCATCTGGCTGTCGATATTCTGAGGCTGGATTCCCAGATAGCCCTGCTCATTCTCATCGACAGCTACCTTCGTCGTCTTCGTCATCAGGTCGCTGATAATATCCTTTGCCTGTGAAATCGGGATCGCATAGCCGATACCCTCAACACTGGTGTCCGAATACTTCGCCGCATTGATGCCGATAACTTCACCGTTCATATTTAAAAGTGCGCCGCCGCTGTTGCCTGGGTTGATCGCCGCATCGACCTGCAGAAGTGTCCGCTCTACGTCGTTGATGGTTAGCTTTTTATTTAAAGCGCTGACATAACCGACGGTAACCGACTGCCCCTGTCCCAGTGCGTTACCGATTGCCACAACACCCTGTCCCAGCTTCAGGGAATCAGAATCGCCCAGATCGGCTGCCTTAATCTGTTTTCTCGTTTCTTCCGGTATATCCGAAAGCTGTACGGCAATGACTGCCAGATCCGAATCGGAATCAGTACCTTTGACCGCTGCCTTAACGCTCTGGTTATCAATAAAAGTAACCGAAAGTTCCTCGGAATCTTCAACGACATGGTTATTGGTAATAATCAGAAGTTCCGTGTCATTCTGTCCGGCAATGATTCCTGAACCGCTGCTCGGCACCTCGTACTGCTGCTGACCAAACAGCCAGTTGTTCTGTGTATAAATCATCTTGTTGTTGATCGCTACAACGGACGGCATCGCTTTCTCTACAATCGAAGAAACATCGTTGCCAATGGAGGCCTGCGTTTTAGTGCCCGCATCTGCCTGCGTCTCCTGGGAAACCTGACCGATCGTTTCCTGTGCGGTCTCACCCGGAAGAAGCCGGTTTGAAAGTGCATTCACGCCAACCATGGTTCCGCCTGCCACACAGCCAAACAAAATGCCCGACATCACAAGTGCCGCAATTTTCTTACCAGTATTCTTAGAGCCATGTCCCCGGCCACTCCGTTCTTCCGGAATATAGCTGCGTTCCGGCTGCTTCTCTGCATTCTCTTTCGGGTCTGCTCCGGCTGCTGCCTCCGGTTCTCCATCGAGACTGCCCCGGTAACGGGAATCATGATAACCGCCATAATCGGAAGTTTCTTCTTTTTTAGCAGTATCGTTATTCTTTTCCTCATAAGCGCTGTCCGAATAAGCGCCCTCCGTATAATCTACATCCTGATCGTGTCTCTCATTTCTTTCATTCTCGTCATACATATATTCATACCTCCTGTTCTCAGGAATCACAGCCGCGTACTGTCCATTTTGCGAACCTTCCCGCAGCGGATTGTTCATACTCTTATATTCTGTCTCAGGCTTTCTGCCCTCTCTCTGTTTACATGAGATAGTCTATCAGTTATTTGTGATGTAATTGTGAAAATAAAATCATAAATCTGTGAAGCTTAAAAACATCTCTCGGTTTTCACTTGTCAGTCCTTCTCTCCTCTTGTATACTTAATAAAAGAAACGAATTTTACATTTTTATATGAAAGGACTGTTACATCCATGATGAATACACAGGCAGTTGTCCATATCCGCAAAGGCGAGGCTCGTTCCCTGAAAGCCGGCGGTATGTGGATCTATGATAATGAAATTGAACGAATTGAGGGCGAATTTGAAAATGGCGATATCCTTCGTGTCGAAGATTTTGACGGTTATCCGCTCGGATGTGGTTTTATCAACACCCGCTCCAAGCTTACCGTGCGGATGCTTTCCCGCAAAAAGGATACTGTCATCGACGATGCTTTTATCGAAATGCGCGTCCGCAATGCCTGGGAATACCGCCGTCAGACAGTTGATACCAGCAGCTGCCGCCTGATTTTCGGCGAAGCAGATTTCCTTCCGGGCATCGTGATCGACAAATTTTCCGATGTGCTGGTCGTTGAATCCCTGGCGCTCGGTATCGACCGTCTGAAACCGCTGATTCTGGAAAAGCTCGTCAAGGTGCTTGAGGAAGACGGCATTCATATCCGCGGTATTTACGAGCGCAGCGACGCTAAGGTCCGCTTACAGGAGGGCATGGAGCGCTATAAGGGCTTTATCGGGGAACCATTTGATACAAAAGTAGAGATCGTTGAAAATGGTGTCCGCTATCTGGTAGATGTCAAGGACGGGCAGAAAACTGGCTTTTTCCTCGACCAGAAATACAACCGTCTGGCAATCCAGCGTCTCTGCCCGGGCAAACGCGTTCTGGACTGTTTTACCCACACCGGCTCCTTTGCCTTAAATGCAGCCGTCTCCGGCGCCAAAGAGGTCATCGGCGTGGATGCGTCCGAACTTGCCGTCGCACAGGCGCGTGAAAATGCAGAGTTAAACGGTGTTTCCGGCACTACCACCTTTCAGTGCGCGGATGTCTTTGACCTGCTTCCGGAATTAGAGGCAAAAGATGAGCAATTTGACGTCGTGATTCTCGATCCGCCTGCCTTCACAAAATCCCGCAGCTCGGTCAAAAATGCCATCAAGGGCTACCGCGAGATCAATATTCGCGGTCTGCGTCTGGTAAAGGACGGCGGCTACTTCGCCACCTGCTCCTGCTCCCATTTCATGACGCCGGAACTCTTCACAAAGGCGATTCAGGAGGCAGCCCGCAGCGCCCACCGCCGCCTGCGCCAGATCGAATACCGCACCCAGGCAGCCGACCATCCGATTCTGTGGGCGGGGGATGAGACGTCCTATTATCTGAAGTTCTACATCTTTCAGGTTGTGGATGAGAAGTAATTTTTCAGAATGGCAGAAATCCTTGATTTATACGGTTTACAGTGCATTTGTTAAAAATGTGAAACTATCGTAACTTATCGGAAAATGGTGTAATTTTATAGCCAGATGGTGTAGTAAATGGTGTAAATCAAAGGGTATGCAGATGTAAAAAGGGATATCCCAAATCACTCTCTTGGAATATCCCTTATATATTATTTTTCCTTATCTCCGGTCTGATACCACTTCATTCAACTTGATACTTAATTATCCTCTACTCTGAAACTTGACAATATAGCAATGACCTCTGTCTGTTCCGCTTCTGTGAACTGTCCGTCTGGTGCTTGTGCTGTGAATGAAACATAGCCACTATACCAGAATGTATTTTGAACACGCAAAGGAAGATCTGTTGTTTCTTCTGTCCCGGTTCTGTTTTCCGGCAAAACAGCAAAAGAAACTGCTCCATCCGCATCTACAAAATCTGAATCTGTAAGCATATCCATTGTACCTGTGATTTTAGTTTCAGCTACTACAAATTTCCCTAAATCCTCATAATTTCTTGCATCCACATAACCGGGAATAAACTGGGAATCTGCCACAGTAGAAAGCTCAATCCTTGTCATATCAGTTGCCGAACCAGACCCTAACTGTCCTTCTGCAACACCACCAATATAAGTATATGTTATGGTTGAACCTCTTTCGTTTGTAAGCACCACTGTTTCATCAGTCTGCGATACCTCTTCATTCGTTACCGTCCAATTTCCCGGATAATCAAACAAAAAACAGGGATATGATACTGCGTTTACCGTTCCAAACTGTGTTACATAGGTGTGGTCTAATTTTAATTCCTGCGTATCAGAATTTTCCTCACTTTCCGAAACTGGTGTTTCTTCGGAACTGCTAACACTGTTGTCTGTTTCTTCCTGAATACTCTCTTTCACAGGTACAGGGGTTGTTTCAGAACCACAGGCAGTACAGCTTGCAAGTATTCCTGCCAGCATAAGGAAGCCTAATCTTCTGGTTAATTTCATAAATTGTCAAATCTCCTTTATATGTTGGGTGTTTCTTTTTCATATTGTCTGTAACAATCTTCGCCACAATTTTTGCAGACATAATGAATCTCGTATATTCTTCTGGTTCCCGGAATATATTGCTCCTGCGTTCTAACAACATTTCCATTACGATTTCTGGTTTTTACTTCCTGTAAAATAGAAATACGTTCAGAACTAGCCAGCTCTTTTCCTATCCGTTTTAACGCAAACCGTTTCTTGCAAGTAGGACACTTATACATAGCCCCTAAAGAAAAATAAATGATAAGAAATGCAAGAAAAATTATAACGGCAACAGAAAAAATCACTTGATAAAGTGAATGCACTTCCATTTTAATCATAACCGGACTGAAAATGATATAGAACAGGAAAAATCCCAGAAGTTTAAGTTTCCAGGTACTTATCGACAAAAAACTGTATACATATTCCAGAAAAGTCTCTTTCGCATTTTGTAAATCTGAAAAACTGAATGTTGAAGCCCCTTTACCCATTGATTCTGCTCCATTTTCTCTATTCATAAGAAAATTGGCAATCTGTTTTCCTCGCTGTTCAATGCACTTGTTTACCGTTTGAAAAAATGTCTCATATTCTTTTAAGGTTTTCGGAAGCGGGTTCTCTAAGGAATGTCCCGGAAAAAATTTCTTCGGCACTCCTTTTTTATCTACAAATGCTTCTAAATAATTTTCTTTCACAAAATTTTTCCATGTTCCAAATAGTTGTAACCATGCTTCACAATACTGAATAGTCGATTCTTTATTTTTTGCATAAGTAAACAAATGCTCTAATGCTCCATGATTACAAATAGTCGCCATATCAGAATTATCCGTGTACCATTGGAATATCTGTGCCAGTGTTAAATCCCATGAATCCCATTTAGCATATTCTCCACTCCGTCCAGTATTAAATCCTCTCGGAACAGGTATAAAATTACCAATAGAATGCGTTAATTGCAAAAAACGTCCGGCTTCCGGTGACAATCTTACTTTTTCCATATTCCTAAGAAAATAAAGTTCCCACATATTCCCTTGCATTTTAATCTGACCAGACATTTTTAACTGAATATAATTTTCTATGGGAATCCATGCACTGGTCATGGTATCTCCTCTATAGGTTATATCCCCGTTTGTTACTTCATATTTGACCGCCGTAGATGGTTGTTGCTCACTCCGGTATCCGTCGAGCCAATGATATGTTTTCAGATAAGAAGTAGTCATTTCTTCACATACATCGCAATCAAATTGTTTTAAATCAGAATCATCTAAATAATATGACAGTTTGTAAATCAGGAATCTTTGCAAATTCTGTCTTGCTGTGCTTGTTTCTTGATGATACTGTTCTAAATAGTATGGCATTTCCAGTACACCGGCAAAGTCTTGCTTTGTTTCCAGTAAATCAATCAAATTATTTTTTACATCGTAATCATATCTGTAAACCATGCGAACCCTCCTTTTTGTCAATTCTACCATGCTGAATTTAATTTGCAATATAATTTGCAACATATTTTGCAATACAATACGCAATGCTTATTTATAAAGTGATTAGCAATATGATAGTAATGACAGGAGGTAATGCTTATGGCTTTTCAACTAAAACCAAACCGAAAAGAATCAGAAAATAAGACTATACGCTTCCCCGTAGAACTAATTGATAGAATAGATAAAGCAATCGTCAATCAGGATGTGACATTTTCCAGTTTTGTCATTCAGGCGTGTGAATATGCCTTAAATGATATGGATACTTCTAAAAACCAATGAAAGGGGGATACAATATGTCTAAAGTGATAAAAGAACCATCTATTGCAGACTATGATTATTCTGAATGGATTAAATTAGAACAACAATTCTACAAGGACTTTGAAAATTCAACAAAATACAATAAATCATTTAATGAAATGATAAGCGAAATATTAGAAGGTGAAAGTTATACATCTTTTGCGGAAAAAACAGAACTGAACGCTAATATGCTTTATAGACTAAAAAAGGTCGTTGATATATCAACGCCAACGCAACGCTCTACAGTTATGACTGTATGTGTTGCATATAAATTAGATTTAATGCTTTCTCAAGCTTTATTCAGCAGTCTTGGAGTAGAATTTTCCAGATTTAACAAACGAGACTATGCGTATACTTTTTTATTAACAAATTGCCGAGGTAAATCCATAAGTCAATGCAATGAAATTTTAAAGGCGCTTGGCATTGAAAAGCAATATTGGCTAGGCTCTTATGCTCGTTCCCGAAGAGTCTACAAGTAAAAAATAACAACATCTATAATGCACGTTGAATCATCAGCGTGCATTTTTCTTTCACATCTTTTTACATGGTCTGTAAAAAATTTCACCTGTTTATCACGTTTTTTCGCTACTCTGAAATTTGTTTTTTGAAAAAATCCCTTATTTTATGCGCCTTTCCGCTTCTACTTGTCTTGTAATATCCAACGGCTTCATTTTCCGCTATAATCCGATTCATAAGTTGCGCGACTTAGAAAAATTCAAATTTTGGAGGATACATACATGAAATTAAGTGAAGTAGTTTTTGATTTTAATGAAACCTTTGGAGAACTGATGTTAATCGGAGAACCGAAAGAAGTCTATGTCTATGCAGATGGAAAACGTACAAATGAACTGGAAGCTATCGGCTACCCGGTTATTTCTACAAGACAGTGGGAAAAGTTCGTGGTTAAAGTAAAAGAGACTGTTCCGTCTGTAGAATTTAACGGAAAACCGACTCCGGTTATCTTTAACAATCTGGATGCGAAACTCTGGCAGGATTTTAGAAGCAATGAAATCAAAATCAGTGCCGTAGCTGACCAGATTGAGATTGTCAATCCACCCAGACTGCGGGTAAATACGGGAGACGCACAGGCATGAAATACCACAGAGTAACCGCCCATTCCTTTTGGTGGTTAAAATGGTGCTGTAGCCTGTATATGTTTCTCATGGTTATCTTTTTGACAGCTTATGTAGTAACCAGAAACATAAGTTTTGCAATCGCATTGGCTGTCATGCTTCTGATTTTGGTCATGTTCTTTACAGTAGTACGATATACCAACTTCTACAAGGCGGGAAAAATTTCCCGCCTTATACAGAAGCATATTGAAGAAAATCAATTATATGAAACTGCATTTCGGGGAAGAAAGAGAGTGTACACATTTTACCCGCAAACGGATTGGTGTATGGACACAGCTTCTAATACGCTGCATATCCGCTTCCGGCTGTCTGGAAACCAAATCAATCTACGGGGACTGGAAACAGGGTTAGCTGACCGTCTGGAAAAGGTATGCCTGAACATATATGAAAAAAGGGGCTACATAGAATATCTGTTTGAATTAGAGCAGGAAAAAGCTCTTGTTATTTCGTCTAAAGCAGATATTCCGGGGGATTCCGGAGAAACTACAGTTTACCTCTCCCCATCCCTTATATGGAATTACAGGAAAATCCCGCACTTTCTGATTGTTGGCTCTACTGGTTCAGGCAAAACAACTTTTACACGCTTTATTATTTCCAGTCTGTTAAAATGCGGTGTCCGTGTCCTTTATCTGGATGTAAAAAGAGACGTTGAAATGGAGCAATTTTGTCATGGAAATATTGCAATTACTTATGCGTATGAGCCAAAACAGATATCAGAAGAAATTTCACTCATAACAGAAGAATTACAAAGCAGGACAGTCGATATTTCCAATATGGAACAACAGGGAATTGATGGAAATACAGATTTTAATTTTAATCCTGTCTGTGTTATTTGTGATGAAATTATCCTGATGAAACTGGTCTTTCCAGATAAGCTGTATAAAGAAACTTTAGGTAAAATCAATGCTATTATTGTCAGCGGACGAAGCAAAAATATTTATGCCGGATTGATTTCGCAATCTGGATTAGCAGAATATTTCGGAAACAGCGGTATCCGTGGGAATATCGGCTTAAAGGTTGCTCTCGGTCAGATGTCAGCCGGTGAATATAGTATGATTTTCGGAACGGAATATGCAGATGTAAAAAATCTTCGCTATGGAGAAATCGGCTCTGGTTTGATTATGAGAACAGGGCTTGACAGCAGACCACGGGAATTTGTAGCACCTTATATTAAAAATCATGCACTTGATTAAGCAGGCTAAAAGCAACGGGGAATAAAAAGTTTCTGCCCCAGTGACCGCCACCGGCGGGGAACTGGGGCGGTACAACCCCTTTAGTATTACAAGGGGTTGTAGCAACCCTCTGATTATCCAATAAAATCAAGTGTTTTAGGCTGTTACATCATTTTGTAGCAGGTAGGAGAATCTTATGGAAGAAAAGAAAATACAGGAATCAAAAGACCGACAGGCACGAAAATATAATATAACGCTTAATAATCCGCTTAGTATGATTCCACCTATGACCCATCCGCAAATTAAAGAAGAAATTGGCAGACTCGGCTCTGTATCTTACTGGTGTATGGCGGATGAAATCGGGCTGAAAGAGCAGACACCACATACACACATCTATTTGTACAGCGCTTCACCTATCCGCTTCTCTACGGTAAAAAAGCGTTTTCCACAGGGACACATAGAATCAGCCTATGGTTCATCAGCAGAAAACAAAGATTATATTCTGAAAGCCGGGAAATGGAAAAGCACCTCTAAAACAGAAACTTCTATCGTCGGAACTTTTGAAGAATATGGCATTATGCCCGCCAAAGAAACTATGAGCGAAAAGGGCGAACTACAATTTATCTATGATATGATAGAAAGCGGACTGAGTACAGCAGAAATATTAAAAGCATTTCCACAGGCTATGCGTTATCTGGACAAAATAGACCGGGCAAGGCAGCTTTTAATTGAGGATGAATATAAAAATACATGGCGGGAACTTACTGTTACTTATATCTTCGGGAAAACCGAAACTGGTAAAACACGGTCTGTCATGGAGAAATACGGATATAGTAATGTATTTCGTGTGACAGATTACATACATCCATTTGACAGCTATAAAAATCACAGTGTTATTATCTTTGAAGAGTTCCGAAGCAGTCTGAAAATACAGGATATGCTCAATTATCTGGACGGCTATCCCTGTGAACTGTCTGCCCGGTATAATAACAAAACAGCCTGCTATCTGGAAGTCTATATTATTTCTAATATTCTTCTGGAACAACAATATGTAAATGTACAGGCAGAAAGCCCGGCAACATGGGAAGCGTTCCTGCGACGGATACATCAGGTTATTTTCTATCAGGATGCAGAACACGTTATAACCTACTCTTCGGTAAAGGAATATCTCGAAAGAAATAACAACTTCCACTCACTGACAAAGGCTGAACAGTGTTCTATACCGTTCAAGGAATAGCCTATGGAGAAGAAGCTATTGAACCTGAAAGAATTATGCTCCTATCTGGGAATTGGAGAAACGAAAGCAAGGGAACTTGTCAGAGGTAAAAACGGATTCGGTGTACAGATTGGAAACCGATGGTATGCTGATAAAAACAAGCTGGATAAATGGCTTGACAAAATGGCTGTATAGATTGAAAACAGGGGTATTGCTGTGATATACTATGCGTACATCTTAGCAATACCCTTTTGATTTACCATAGAAAAGGAGTACAGAATGGGTAAATCATTAAAAGGAAAAGAATTGGGGAAAGGCATTTCCCAACGTAAAGACGGGCTTTATCAGGCACGCTTTATCAATCGTTTTGGCAAAAGACAGACGATTTATGCAAAAACATACAACGATATAACAAAAAAGCTGCGGGACGCACAATATGAGGACGAGAAGCAGATAAATGTAGTTACCAGTAATATGACCTTGGACGAATGGTATAACGTATGGATGACCACCTGTAAAAAGCATTGCAGAGATACAACCAGGCGCACCTACTCCGTCCAGTATAATCGGCTTCGTGAGGAACTGGGATGGCGTAAACTGACAAATCTGAATCTGGTCATTATTCAAAACGCTTTCAATAATTTAAAAAGTGATAAATCCAGACGAGATTGTAAAGCGCTCCTTGTTGATATGCTTAACAGGGCTTTTGAATCAGATTTGATAAATAAAAATGTTGCTGTATCGGTCAATACCAAAATAGACGGTACGGAACAGCCTGAAAAACGTGTATTAACACCGGATGAAATTCAGATACTTTATCAATCAACGAAAAACAGTCAGCTTTATCCCTTTTTTGTTCTTGCGTTAAATACTGGTATGCGAATGGGAGAAATTCTTGGTCTTACATGGGAATGTGTTGATTTTGAGACTGGTTTCATCCATGTAGAAAAAACGCTCTGTTATCTTCCCAACAATGGAACTGCAATCTATGAGTTTCATCCACCGAAAAGTAAGGCGGGCAAGCGGAACATTCCCATGTCTAAACAGGTCATGGAAATACTGCAAGAGCAAAAGGCATGGCGGGACAAGGTAAACAGCAGATTTAAAGCTCAATCGGGATTTGAAAATCTGGTGTTTACAAGCAAAACCAATCATCCTCTGCATGAAAGCAATATAAGAACTGCTATACGCTATCTGGTCAATCGCATAAACACAGAAAATCCCGTACAAACATTTGAAGTATTTGCACCACATTGTCTTAGACACACTTTTGCAACGAATTGTATCGCAAAAGGTATGCGCCCTAAAACATTACAGAAATTGTTAGGACACAATTCCCTGCAAATGACAATGGATTTGTATTGTCACGTATTAGATTCTACGTTGAAAGATGAAATGTCTATTATTACAGAAATGGTGTAAATGTGGTGTAGTAAACGTATTTAACAAGGAAAAAGCCTTGGAAAATCAAGGAATTTTAAGTGTTTACTTGAAGTTTATTATTTTCCAGGTTGTGGATGAGAAGTAAAATTACAGAATGTTTGTAAGACTATAACCAAGCAATATGAACTGCTATTATAAATCATGAATATGCAAATCCTCTCAGAGCAATCTGAGGGGATTTGTTTCGTTTTATCATTGTCTGTTCTGATAAAATATGATATACTTCGTACATGGGAAAAACCAGAGAGCCAGGCGGCTTACCCTCTGTTATCGGAGGGTTGCTAGATTTCAGCAAAGCTTGTTTATCAAAGACTGGAACGAGGCACAAATCTAACCCTCCAGACGAAAGAAAGGAGGGCATTGCCAATGTATGTTACATACTCTGATTTGATTCAGATTGGAATATTCATTTGCGCCCTTGTTGGATTGTGTTATACAATTTTCAAGGGAAAACGAAAATAGCCGCCATTACTGCAATAATGACGGCTGTTAATAAAACAGTTGTTTAATTTATTCAGGTAAGCCGCTCCTCTGGCTTTTCCTTTTTTCTATCCCTAATATAACATATCTTTTCATCCAATGCAAGCGAAAACCCCCTTATAGAAATACGAACTCATAAGGGATGTTACTGTTCACGCATGCGTGCCCAGTAACGGAATTTGCCGTGGCTTCGCATTCAAATACGGCAAATTCCTGCTGCCACCACGTTTTCTTACGGCACTTTCGGTTCCAAAAGTGCCTACCCGTGAACAGTAACTAAGGGATTACCGCTGCAGCACCATACACCAAACCGGTGCCGACACCATCGAAAGCAGCGTCGTAAATACCACGCACTTCGTCGCAAAGACTTCATCCCCGCCATATTTCGCGGCAAGAATCGCCGTCGTGCTTGCTGCCGGCATCGCTGCCAGCACCACGGAAATCCCCATCACCAGCGTGTCGATATGGAACAGGAGGCAGCCGATCCACACAAGCGCCGGAATCAGGATCAGGCGCACGGCGGCATAGTAGCAGCTGAGTGGCGTGATCATCGTCTTCATATCTGCCTCCGCCAGAACGGTTCCGACAAAAATCATGGAGACTGCCGTGTTTGCCTTGTTTAAGCTATGTACCGTATCTCCCAGGAATCCCGGAATCTGCATCTGTAAAAGCATCAGCACAAAGCCGATGAATACGGAGACAATACACGGATGCGTGCATATCTTTTTAATCAGCGTCTTCCGATCCGGCGCCTTCGTAAAATACGTCATTCCCAGAGACCACATCGCAGTTCTCTGCGGAATCAGGTAAAAAGAGGCGTAGAAAAGCCCCATCGAGCCGAAGATGCCCTCCGCCACCGGATTTCCCAGAATCCCGGCATTGGACGCCATCGTCGCGTATTTGAGGACCTTCTTCTTTTCCTCTCCCACACCCGGGTACAGTACCATATTTAAGATATAACAAGCCACCTGAACCATACACGAGACGAGCAGCGCCTGTGCGCTGCTCTTTAAGATATCCATGCTCAGTTCTACTTCAAATGACTCGATGATACTGCAGGGAAGTGTCACAAAGATGACCAGATCCGCAATGACCCTTTTTCCCTCATCCGTGATAATTCCCTTCTTCTTTAAGAATGCACCCAGAATCATCAGGGAAAATAACATTCCCTGCATCCGGTACAAACCATCTAAATTCAAAGCATTTCCTCCGTTTCACACTCTCTCATCACTCAATGATGATTCCCGCATCCGTCTTACTTCCCGGTGCACTGCTTCCATTCGGGGAACCGCTGCCGGAAGGTTTTTCTCTGCCATTCTCCGTGCCGGTGCCAGAATTTCCGCCCGGAAATGCCGACGAAGAACCGCCAGACTCTGCCTCACTGCTCTCCCGCGCATTTTCCTTTGATGCATGCGTACCGTCCGGACGGCTTTCCTGCTCAGAAACGCCATTCTCCTGTGTTTCCGAAGCATTACCGGTCTCTTTCTCCGACTCGTCGATGCCGCTCCCGGCTTCCTGGCTTTCGTCCGCGCCGCTCTCCTGCGTCGGATCCAGAATGGAAATTGTCGTCGCCTCGGTCGTCTTCGGCAATGCCTTCGTTTCTGCCTGTTTCGTGCCATGAACGCCTGTATCTGATACAATTTTCTGACTGATCGTCCGGACCGTCTCAGTCGGCGTGTATTCCTCATCGCCAAACAGGAAATGATGCAGCTCGATGACATTGCTCTCCAGCGTCTGCGGGATGACGCAGGCGCCCTTGCGTCCCATCTTCTTTTCCCTCAGCTCCGACGGGAAACCGGTCGTCTCGGTCAGATGATAACGCGTAATATTTCGTCCTATCTTCAACAGATCATTGATCTCGATGCTGGTCGCCACCTGTGGAAATACCGTCTGCACAATATTGTTGATCGTCGCCCAATCTGCTTTTTTCATCTTCTCAAACGCGAGGGAAATAACCTTTCTCTGTCGTTCGGTACGGGCATAGTCCGTATCCATCAGACGGAGACGCCCATATGCAACCGCCTGCACACCGTCCAGATGGTTCATGCCCGCTGATTTAAGCTGGGTCGAAGCGACGCCGGTCGCCTTGACCGTCTCAGAAATGAACGCATTGATATAATAAAACTCTGATTTCGTGATCTCCACGTCAATGCCGCCCAGAATGTTGATCGCATCTGCAACGGCTTTCCAGTTAAAGGTCGCATAATCGTCAATATCGATATCCAGGTTCCTATTGAGCGCCTTGACAACCTGCTCCGGTCCGCCCTGCATATAAGCAGCGTTGATTTTGTTGTAGGTATTCTTGTCGCTGATATTTAAATATGAATCCCGGTACACCGAAACCAGACGTATCTCACCGGTTCCCTGATCGATGTTGCAGAGAATATTGACATCCGAGTTGTTGCCCTTTCCGACCGATGAGTTACGGCTATCCACGCCGAAAACCGCGATCGTCCAATAACCGCTCATCTGCTCCTGCTTCTCCTCCGAAATCTCGACGTTTTTGATCTCATCCGGGTTCCACGGAAGCCGCTGCATCAGATCCAGACGGCTGCTGATATACGAATATCCCGCAAAGCAGAGAATCCCGATCAGCATCACGCTCTCCAGAAGAATAAACCATATCTTCCGCTTCTTTTTCCGGCGCGCTTTCAATTTAACCGGGTCGGCGTAAATATCCGACCGGTTCATGGTCCGGGTTTTCTCCTGATTCCGGCTCTCCCGGCTGCTGCCAGGCTGCGTCTGTCCCCTCTTTGCCGCTTTCTGACCACTTCGGCTTCTATCTCCGCTCCGGTGGGATCCGTCCTCCCGGCGTTCCGTAAATGAATCCGTGATCAGTGTCAGACCATCGTCTTCCATCTCCGACGGTTTTGCCCGTCGGCTCCGGCGGTGTCCTGACCTATCTCTTTCTTCTTCATATCCCATGTGGTTTTCCTCATCAATACGCGTTTTTATTTATAAAGCCCTTAAAAACCGTCAAAAACATGATTTTAAAATCAAATCCCAGCGTCCAGTTCTCGATGTAATACAGATCATGCTCAATCCGCTTCGTGATCGAGGTATCGCCCCGGTAACCATTGACCTGTGCCCATCCGGTCATTCCCGGACGCACCTGGTGTTTGATCATATAACGCGGAATCTCTTCCTTGAATTTTTCAACGAAAAACGGGCGTTCCGGGCGCGGTCCAACCAGGCTCATATCGCCCTTCAGAACATTAAACAGCTGCGGAAGCTCGTCAATGCTCGTCTTCCGGATAAATCTTCCAATCGGAGTCACACGCGGGTCTCCCGGCGTCGTCCACTGGCTTTTCTCCTTTGCCGCCGACTGTACCGCCATCGAGCGGAACTTATACATCTTAAACGGCTTATTGTGAAGTCCCACCCGCTCCTGACAGAAAATGACCGGTCCCGGCGAAGTCGCCTTTATAAGAATCGCCGTCACCAGCATCACCGGTGAAAACAGGATGAGCGCCATCATGCCGCCGACCAGATCCATCGTCCGCTTCATCGTTGCGTTGAGCAGATTCGTGAGCGGCACATGGCGGATGTGGATCACCGGAAGTCCCTGCAGATCCTCCATAAACGGACGGGTCGGGATAAAGTTATAATAATCCGGGATAAATTTCGTATGCACACCCGATTTTTCACAGCCTGCCACGATTTTTTCCAGTTTTCCATACTCCTGGATGCTCAGGGTGATCGCGATCTCATCCAGCGTATTGAGCGCCAGAATCGTATCCAGATCGTCAATTTTGCCGATCACGCGCACTCCCTTATATTCTTTGCCCCACTCCTCATGGTCATCCAGAATACCGCGGATTTTATAGCCCCACTCCGGGTTGACATTCACACGGTCAATAAATCCTTCCGCTGCCCGGCTGTAACCGACCAGAAGCAGATGCTTCTGGTTATATCCCTTCGACCGCATCGACCGAAGCGCTATCCGCAGGATATTCCGCATCAGAATCTCAGCAAAGAGATTGATGCCAAAAAACAAAAATACCATCGGACGGGAGAAGTTGTGGAAATACTCATTTTTACCGCCCAGGTAAAGCATCAGTGAGATCACCAAAAGACCGATGATGTTCGCCTTAAAAATATTGGCTAACTCCACCCGTCTTCCCTGAACCCGTTTGGGCGTGTAAAGATGAAAAAATGCGTATAAAATCAAATAAAACGGTACAATAAGAACGCCAGCCGCCAGATAGACGACTGCCATTGCGCTCTTATTATGCCCTGTTACATTAAACCACGACGTTCCATTGACGATAAACCACGCAAGTGCGTAGGCGCATGCAATGACACATGCGTCCAGCACTACGTGGAAATGGTTCAGCCGTTTCTGGTTATCTTTTATCATAGTATATCACCTGAATTCAGATTAAGCTCCCGGACCTGCCGGACCGCCGGGGCCTGCTGCATCGCTGTTTCCGGAATTCCCCGGATCCTGAATCTCTGTGACCGGGCTTTTCACACCGGAATTATCTGATGCACCCGGAGAAGTCTTTTCACTGGATGCCGCTGTCTCTGCCGCTGTCGTGGTTGTAGATCCCGGTTTTGCAACGGAAGACTTCGTCTCCGATGTGCTGCCTGGTCCGGATAAAGAATCATCCGCCTCGGTTGTCTTATCCGTATGATTTTTCTTGCCGGGAGTCGTCGTTGTTCCTGGTCCCTTACTGCTGTTGCTCTTCGACTCTTCTTCCTCCCAGTCAATCCAGTCTTCATCCGGATCAAAGATCTCGTCCAATCCGATCGAGCTCTCGCTCTCGCCCTTCTTGGTCTCATCCCCGCTCTCGTCATCCGACTCGTCCGAAGCACTCGTCGATGACTTCTTAGCGGCATCCTTCGCCGCTGCCTGCGCGGCAATACGGCTCGCCCGTTTCTTGATAAACGTCTGGGCGCTGACACCCTGATCGACCGGAACATGACCAATCAGCTTCGCATTCGTCGTAAGCCCCGTTACCTGCGCGATATGGCTGCTGTACTCCTTAACATTAGACGGAACCTGATAATCTTCCTCATCAAACAGGAACTTATGAAGCTCTTTTACGTTGTACTCCAGTGTCTGCGGGATAACGCAGTCACCGATCTTTCCAACATCCTGCTCACCTCTGGCTGCCGGGAATCCGGCGGTCTCACCAATATGGAACTTCGCGATATTGCGTGCCAGCGGAATCAAATCCGTAATATCAACATTGGTTGCAAGCTGCGGCATGATCGTCTGAATCAGACAGTTGAGTGTCGCCCAGTCTGCATTTTTTGCCTTATCAAAGGCTTTCTGAAGAATAATTCTCTGACGCTCGGTACGCGCATAGTCCGTATCTGAATAACGGATACGTCCGTATGCAACTGCCTGGATACCATCCAGATGTACATTGCCCGCATGGGTCAGCTGATGAGAACCGATACCAGTCTCCTTTACGGTCTCCGTGATGAAGGCATTGATCCAGGAGAACTCTGCATCACTCAGCTCGACATCTACACCGCCCAGAATGTTGATGGCATCCGCAACCGCTTTCCAGTTGAACGTCGCATACTGGGTAATGTTAAGACCCAGGTTCTTATTCAGCGCCTTAACTGCCTGCTCCGGACCGCCCTGTGCGTAAGCGGCGTTGATCTTATTATAAGAGTTTTTATCGTTGATATTCAGATAACTGTCCCGGAATACCGATACAAGGCGGATCTCACCCGTCTCCAGATTGATATTGGCAATCATGTTGACATCCGCGTTCGTACCTTTTCCGACATTCATCTGCCCGTGCTCACTTCGCGAATCGACACCGAAGCACGCCACGGTCATGTAGCCCTTCATATCATCGATCTGTTCCTGGGACAGATTGACGTTCTTAACCTGGTCCTCGTTGAAATCAATCTTCTGCATAGAACCGAAGGTTCTGTGATACATATACCAGAACGCACCGCCCAGAATCATCAATATAATCACGACAATCTCCGCCGCAATGATCATATGCTTTCTGTGGCGCGCCGATTTACGGTAATGGCTGCCGCGGCGTCCCGAACTCTTTTTTCCACTTCCAGCGCTCTTAGGACCGCTGTAGCCGGAACGTACTGAACTGCTGCCCGCCTCACCTTTTCTCTGGCTATTTTCGACTGTACTGCTGACTCTTCTGCGGCTGGTGCCGGAAGCAGAACTGCCGCGCGAAGAATACCCTGCCTGACTGGCACGGCTGCTTCTGCCCTCGCGGCGCGCCCTCATGCGCTCCAGCTCATCATCCTCATAATTCATAAGCTACCTCATCTTTCACTTGCTTGCTGCCGCTCAGACATTGTCTGATAAGCAGCCTTTCTCCGTGTTGCATCTGCTAAACCATGACCGTTCACACATCGCGCAAACTCTAAGTTACTGTCCACACATACGCGCCCAGTAACAACTCTAACCTTTTCCTCACGATTTATCAGATGCTGCTTTTTTCTCGATCTGTCTCACAGCAAATTCATAGACATAGAGAAATGTCCCAGCTAAAAGTTCCAGCTCTATTGCCAGATAATTTTTAAGCCGTTCCGGGCGGTACGCCACTTTTTTACACTTCTTTGCCGTCCGTATGCCTTCTTTCAGACCTTCCAGATAATCTTTTCCAAACCCGAGTTTCCTGAAAAATGAATATTTCACGAAAATCCCCGCTGCGATCGGAATCGCATTTATGATAAGCTGTAAGCACGGCATATTTTTATAATTCAGATACACATTGTTGCGTGCCGCCAGCTTAACCTTGAATGAATTGTACTTGGAACCGCTGGTTCCGCTTCCGACGTGCCATACCAGCGCCGCCGGGCAGTATATATTGTCATAACCCGCAATCCGGGCTCTATAGCCCACATCAATATCTTCCAGATAGGCAAAATGCATCTCATCGAAATAGCCTATCTCCTCAAATACCTCTCTCCTGTAGATCGCTGCGCCCGCGCACGCCGAGAATACCCGGCTTGAACGGCGGTAATGCGTAAGATCCCGTCCCACGCCGCGCTGGTACGCCCAGCCAAGCAGGGAATACATATCGCCTGCATCATCCAGCCTGTCTGGATGGTACATCTGGATCATCCGGCTGCTGACGGAAAAGATGCGCTCCGACTGACCGATCGCACGCACCATCTCCGCCACGAAATACTCGTCCACCCGGACGTCATTATTTAAAAGCAGCACATACGGTGTGTCTGCCGCCTTGATTCCGACGTTGACTGCACCGGAAAATCCCGTGTTTTCCGGCAGGAAAATCGTATCGATCTGATGTTCCTTCAGCCACTCCACACTTCCGTCCGTCGAACCGTTGTCCACCACCAGTGTCCGGAAATTCGGATACGTCTGTGCATTCAGTGAACGGATGCATTCGTCCATAAATTTCAACCCATTATAATTGGGAATAATAATTGTCGTTGTAATCTCCATCCCGGGTTATACCTCCAGATGATACGGTTCTCCGATTTTCTCTTTTTTCAGATCCCTGAGGGCGAAATTGGACTTCCGCAGCGTCAGGTTCGGATTGTAGTAAGGATCTCCATCTTTAAGGATCTCCGGCCAGCGCTCCGAGAAAATCTTGATCTCCCTGTTAAAACGTGCCACCTTCTCCGGCGTATCCTCCAGTCCTCTTGACTTCGACTCATAATGATACAGCAATGCGTACGGATTGTAAACCACTAAATGATTTGATGCCCGCACTTTCATGCAATAATCGATATCGTTAAATGCGACCGCCAGCTTCTCCGTAAAGCCGCCGACCTCATCAAAGAGTGCTTTCTTTGTCATCAGGCACGCCGCCGTCACAGCGCTGTAATCCTGTGTACTCATCGCACGGTGGAAATAGCTGTTTTCCGCCTTATGAAGCCCTATAAACGTATGCCCTGCGATGCCGCCGAAACCAATCACGACGCCCGCATGCTGGATCGTATCATCCTGATAGAGCAGTCTCGCGCCAACTGCGCCGACGTCCTCACGCTGGCACAGTCCCAGCATCTCCTCGATGAAATTCTCCGCAATCAGCTCGGTATCATTATTTAAAAACAGCAGATATTCGCCCTTTGCGAAGGTCACGCCGAAGTTGTTGATCGCCGAATAGTTAAACTCGCGCTCCCAGGTTACCACATGGACATTGGAAAATTCCTTCTGAATCTTTTCATAGTATTCAAAGGTTTCCTTCTCCGTGCTGTTGTTCTCTACAATGATAAACTCAACATTGCGGTACGTTGCCCGCGTCTCAATCGCCCGCAGGCATAGATCCAGATCCGTATGGTGATCCTTGTTCGGAATGATGATCGATACCAGCGGTTCCCCCTGAATTTTATATACAGAGTGATAAATGCCGTAGTCCACACCTTTTTCCACGCGCTCCGCCTCGATACCGACGCGTTTATAATGATCCATGATCGCGCGCGCACCCGCATCAAATGCGTACAGCTTGCTCTCCGGGTTGCTCGCTGTCGAATCCTTGTGGCAGCGCCAGTGATACAGCACCTTCGGGATATGGCGAATCTCCTTCGCCTTCTCCGTACAACGGAAAATAAAGTCATAATCCTGCGCTCCGTCGTATTCCTGACGGAAGCCGCCCACCTGCGCTGCCAGATCGTGGCTGACGACAAACAGATGGCAGATATAGTTGACGCTGCAGAGCAGATCGATATTGAAATCCGGCTTAAAATGCGGATCAAACAAAGCGCCGCCGTCCATATCCAGCTTATCCTCATCCGAATAGAAGCAGTCGCATCCCGGATGTTCCTGTAACAGTTTCGCACACTCATAGAGAGCATTCGGTGTCAGCTTATCGTCATGGTCCGCCAGCACAATATAATCGCCGGTCGCCATATCCATTGCTGCATTCGTATTGCCGGAAATGCCCTTATTTTCGCCTAAAATTACGTATTTAAAGCGGCTGTCCTTCTTCGCATACTGCTCCAGCACCCGCTCGCAGCTTTGTCCTGCCGGACTGCCGTCCGCCACGCAGACCTCCCAGTTTGCGTATGTCTGTTCCGCGATCGAATCCAGCATTTCTCGCAGGAATCGCTCCGGTGTCTTAAATGCCGGAATCACGATCGAGAATTTAACCGGCGCGTCAAACACCTTTTTCCTCTGCTCCTCCAGCTCCTCCGCCGTCGGCTTCGTCAGTGAATACCACTCGCCGTAATCGTAGTCATTGTCAATTCCCTGCAGTTTGTGCTTGGATTTTACCAGCAGGGCTTTCAGACCATTTTCCTTCCAGAAATCCAGACAGACCCGCACAGTCTCCATGTTCATCAGATCGCGGATCTTCTGCATCCGCTTGTGCGCCACACTGCTGCGCTTGCGGATCAGTTCTTCATTATATTTAATGCGGATTTTGCGGCCCTCGCCTTTTGCGATCAGATAATAATCTTTTCCGCGCTCATACGGGAACTGGATATCAAATCCAAGCTCTTTTTCTACCGTTCGCCCAAAATAAATCTGGCTGACGTCGTCGCGGCGGGTCGCCACATACTGAAACCGGATCGGCTGATGTGCCCCATCTTCAACCTGATAGGTGATCTCCGTTTCCGGCGTCTTTCCGATCGCCCAGCCATTGAGCTGAATCGAATTTTCACGAATCCGAACTACATCGACATTACATTTCATGCTGTTTGCCCCCAACTTTTTTTACCGGTGTATCAAAATTCAGCCGCTCTTCCTCCACTACCAGTGGACGCTTCATGACTCTCGAATTGATCGATAAAATATACTCTCCCACCAGACCGATGAAAAAGATCTGAACCGACCCTAAAAAGCACATTCCAATCAGAACCGGCGCCATACCAGCCGGAAAATCATACCAGTGAAGCAGTTTCATCACCAGATATACAATCGCCACGATCATACTGATCGCCGCGCAGATACTTCCAAATATCGTCGCCAGGCGCAGACCGACCTTCGTATAGGAGGTCACACTGAGCATCGCAGCATCGTAGAGCCGGTAAAAATTGTTGTGTGTCTTGCCTGCGCGGCGCTGCGGCTGGATATATGGGATCTCCTTGCGCTTATAACCAAGCTCCGCCACGATTCCGCGCAGAAACGGCGTCGGATCGTCAAGCTCCCGCAGAATCTCAATAAAATCGCGGTCATACAGACCCGAACCGGTAAAATGCTCAATCTGCTCGACATCGGAGAGTTTCTTTATCATCTTGTAATAGCAGCTCCTCAGCGCATACATGATCGGGTTTTCCTTGCTTCCCGTCTTGATGCCGATGACAATCTTGTAGCCATTTTCCCACTCATGGACATATTTCGGGATCATATCGACCGGATCCTGAAAATCTGCCACCATGCTGATCACGCAGTCGCCGGTACACTGTAACATTCCATAATACGGGGAATTGAACTGTCCAAAGTTTTTGGCATTAAAAATTGCCTTGATCCGTGGATTCTCGCTGCAGATCTTCCGAAGAATCGGGCGCGTCTGGTCCGTCGAATCATTGTCGATAAAGACAAGCTCATAGTCATATTCCGGCAGATCGCGCTCCAGCGTCTCCACAACCGCCTCGCTGATCGGACCTACATTCTCTTCCTCGTTGTAGCAGGGAATTAATATACTGATTTTTTTCATACTTTTCTGATTCCTATTAATTTGCTTTTTGTTTAAACTCTTCTGTTTCGTTCCACCAAATTTCGAACACAAAAAAAAGAGAAAGCCGCTTCGGCTATACTGCCTTTATTTTAAACGTCTTTCTCTCTTTTGACAACCTACAATTTTCTTAACGATTTTTGGCTGCTTCGCTATTTACTTGGCATAAACTGATAAAATATGTCCAAATATTTACCATTCTCTCCCGTCACTCTGCACAGAGGGCAGAAAAATCATTTCTGAAAAGCTAGAATTCTCTTCATTCCTTCTTCAAAATATACCTGTGGCTTCCAGCCAACCACCCGCTCCATCTTGCGGATATCCGGGATCAGATTGACGATTCCCTCTGCATTCGGCGGGCGGACGCCAAATTCCATGCTGCCCTGCCTGCCGCACAGCTCATAGACCGTCTCGACAAACCCGCGCAGCGGTCCTGTCTCATCCATCGGACCGCCCAGATTGTAGACACATCCGTGATCCGTGAGATTTCCCGCATATTCTGCCAGATCCGCCAGAGCGCGCCCCGCATCGTCAATATACATGAAGTTCCAGAGCTGCGTGCAGGCGGTCATCGTCATCTTCTCCCCTGCCCGGAAGGCCCGGACACAGGAGGAAAGAAGCGACCACGGATGATCGCCCGGTCCATACGTGCTGAAAATCCGTGCATGCCCGTAATCCAGTCCCAGTTCCCGGCAGAGCACTTCCGCCTGCTGCCGGACTGCCAGTTTCGCGCGTCCATACGGGGAGGTCGGCTCGCAGACCGCCTCCTCGTCTGTCAGCTCACTCTTGATGCCATACTCCGCCTGCGAACCTGTAAAGAGAAACCGCCGGCACCCGAGGTCTTTCGCCACGCGGACGGCATTCAGCGCGTCCTGCACGCTCTCCTCCTGGACTGACTCATTTTTCCGTGAATCACTCCCTGCACCGCGCCAGCCCATATGGAGAAACACATCGCATCCGCCCGGAATCCGTTCCGGCAGTTTCGAGAGATTCCCCAGATCCTCCTCCAAAATCGTGAGTCCCTGCGGAAATTTTCCATTTTCCCGCAGCAGATCCGCTTTCGTCGAATGCTCCCGCAGTACGGCGTATACCTGATGTCCGCGATGTAACAGCTCGCGCACCGCCCCCAGACCTACAAAGCTGGTGGCGCCTGTGACAACTATCTTCATTCTATCGTTTCCTTTACTATTTTTTAATACGCGGAATCAGCATGATACGGTCCATCTCCTCGTCCGGCAGGAATGGGGACAGATCCTCCAGCGGCGGCGATACAAGCGTTCCGTCCGGCAGTCTCTTCGCCGCGGACTTTGGCTCAAAGTTCTGATCCAGCGTTACAAATACCTCGCAGATCACCGGACCGTCCATCGCCAGCGTTTCTTCTACCTTCTCGCCCAGCTCCTTGTTTCCATGAATCGCTACATATGGGAATCCATACGCCCACGCCAGCTTTTCCATACTCGGGAATCCAAGATCGCCGCTGTCCACGCCGATACCGATGAGCGGCTCGCCGAAGAAATTCTTCTGGGTCTGGCGGATGGAATGGTAACCGCCGTTATTGATAATGAAGATCTTGATCGGCATCCGGTGGCTGACAACTGTCTCAAGCTCCTGTAAATTCATCTGAATACTGCCGTCTCCGGTGATCAGGATAATATCCTGGCTGTGATCTGCCACGCACGCGCCGATCGATGCCGGAAGTCCGTAGCCCATCGAAGCGATGCCGGAGTTCGAGATAAATCTCTGTCCCTTTTTCACAATATTTGCGTGTCCACACACAACATTTGCAGATCCATTCCCCACAACCACGATCTGGTTCTCATTTAAACGGCGGCTCATCTCATACGCAAATGCATATACGTTTGCCTCTGTCTCCGTGCCGCCGTTCATGTGCTTCGGCAGAACCACCGGATAATCATGCTTCCAGCCCTGGCAGATACGCAGCCACTCTGCCTGCGCGTCCTTGTACTCCTGCGTCATCGAAGCCGCGCCGTCCGCTTTTCCTTCCTCCGAAAGAACCTCGTCCATCACGGTCAGAAGATCCTTCACATCCGCGTGAACCGGCATGTCCACATGCAGAGTAGGCTTTTTCAGCTCTTCTGCATCGATATCATTCACAATCACATACGCCTCGCGCGCCCAGGTAGTAAAACGGTAACCGACCTGGCGAAAACTCAGACGGCTTCCGAGCGACAGCACCAGATCGCTATTCTGGATCGCGAAGTTGCCCGGGCGATCGCCGACGTTACCGCCTTTTCCGATGTACAGCGGGTGTTCGTCATAAATACAGTCGATGCTGTCCGCGCCGGTCACAACCGGGATTCCCAGCTTTTCAACCACGCGCATGAAAACATCGTGCGCCGCGCCGATACGGATACCATTTCCGGCATTGATCACCGGACGTTTGGAGGTGCGGACTTTCTCGATGATCGCACGCGCCGTCTCCTTCGTCACACGTGCCGGAAGTTTTGCACGAAATTCACCTTTTCCGGCGGTATCCTCCGGAATCTCGGACGCGCTCTCTGCCGCCCAGCCGGTTCCGCCCGCCTCATAATCCTCCGGATCAAAGCCGATCAGATCGTCTGTCTCGATCATTGCCGCCTGCACATTCAGCGGAATATCCAGCCAGGTAGGACCCGGACGACCGTTGTAAGCCAGATACAGGGCTTTTTCCACACAGAAGCGGATACGCATCGGATCGATCACCATCTCACAGTATTTTGTCATATTGGCAACCGATTTGGTGATATCATACTCCTGATCGCCCATCGCGCGCAGGTGAAGTCCCGTGCTGCGCGCTGTCGTGTCATAACGCACCTGTCCGGAAATGACAAACATCGGGATTGAATCCAGAAATCCGCCCGCAACGCCGTTCATCGCATTGATGCCGCCAGGTCCCGTCGTCACGCACACTGCCGCAATCTTGTTGTGGATGCGGGCATACGCCTCCGCTGCCATCGCACATGCCTGCTCATGATGATTGTAGAGGCAGTGAAGTCCTTCCTGATGCCCCAGCGCGTCATCCAGATGCATCGCGCCGCCGCCCGTGATCATAAACACATCCGTGATGCCGGATGCGAGAAGCTTTTCTGCTATATAATTAGAAAGTTTCTGTTTCATTTTGATTTCCTCCTGAAAATACCTTGTCAAGTGGTCATATTATACCACACATATTTCTTTTTTCATAGCCGACACGGCATTTTCCCAACTCCTTACATTTTTCTTATGCTATCTTGTATTTCTCCTATTTCTTTTCTATAATAAAGGTCAGCATCCGGTTCACATCGGTATGCCTGAATCGTTACGGTTCAGTTTACTTTATGTAACTGCTTTATCATACAGAGGAACGTCTTATGAATCGATTAGCACAGGAAAAAAAGGTCTGCGCGCTGATTCCGGCGCGGCTTAATTCGGTTCGCTTTCCGGGAAAGGCATTGAAACAGATTGATGGGATTCCAATGGTTGTGCGGGTTCTCGCGGCGGCGCGGAACAGCGGTGTATTTGATGCCGTTTACGCTGCGACCGACAGCCCTGAGATTGCTGCTGTTTGCCAGACATATGGATTTGAGGCGGTTTTCACCTCCCATTCCCATCAGAATCCGACCTCCCGCATTCAGGAGGCGGTGACGATTCTGGAAGATTCCAAGTCTGCTTCTTCGCAAAAATTTGATTTTTATGCGATGATCGGCGGGGATGAACCGCTTCTGACACCGGAGATTCTGCAAAATTTTATGGAGCAGGCGCTTACTGTTATTACCTCAAAAGAAAATGTACAGCGTCCATTTCTCATCAATGCCATGGCAGATATCCCGAACGATGCCGAGACAGCCGATCCATCCAACATAAAAGTAGTCTGCCGCCCGGACGGCACAGGGCTTTACATTTCCCGTGCGCCAATTCCATTCCGCAAGGGGACGCTTGACGAACCTTCCCGGAAATTTGTGAGTATCGGGCTTTATACGCGGGAATCGCTCGATTTCTTCTGCCAGAGCAGACCGGGCATTCTGGAACAGATCGAGGGCGTGGATTTGCTGCGTTTCCTCGAATATGGGAAAACGATCCTATTTCTTCCCATCTGCGGATATACGCTTTCCGTAGACACCCCCGCCGACCTTGAAACAGTACAGGCGATTTTACACAGGAGGACTAGCACCCTATGAATAAGAAAACATACCGCGGCGTGATCTTCGACCTCGACGGCACGCTGCTCGATACATCCGAAGGCGTCTTTGCGAGCGTGCGTCACACGGTAGAAGCACTTGGAAAACCTGCCCTCGACGAGGCGACACTCCGCACCTTTATCGGACCGCCCGTCAAGCTGTCGCTCATCCGCCTCTATGGACTGGACGAGGACGCCGCGAACCACGCAACCGAGATTTTCCGCACCCAGTACAAGGATCACGACCTGCTGAAAGCCGAGCCATACGCCGGTATCAAAGACCTGATCCGCGCACTCCGCGCACAGGGCTGCAAGATCGGGGTTGCCACCCTGAAACGTGAAGATTATGCGCTGACTCTGCTGGAACATTACCATTTCACAGAACTCTGTGACTCCATCTGCGGCAGCGATTTTGCCAGCAAAATGACGAAGGCTGACGTTCTGCACAAGTGCTTAAAAGCTTTGGAGTTGTCTCCATCCGAGGCAGTTCTTATCGGTGATACCTCTTCCGACGGAAAAGGTGCCAAAGAGGCAGCTGTCGATTTTATGGCAGTCACCTACGGCTTCGGACCAGATACCGCGGAGGCATGGCAGGAATATGCGCCAGTTTATACGGCAAAGGATACGCATGATATCGGGGCGTTTCTGGGAGTCAATTTTTAAAATTACAAACATAACAAGAGGACAAACATCATGAAACAAGTCAAATTACTCGACTGCACTCTCCGCGACGGCGGCTACGTCAACGACTGGGAGTTCGGTCACGACAATATTGTTACTATTTTTGAACGTCTGATCAGCGCGGGCGTGGACATTCTGGAAGTTGGTTTCCTGGATGACCGCCGCTCCTTCGACCGCAACCGCACGATCATGCCGACAACCCAGTGTGCCGATCAGATTTTCGGCAAGCTGGACAAGGGAAATACAATGATCGTCGCCATGATCGACTACGGAACCTGCGATATTTCTAATTTAAGCCCGTGTTCTGATTCCTACATCGACGGCATCCGCGTCATTTTCAAAAAACATGTGATGCATGAGGCGATCCAGTTCTGCCACGAAGTCAAAAAACTGGGCTACAAAGTGTTTGCACAGGCGGTTTCGATCACCAGCTACTCCGACCGTGAGCTTCTGGATCTGGTTGACCTTGTCAACGATCTGGAACCGTATGCGATGTCCCTTGTAGACACCTACGGTCTGCTGCATCAGGATAACCTGCTGCACTATTTCCAGCTCTTAAACTACAACTTAAAACCATCGATCGCGATCGGCTACCACTCCCACAATAACTTCCAGCTCGCATACTCGAACAGCATGGAAGTCTTACGCGAACCGGCAGACCGCACCGTTTTAGTTGATGCCACCCTGTACGGCATGGGAAAAAGCGCCGGAAATCTTCCGATCGAACTCATTTCCATGTACATGAACACCGTATTCGGACGCAATTTCAATGTCAGCCAGATGCTCGAGGCGATCGACATCAGCATCATGCCGTTCTTCCGCAAGAGCCCATGGGGATATAACCTGTTCTTCTATATTTCCGCCTCCAACAACTGCCATCCGAACTACGTCCGCTTCCTGATGGATAAGCACACCCTGTCGCTTAAATCCATCAATACGATTCTGGATGCGATTGAGCCGGAGAAAAAACTGCTCTACGACAAAGATTACATTGAAACACTGTACCGCAGGTATCAGAGCACAGAATGCAATGACGAAGCCGATATTCAGGCATTGAGTGCTTCCTGGAGCGAGCGCCCGCTTCTGCTGCTCGGTCCGGGAAAGAATCTGGAACTGGAAAAGGAGGCAATTCTTTCCTATATTAAGGCGCACAATCCGATCACAATCTCCGTCAATTTTATCCCGGAGGGAATTCCTATCGATTATGCGTTCTTAAGCAATTCCAGGCGGTATGTCCAGCTCAACAACCGCCTGCTCGAGCACGCCGACGCCCAGGGACGCCCGGTGCGCGTCATCGCGACCTCGAACGTGACAAATGTCAAAGATACACATTTTGATTATACCTTAAACTATAATTCCCTGATTGACCAGAATGCAGAGATCATCGATAATTCCTTTGTCATGCTGCTGAACGTCCTGACCAAAACAAGCGTCCACCACGCCGCCTGCGCGGGATTCGACGGATATACGGTCGATGGAGACAACTACTATAATTCCGCGATGGACTACCGGATCGCGCGGGAAAAATCACAGAGTATTAACCAGTATGTGATAGATACGCTGGAGAGGCTGGCAGGAACGCTGACGCTGGAGTTCCTGACGGATTCGAAATACGTAAAATAAAAAATTATATTTTCATATAGAAAAAGGGGTGTTCCAGCTGGTTCACCCCTTTTTCCACATCTCTCCACCCTTTCCAGCAACGCACACTATCTTTTTACGCATAATCCCCGTATAATAAGCCCCGTAATGCAGCGATGGATTTTCGCATTTTCAAAAAGGAGAGATTATACCATGCGTAAGCAAACTAAAACTTTAGCTGTTTTATCCGCTGCGGCTTTGTTCGCGGCTGCTGCACCTATAATGACAAATACGGGAACTTACAGAGTTCTGGCGGCTCAGAGCGGCTGGACAGAGGAAGATGGTCGTCTTTATTACTACGATGAGGACGGCTATAAAGAGACAAACACATGGAAAAAGCGGAATGGCGACTGGTTTTATCTCGATGAGGAAGGCGAGATTGCTACCAATCAGAGAGTCGATGACTATTTCGTCAACGATGAGGGGCACATGGCAAAGAACCAATGGGTTTCGGCTGAAAATGAGATCGGCTACGACAGCCCGGATTCTCCGGACGGCGGCTCCTGGCTCTATTTTGGCAAGGACGGCAAGATTGTAACTGCCAAATGGATGAGCATCAACGGAAAAACCTACTATTTCGACGAGGACGGACTGATGCAGACCGGGCTTCTGGAGCTGGACGGACAGACCTACTACCTCGGCGAGGAAGATGACGGCGCCAGAAAAACCGGATGGATTCTGCTGGAAACCATCACGAAAGACACCGACGATGAAGATATCTGGTGCTATTTTGACACCGAAGGACGCATGATCGTAAGCCAGATGGACCGCAAAATCGACAATGGCTACTACACATTCATCGACGGCCAGATGCAGACAGGCTGGATCAATGTCGCGGAAGCTGGCTTTGTAAGCTCCAGCACACCTTCAAACGAAGCAGCAACAACGGACAACTCTGCCACAGACACTGTCAGCTTAAACGATTTCCGCTATTACGATCCGGAAAATGGCGGACGCCGGGCAAGCGGCTGGTACACCATTGAAGGGGCACCGGGCATCAGCGAAGAAGAAGAGCCATTTTCCTTCTTCTTTAAAAACGGAACTGCTTACTTTGCCGAGAAGGATCTTGCTATTTTCACCATCAATTCCGAGCGCTACTGCTTCAACGAGCGCGGTGAAATGCAGACCGGGCTTCAGAGCCTGAAACAGGCGGATGGCAGCTTCGCCTCCTACTACTTCGGCGACGACGGCGTGATGCGTACCGGCAAGCAGACTATTTACAATGATGATTTAGAAGAAAACCAGATCTGGTATTTCCAGACCAAAGGTTCCCTCAAAGGACAGGGCTACCATGGAGAGCGCGATAACCAGGTTTATGTAAACGGTCTTTTAAAGAAGGCGGATCCGGAACTCCGCTATGAGCCGGTTTCCATCGGTGAAAAACGCTACCTGGTAAACACCAGCGGCACCATCCAGAAAGCAACCTCTTCCTCCTCTTCCGCTTCCCGTCCGGAACTCGGAAAAGGGTTCAAGGATATCAAAGACAGCAATGATACTGCCTGGACAGTTGACACATCTGGAATCATCCAGTAAAATATAATATTGCATCCGTTCAAATACCGCAGGACACTTTTGTGACACCGCGGTATTTTTTCTGAAAGATGTCTTTTTTTATCGTTTTAAAAATTTTTTTGGAAATTTTTAAATTTTTTTCTAAAAACCAGTTATAATGTTCCCGATTAAAACGTATTATAATAAAGGGGATGTTTTCATTTTTCTCCCAATGACTCAACTCTTACTTCTACGGAGGCAACTCTATGCGTGGTTTAAATGTTTATTGCTGTCCAAACTGTGGACATTATGGATTCTTTCAGCTCGTTGCCAATGCGGTGTGTCCGCATTGCTCAATCGCCATGACTCCTCTTCCCATTCCGTATCAGGATTTCATGGACTTAGACTATCCACAACGGCAGATCCTGATTTCCAGACACATGATTAATGCGGCAAGCCCTTTGGATTCTAAAGCCAAACAGGCGAACAAGGCTAAGGCACCAGGGCAGACAAAGCCATCCGGCCGGAGCATATCACCGGATGATGCAAAATCGTCGGATCAAAATGCAGCACCTGATAACACCAAATTGATGACAGATCATTCTGCAGCACCGGGTAAAACAAAATCATCTTCCACTTCCTCGAATCTCCATCCGGATATCTCAAAAGATTCCGACAAGGAAACTCTCTATCAGGAAGTATTGGCGCTAAGAGAGAAAAACGAGCAGCTGGAGCAGACTGTCTCCTGGATGCATGATTTAATCTGGGAATTGACGCGCCGACTACATATTACACAGAGTAGATAAAAAATGCCGCATGATTCATTCTGGTTTGATAACATACCTTCTGAATCATGCGGCTTTCATATTCGATCTACTATTTAATTTTTGATTTGATTTTTCACCTGCTCCATCTGGTATAAATGAGCCTCTTCTTTTCCATCTTATCCAGGCTCTCCGCTTATCCCGCCTTCTCCGTCTTACAGAGTATGTAGTGGTCAATCATCCGGTTTAAGCTTTGATTCATCTGATCCAGAGTTTTAAATAACTCCCTCAGCTCACGCTTTAATTCTTCATTTTCCTGCTCTAAAACGACCAATTTTTTAGCTTCATCCATAAACTCTCCTCCTTTTGACTGCCTGTTCTTCCATTCAGATGACCACACTGCATAACGCAGCTCTGCCAGGCGATCCTATCGTTTTTTCTTTTCATATTATTTATAAACCGATTTTAAGAAAAATAAAAGAGTCTATCGATCGCAAATTTCGACACGGGTTACTGTGCACACATTACTTTAAATTCTAAATCGACAAAGTTCGTCATTTCGGCTTTTCCGCCGAATCTGCCCGGATTTGCTGTCTATTTAATCCGTTCTGTCTATTTGAGCTATTCTGCCTGTTCTGCTTTCTCTCTTGTGAGTGCAAGCCCAATCGCCAGCATAGCCCACATAATCGGTGTCGCGATCGGGAGGTTGATATTAACAACTGCCTGTGCTCCATAGCAGAGCACCGCCAGAACAGGCGCCAGGATCCAGGCGCACTCTTTCCATTTTTTGCACATCTGCACGCAGGTGCCGCCCAGAAACGCAAGATAAGATACAAGCGCAAGCGGTCCCATTGTAACAAGGTACTGGAAATATTCGTTGTGGGCGCTCTCATAGAAAACTCCATACCGATCCAGCGCATCCTGCCTGAAATCCCAAGTCAGAATTCCATATGTGTCTGGTCCAAAACCAAACAACTGATGCAGGAACGGCAGCTCGCGATAGGACTGCCAGCCAATTCTCCAGCAATATCCCCGGTTCGTCCCCCAGTCATCATCAAAAACAAGATACTGGGACAACGCGCTGTACCGTTCCGCATGTCCTCCCAGATTTGCATCATAGAGGACAAATGCCACTGCCAGGCATCCAAGAATCAAAACGGCACACCAGCCACGCCAAATCCATCGTCCCGGTTTGCTCTCTGGATTCGTCTGTTCCATCTTCCGTTTCCAAACACAGAGAATCCCCGCCAGAATCCAGAATAAAACGACGATTCCCTCCAGATAACGATAGCGCACCAACACGCCAAACACACCGCCCAGACCGATGACCTGATCGGCATATACTTTATTGACCGTATCTACTACCTTGATCACGGTCATAAACGTAGCCGCCAGAATACCATAATCTGCGATGCCCCGCCATGTCGTAAATAAAAACAGCGGCATCACCGCAAACAGCATTCCAAGTGATAAATATGCATTATCACTCTGTCCGGTAATCAATGCAAAAAAGACCAGCGCCGAAACCAGATAATACCAGATACGGCGTCCCACTTTTCTCTCACTTACAAAACAGCCGCAGGCAACCGCCATCGTAAGCGCCACAAACGCCGTATACGTGTTGATATTTCCCAATGTAGATACAAACAGGTTTCCCTGTTCATTGCTCACGCCCTTTTTCCATCCCAATAAATCCATCTGGAAATAATCTGTGATTCCAAACAGGCAGACCAGAACGGACGATGCCAAAAACACATCCAGGTACCATTTTCTCATCCGACCATACTTGCTGCTCACAATCGTTCCCAGCACATACAGCGTAATCAAAAAAAATCCGCTGAATCGTCCTTCATTGCCCCAGAACGACTCATACACATAATCCGACAGCACCGTCGATATCAGTGCCAGTCCCCAGAAAACTGCCAGTGCCTTATAGGCAAATGGCTGCTTTTTTAATTCAGTCAGTCGAAACGCTCCCAAAAAGCGCCGCACATGCGCCCCGCCAAACCGCTTTAAGTCCATGCACGCAAATACTATCGCTGCGATCAGGCATGACGCCAGCATCGCAACCGTGCTGAGCCAGTAAAACTGATATTTCGATACCAGAATATCATAATAATAATTATGGAAATATAGCGGAAATGCCCCAAACACCACACACAGATACACCGACACAATCCATGAAAAAACCTTTCGGACTTTTCCCTCCCATGCCTGCTCTGCCAAAATGGATGCAGTCGGAGCTCCCTGCTCTCTTGCAATCTCTGTCTGTTCCATCACATTCTTCTCCTTTTCTTATTCGTAAAACCAGAGAAACGGCTTGTATCAGTATAGCATTTCGTTTTGTGGATAGCAAGGAAGGAAATCTTAAATTTCCCCTATTATCTCGTTACTGTTCACGCATACGTGCCCAGTAACGGAATTTGCCGTGGCTTCGCATTTAAATACGGCAAATTCCTGCTGCCACCACGTTTTCTTACGGCACTTTCGGTTCCAAAAGTGCCTACCTGTGAACAGTAACATTATCTCTCCCTTTTTTTGCAACTTGCGATACTTTTCCATATCCGAAGTATAATGACCTGGTAATGCAGTTAGGATTTCGAGAAAAATATTTCAAAAAGTAAAAGGAGAGTGCATTAATTATGAGAAAGCAGACTAAATTAGTTGCAGTACTTTCTGCAGCAGCTTTACTCGCTATGGGTGCTTCCATGACTTCTTTCGCAGCTGGTTGGCAGAAAGATGACGCTGGTGTTTGGCACTACTATGACAGCGACGATGATATGGTAACAGGCGAGTGGAAAAAAGATGGTGGTAAGTGGTTCTACCTTGACGAAGACGGCGATATGGCTGTTGACCAGTGGATCGATGATGAGTACTATGTAGGCGATGACGGCGCTATGCTGACAAACGCTTGGAAGTACACCATGTCTGATGATGATCAGGATGATCCGGACGAGGATGGCGAGAACTGGTACTACTTCAATAACAAAGGTAAAAAAGTTGCTGACGAGACCAAGAAAATCAATGGTAAAACATATCTCTTCGATTCCGATGGTAAGATGCAGTATGGCTGGCAGTATGAAGGCGGCAATATGTACTACTACGGTGACGAGATGGACGGCGCTAGAACAGAGTCTCAGTGGTTATGGTTGTCTAAGTCTGGATCTTTAGACAGCGATGAGACTGATGATCAGGATATCTTTCCAGGTTGCAACGACAACAACGGTGAGATGTGTGATGATGAAGGTTGGTACTGGTTCCAGTCTTCTGGTAAGATGTATACCGGCACTGCAAAGAAGAAAATCAACGGCAAATTCTACATGTTCAATGAACATGGTCAGATGCTGTACGAGTGGATCAATAATACAAATACTGTAAAATATGGTTCCAACGCTGAACTTGATGGAAGCCATAAGAAACAGGCTACTGCAAGCAATATGTTCTACTACAATGCTGTAGAAGAAGGTTGGAGAGGCGATGGCTGGTATGAGATGGATGGTTCCGAGGATATGGGAACTGACAGCGATACCGACTGGTACCTGATCGATGACGGTGAAATCACTTACGCTAAAGCTAGTGACTTCGCTGGTGTAACAGATAACGATAACAAGAAGATTTATGTCATGAGAAAGAAAGTAAAAGTAAGCGGAAATAAATACTTTGCTTTCAATGAAAAAGGTCAGATGCAGGATGGTCTTCAGTTCATCAAGAATGATGGTGGATTCTTCTACTTTGATGAAAATGGCTACATGAAGACTGGTAAAGTTGCTTCTGTAGAGTGTGACGATGATGACTACACATTCTTCTTCACTACCAAGAATGGTAAGAACGGTATTGGTTACACTGGTGAGAAAGATGGTTACCTGTACTACAATGGTAAGAGACTGGAAGCAGATGATGATTACAGATTCTTCTATGTAGAAGGTAAAGTATATCTTGTAAACAGCAAGGGTAAAGTTCAGAAAGCTACCGGTACAAAGGGTAGAGACTTCGACGATATTGAGAACAAGAGCTTTGTAAACGTTGATGACGTTACTGTAATGACTAACAAGAACGGTGTTGTATCCAGCATTGATGGTAAAGCCGTTAAAGTTTATACAGATGCTGTAGAAGCTGCTGTAGCTAAAAGTAATAATTTTGATGCTGAAAAGCAGAACTTAGATGTTACCGTTCCGTTTATCTCTCTGTACGATAACGTATACACATATGAGTCTACTACAGATGCAGCTGGAAAGGTTACTGTAACTTCCACTTGGAGATAGTATTAATTCTTTAGAGTTAGTTTATAATTTCTCTGAATAAAATGAAAAGGGTTGTGCGCCATATGGTGTAACAACCCTTTTTTGTTAGGGCAACAAAGTTCCTTTCTTGTAGCGACAAGCAACCTTCAATTTTTATTCATAAAGTTCTGCCAATGTGTATCAGCGAAAAATTTTGGATGCGAAGATAACAAGAAAATCGTGCCTCTGTATGCTGTTTTTTGTATATAAAATACTTTTTACAAAGATAACCAGAAATTTTATGTATTTTTCACAAAAGGAACACATCTTTGCGTTACACTAAAGCCATCAATTCAATTTGAAGGAGGCAATCGAGTATGACAGCTAATACAAAAACAACCTGGAGTGTCTGGGGAATCCTTTTTGGCATGGCGATTGTGCTGGGAATCGGAGTGGCATTTTTAGCATTTACTTTAACCAGAGATCCACAGATTCTGGCATTTTTATATGATAAAATCACAGTTCCGCAGAGCCTGCACTTCATTACCAATTTTAAATGGCTTTTTAATCTGCTGGTTGTCTGTGTAACAGCAATTCCGGCCGCAGCCGTACTTTATGTAAGCGAGTGGGGATTCAGCCGCTGTGTGCAGCCAAAAGAAAAATAAAGACAGATAAACAAGAAGAGGTGTCGCTTAATCATTATGATTGAGGACACCTCTTTTTCAGATAAATTATTTTCTTTAATACAGAATTTTTCAGATGATTGATTCGCTATTCCGTTACTCTCCTGTATAATAAACATTTTTTCCAGAACCATTTATATGCAATTTTCCAGCACTGGATAATTCCTTTAAGATCCTATACGCTTTTGTTGTACCTATATTTAAAAGCGCTTCGGTTTCTTTTCTTGTTATTTTTTTATGCTCTGCTACATATGAGAGAATTTCAGCTTTTTCAGAAGATAGCGGCTGTCGGTAAACTGCTACCAGACGTTTCCTTGGTTTTGACAGCTTTTGTATTCCTTCGTTTCTATTTGGAAGTGTAACACGGAAAACACCTTTTGCTGTTTCAAAAAAAGGCTTTTTTTCGTTATCTCCATAGGCTCGTTGAATTTTTCCAATTCCTGTACCATAACTTTCTATTAACATCATGCGATAAAAAATAGCTGCCAAATTAGGATTCCTTGGCTGCGATACACCCAGAAAAATAGAATTTAATTCCAGTCCGGAAACCAATCCTCCCAATGAGACAATTTCTATACGATCGTCATAAATATTTATAATATTACTTCCACTAAACGAATAATCTCGATGAACGATACTATTTAAAAGCGCTTCTCTGATTGCCTCTTCTGGGTAATCTTTTTTATCAATACGGATTAAACCCGAAAAACTGGCTTGCGTTTTATTGTTTAAATCAATAAACTGATAAACGTCTTCCAATTGTTTTAAAATAGAACCAGAAAATTCCTTTCTATCTCTGAAAACCGCTTTATCTGTTCCTTGAAAAAGAGCCACTTTTGTTGTTACTTCACATTGATCCGATAATAGCAATGCAAGATTTGTGTATAAATGATCATCACCTATCAGTTTTAATGTTTGCATCTGTGATCTTCCAAACGCAATTTTTCGTTTGTGCATCTCATTTTCAAAATACTCAAATGTCAAATCCTGATTCATGCTTCGGCTTGTTTCATAGGAACATCTGCCGCTTTGAATGATCATTTCCCGGATGCCCTCATCTGTCATGGGTTGTGAAGAACTTCCTTTTCGAACATATACACCACTGGGCTTTAGACCTTTTTCCCGAATATAATATGGACGATTCGTTCCTGTTGCAATATTAATTTCAACGACCGTTTTTCCGTCAATTTCCACAGTTTTTATATTGACAAAAGGCATAATATCAGGTGCGATAGAATCTTTTAAAGAACCTGCAACCTGAAGCATGATTGCATCTGGATCATCTACGCCAATAATTGCTCCATCTTTTCTAACACCAATCAAAATAGTACCTCCAGAAGCATTTGCAAAGGCAATTACTTCTTTTCGAATCTCAGGTACATATTCTTGCTTAAATTCCACCTCTTGATTCTCAAACGAAAGCATACTATTCACCTTTCTTTCTTTCTTTCTTTCTTTCTTTCTTTCTTTCTTTCTTTCTTTCTTTCTTTCTTTCTTTCTTTCTTTCTTCTATTGTATTTGGGAAAGAAAGAAAAGTCAACGAAAAAAAGAAACGAAAAATCGACAAATCCCACCTCCCGATACTTTTCTATATCCGAAGTATAATGACCTGGTAATGCAGTTAGGATTTCGAGAAAAATATTTCAAAAAGTAAAAAGGAGAGTGCATTAATTATGAGAAAGCAGACTAAATTAGTTGCAGTACTTTCTGCAGCAGCTTTACTCGCTATGGGTGCTTCCATGACTTCTTTCGCAGCTGGTTGGGAGAAAGATGACGCTGGTGTTTGGCACTACTATGACAGCGACGATGAGATGGTAACAGGCGAGTGGAAAAAAGACGGTGGTAAGTGGTTCTATCTGGATGATGACGGCAACATGCTGACAGATTCTTGGGTAGACGATGACTACTATGTAGCTGAAGATGGTCATATGCTGACTAACGAGTGGAAGAAGACCGTGTCCGATGACGATCAGGATGATCCGGACGAGGATGGCGAAAGCTGGTACTACTTCGGCAGCAAGGGTAAAAAGACCACTTCTGATGATAAAAAGATCAATGGCAAGACTTACTTCTTCGATGAAGATGGAAAAATGCAGTATGGTTGGTATGCTGATTCTAACAACAACGTATACTACTTAGGCGAAGAGGATGACGGTGCTAGAACCAACTCTTCTTGGCTGTGGTTAGCTGCTCCGGATTCCGAAGATGATGATGAGAAAGATGCAGCAGATGCCGTAAGCCATGATTCTCAGAATGATGATGATCCGTGTGATGAAGAAGGTTGGTACTGGTTCGGTAGCGACGGTAAGATGTACAAAGACGCTAAGCAGAAAAAGATCAACGGTAAATACTACTACTTCAACAATCATGGTCAGATGCTGTATGAGTGGATCAATGGTGTTAAAGCAAACGTGGCTTCCAATGCAAAACTGGATAGCGATTCCATCGAAGCTACCGCTTCTGAAGTACGTTACATGAACGTAGTTGAAGAGGGCTGGAGAGCTGATGGCTGGTATCAGATCGATGGTGCTGATGCACTTAAGGCAGGCGATGATACCGATTGGTATTACTTCAAAGACGGTAAGGCTAAGAAAGCTGATGACGGTGAGAAGAACAATACTGACTTAACTGATGACGGTGCTAAAGTATATACCAAGAAGATCAAGATCAATGGCAAGAACTTCTGCTTCAATGAAATTGGTCAGATGCAGACTGGTTTACAGATGATCGATAAGAAATTCTACTACTTCGACAATGATGGTTATATGAAGACCGGCAAGATTGCTAATGTTGAAGAAGAGGATGATAACTACACCTACTACTTCGAGACCAAGAATGGTAAGAATGGTCAGGGTTATACAGGTGAGAAATCCGGTTACCTTTACTGGAATGGCAAGAGACTGGAAGCAGATGATGATTACAGAATCTATGTTGTAGATAAGAAATACTATCTGGTAAACAACAAAGGTAAACTTCAGAAATCTACTTCTAAAGAGTATGATGTAGAAAATTTTGGTGATGACGTTAAGTTTACGTTCAGAAACACATACGAGATTGCCTCTTCTACTAAAGATGGTTCTGAGGGCACCTATAAGAACGCCGCTACATTACCGAAGATTGAGCTGTTCGACAATGCAATTTATCAGGATGCACTGGGCGTTACACACTACGAGAATACAGATGCTTACGAGGCAGCACAGAACGCTGTAGCTAATAAATAATCTATATCTCAAATAACATTTAAAGAAGAGCTGTTACACAAACGTGTGGCAGATCTGAATAAAATGAAAAGGGTTGTGCACTTATATGGTGTAACAACCCTTTTTTGTTAGGGCGATTCCCAGGGGACTTTTTCTATCTTTTCAATCTCTTTCTCCACCTTGTTTCCCCCAGCCTTTCATGATATGATAATAAAAACAGCCTGATTTTTCGAAAGGAGCGATGATTCTATGACGAATCTTAATATTCCGGTTGGCGTCTCGGATTTTTCTCAGATACGTGAAAATGAATATTACTATGTGGATAAAACGGGACTCATTTCGGAATTATTAAAGAAAAGCACAGCAAACGTCACGCTGATTACTCGCCCCAGACGATTTGGAAAGACGCTGGCTATGAGTATGCTGGAACATTTTTTCGATATTCGACATGATAACCATTCGTTATTTCAAGATTTGGAAATCAGTCATGAATCAGCTATTTGTCAAACATGGATGAATCAGCGTCCGACTCTTTTTATTACCTTTAAGGATGTAGATGGGATTACATTTGACAGTGCTTTTGATATGCTGAAATTTGTCATATCCCAGATATGCATCGAATACTCTTATTTGGAGCAAAGCGATGCCGTCAGCGATGCATATAAAGAGATTTTTAAACGACTAAAAAATCAGACTGCATCTGCAACAGATGTAAAGGGTTCTATCCTGATTTTGATGAAAATGATGCAGGCTTATTATGGGAAGACAGTTATTCTTTTGTTGGATGAATACGATGTTCCCGTTGCGAAAGCAAGCAGCAATGGGTATTATCAGGAAATGCTGGAAATCATGAAAGCAATGATGAGTACCTCATTAAAAGATAATTCCAGCCTCTGCTTTGCGGTTGTGACAGGATGCTTGAAAATTGCTAAAGAAAGTATCTTCACTGGAACCAATAATTTTGTTTCGGATACCATCACAGATTCTCGATTAAATGAATATTTTGGCTTTACACAAAACGATGTAAATCAGATTTTAAAGGAATCCAATACTGCCGAATATTCGGATGAAATTAAAGCCTGGTATGACGGTTATCATTTCGGATGCTTTGATGTATATTGCCCGTGGGATGTGATGAATTATCTTCGGGATCTTCAGCATAATCCTTCCATGAAGCCTGAGAGTTATTGGAAGAATACAAGCGATAATGCAATTATTCGCTCTTTCATTGATTATGCTGGAAGCAGTATCACAATGAAATTGGAAAAATTATTGTCCGGCGGATATATTTTCCAAAAGATTGAAGAAAATTTAACCTATGATTATCTTCATTCTTCCGAGGATAACTTATGGAGTATTTTATATTTAACCGGTTATCTGACGCGCGTTCGAGAGATGGATATTCAAGAAACTATTCCAGATGGAACAACCGCGTTGATGATTCCGAATAGGGAAATCAAAGATATTTTTGAGTCAACAATTATAAAATGGTTTAACGAATCAACGAAGCATTGGAACCGCACAGAATTATTTCATGCGGTATGGGATGGAAACAGCGACAGGATGACGGATGAGATGAATAAACTTTTAAGAAAAACCATCAGTTATCATGATTACCGAGAAGACTTTTACCATGCATTTCTGGCAGGTATTTTTACTGGTGCCGGTTATGTGGTGGAGTCGAATAAAGAGCATGGAGAAGGACGAAGCGATGTGATTGTCTACGACTCTGAAAATGGACAATTGGCCCTTTTTGAAGTGAAATATTCCAGCACGCTTGACCAGATGAAACAATCCTGCCAAAAAGCACTTGCCCAGATCGATGAAAAAATGTATGCAAAAGAATTTGAGGATTCCTATGATAAAATTTTGTGTTATGGAATTGCTTTTTTTAAGAAACGCTGCCTGGTATATTTGAAAGATTGAATTAGTAAACGGTACAACGTTCGACCTTGACAAAAAGAGGACTCCGCCACCTCAGACTTCTCTGAAGTGACGGAGTCCTCTTATATCAAGCTATCAGCTTAATGATTCAGATTTGAATTGGATGTCAAATCACATCGGCCGCAAAAAGAGGATTTCTCAATCAACATCTCTTTTTACTGCCGCCGTGACAAATAACTTGCTTTTCATTTTTTAAATTCTAAAATTTTACATTCATGTTTTCGCGTCTTTAAATCATAATTGATTCCAACCAGCAGCATATTTCCTGAATAATCTTCCAGATTCTGGAAATATTGTTTTTTTAATATCTGGTGAATTGCGCCTTCGGCCGATTTGTTCCATTTTAGTTCGACAATCAAAGCTGGCTTATCCGGAAATTCTTTTCGCGGTAAATAAACTATATCTGCAAATCCAGATCCCGATGGAAATTCACGATAAACCTGATAAAAGTTTCTGGCAGCGTAGAGTGCCAGTGATACAGTATAACTCAGTGCATTTTCATTATTATACTGTAAATGGGATGTTTCAAAATGAGCCTGTTCCATATAGACAGCTACTTTTTCTTCATCTTTTCTCCAGATAGCATTAAGTAAATCAGCTGAGTTTTTCAATGCTTTCGAGACCTCTCCCCATTGAGAAACCGAAACCGCATTTACAAACTCTCCACGGATTTCATTATTCGGAATAAAAACTGATTTATGGCTGAAATCGTATCCAAGATATCCCAGATGAATCAGCAAAGTCAGGACATCATCCTCGCTGTGAAATGTCGTCATATCATTGCTGAAACTGCCTGTATTGACCGGTACCATTTCTCCGGCCATCATGCTGAGAACATCGTCTTTCAGCCCATCAAAATTCATGTCAATATATCCGCGCAGTGCCTCAAATGTTTCGGTCTGGTTCCAATAAGAATCGCAGATACCAGAAGTCATAGCAGCCACAACCGAACGCGGACTGTAAATAGAAGAGGCTTTTTCAAAGCGATATCCATCATACCATTCTTTGATTTCTGCCAAATCCATTTGATAATCTGAGCAGAGGCAGCGCACCTCATTTTCTGTGAAACCGACATATTGCGCCAGAACACCTGGATTTGCCATCGAGAATTCATCAAACATATTGAGCGCAGAATGGGTACCGTATTTTTTTATTGGCAATATTCCTGTCATATATGCCAGATGTATATGTGCCTTATCCTTTAGAAAATCACGAAGAAAATCCAGATATCGTTCCTGAGCCGCTTTATCTTCTGCGTATTCCCTAAAAATACAATCCCATTCATCAATGATTATAATAAATGGCTCATTTGTTTCAGCATAAATTTCCTTCATATTTTCCGTCAGATCTAATTCATCATAAAAATCAATCGTTGGATATTCACGGCGAATTTCTCTCATGAGTGAACGCCGGATCCGCTGAATCAATTCTTCTACATTAGAGCTTCGACTTAAAAATTCCTGGATATTTAAAAATATAGTTGTGTAAGTGTTTAAATATTTTTTATAATCTTTTGAACAGCTGATTTTTCGGTCTTTAAATAAAGTATCAGACTGACATCCCTTACTATAATAAGCAGCCAGCATATTGGCTGTAATGGATTTTCCAAATCTCCTTGGGCGGCTGACGCAGATATTTTTCTGGTTTGTTGCCAGCACACTGTTGGTATAAGAAATCAGCTCTGTTTTATCTACATAGATCTGAGAATGCACCGCTTCTGAAAAAGCTGCGTTTCCGGGATTTAAATATATACCCATATGGCTCCCTCTCTTTTTAATAAAACTGCACGTTTATCACACATCATGATAATTTGTTGTTTTTATTATCATATCATGAAAGAATCAGTGAAACAAGACTTGGAAGATATGCTTAAACTCAAAATGATAGTACTGCAGAGAGTTTTGCATATTCTATTCTTTAACTGACAGAGGGCAAATGCAGTCATACAGACAGGCTTCATTTACATTGCGACCACATAAAAAACTCCGCCATCTCGAAACACTTCGAGGTATCGGAGCTCTTTTTACTAAAAAAGAAGCGGCATTCCAGGAAATATCCTGAAATACCGCTTCTCAATTATCCTAGGTCAAATGACTAATCGAATAAAATTCAGATTAATTATTTGTTTAATCCTAACCAACCTTCAACAGCCTTAGTACCAGCCAGATTTGTGTAGGTATAAATATCGTCATCATACAGCTGGATGAACGGTACAGATACGATCTGATCCTCTGTAACAACATCTTTACCAAACTGAGCTTCTGCATCAGCAATCAGATCCTCAGCTTTGATTGTCTTACCGCTAGCTAAAGTAACGGATACAACTTTCTTGCCGCTGATCTCTACTTTTACATCATCCTCAGCGATGCCCTTGTTCTCGATGTCATACTTCTTGGAGGTCTTCTGAACTTTACCCTTGGTATTGGTCAGATAGATGTCTCCATCATAGTAGTACAGTCTGTAGTCATCATCTGCATCCAGTCTCTTACCGTTGAAGTACAGATAATCATCTTTCAGACCATTGTAGCCAAGACCATTCTTACCATTCTTGGTGTTGAAGTAGAATGTGTAATCATCATCGTCGTTCTCTACAGATGTTACGCGACCAGTCTTCTGATAGCCGTTGGCATCGAAGTAGTAGAATCCGCCGTCAGCCTGGCAGTACTGTAAGCCATCCTGCATCTGACCTTTTTCGTTGAAGGAGAAGTATTTACCTTCAATTTTGATTCTCTGAACGTATACAGCTCCGTCATCATCGTAAGTAGCGAAGTCTTTGGAACCGCCATCAGCGTATTTAACTTCACCGTCATCGATGTAGTACCAGTCTGTATCACCATCAGCATCCAGATCCTCAGCGCCGTCGATCTGATACCAGCCGTTACCTCTGGAACCATCTTCAACTTCGTTGTAGTATCTCATTACGCTGGTTGTAGCTAATTCGCCCTTAGCAAGGTTACCATCAAGCTGTGCGTTGGAACCCTGTTCAACAGCCTTACCATCAATCCACTCGTACAGCATCTGACCGTGCTCGTTGAACATATAGTATTTGCCGTTGATTTTCTTCTTGCCTGTGTCATGATATGCTTTACCAGAAGACTGGAACCAGTACCAACCCTCATCATCACAGTTGTCATCTTCAGAACAATCAAGAACTACTTCCAGATCATCATCATCATCCAGATCGTTCTCATTGTTACCGGATTTCTCAAGCCACAGCCACTTAGACTCAGCTCTCCAACCTTCGTCCTCAGTACCTAAGTAGTATGCGTTGCCGTCTTCCTCGTGCCAGCCATACTGCATCTCACCATCTTCGTTGAAGTAGTAGGTCTTGCCATTGATCTTCTTATCTGTATCGGTAACTTTTTTACCTTTGTTGTTGAAGTAGTACCAATGCTCGCCGCCGTCTTCCGGATCATCTTCATCCTCATCAGCCATGGTCTTTTTCCACTCGTTGGTCAGCATATGACCATCTTCAGCTACATAGTAGTCATCATCTACCCATGTATCTGTCTCCATCTCACCATCTTCGTCAAGATGGAACCATTTGCCGCCATCTTTCTTCCACTCGTCGGTTACCATCTCATCATCGCTGTCATAGTAGTGCCAAACTCCAGCGTCATCTTTCTCCCAACCAGCTGCGAAAGAAGTCATGGAAGCACCCATAGCAAGTAAAGCTGCTGCAGAAAGTACTGCAACTAATTTAGTCTGCTTTCTCATAATTAATGCACTCTCCTTTTTACTTTTTGAAATATTTTTCTCGAAATCCTAACTGCATTACTAGGTCATTATACTTCGGATATGGAAAATTATCAATAGTTTTTTTACAGAATTTCCAACTTTTTATTTTGAAGTGGAATATTGTCTGTATTTCCTATGTTTCTCTTCCCTGTGAAGTACTGCCTTTCTCCGATACATTCACATTATAATACACGTTTTTCCAAAATACCATAACATTTATCTGTGCATTTTCTTACGGATTTTTTACGAAAATTCTTTATGGTTTCGTAATTGTATTTATATTTGTACAATCCTGTTTTAACCGCCAAAATGCCTGTATTTCCAGTATTTTTTACATTTCTTATTTCCCACAGACCACCTTATCAAGCCTTTCGTCACTATTCACGCATACGTGCCCAGTAACAGTCTTTATTCTCCCCCCGCAGCATTGCTTTTTCCGTTTACTTTCTCTGTGTTTATGCTATAATGTTCATATATCACTTTTAATTTTATTTTTTGAACACACAACAGCTAGAACCTATTTTCACTCTTATCCATCTATAATGATGACGAAATACGTGAATATATAAGAGAAAAATAAAAGAATTTAATAATTCAGGAGGTTTTATATGGATCGCTATGGACTGATCTGCCGGAGTTTCTATGAGAATCCGGATGTAACCCAGCGGGAGCTTGCTTCGATTTTGAATCTTTCCCTGGGGACTGTGAATAAATTGCTTGGGGACTGCCTGGAGAAGGCATTTCTCATGACGGATATGGATACGGGGAAATATCTGCTGACCGAACAGGGGCTTAAGTATCTGGAACAATTTAAAGTGGATGGCGCCGTCATTACCGCCGCCGGGTTTGGCTCCCGGTTTGTGCCGCTGACGTTTGAGACACCGAAGGGGCTTCTGGAAGTGTTTGGCGAGCGGATGATTGAGCGCCAGATCAAGCAGCTCCATGAAGCGGGGATCACGGATATCGCAATTATCGTCGGTTATTTAAAGGAAAAGTTTGAATATCTGATCGACAAATATCAGGTCAAACTCCTCTATAACCCGGAGTACGCCACCAAAAATAATCTGGCTACGATCTACCATGCCCGCGAGCTGTTCCGCGGCCGCAATATGTATCTGCTTGTCTCGGACAACTGGATTCGAAATAATATGTACCATAAGTATGAGTGCGGCGCGTGGTACTCTTCCGTTTACATGGAAGGTGAAACGTCAGAGTGGTGTCTTTCTTCTAATAAAAAGGGGCGTATCACATCGGTGCAGGTCGGTGGGCATGATTCCTGGGTCATGTATGGACCTGCGTTCCTCTCGCGTGATTTTTCCAACCAGCTCATTCCGCTCATTGAGGAAGCCTATCATCAGCCTGGCACAGAACAATGGTACTGGGAACAGGTTGTCGTCGATCATATCAAAGAACTGGATTTTTCGATGAACTGCCAGCCGGCGGATCAGGTCTATGAGTTTGAAAACCTGGAAGAACTGCGCCTGTTTGATCCGAAATATCAGAATCATTCGGACAATGCCGCCATGCAGCTGGTCGCACGCGTTTTCAATGTAAAAGAGGAAGCGATACACAACATCCGCTGTCTCAAATCCGGCATGACAAACCAGTCGTTCCTGTTTGAACTGGATGGAAAACATTATATCTGCCGCATTCCGGGTCCGGGAACAGAATTTCTGATTAACCGGAAAGAGGAGGAGGCTGTTTACAAGGCGGTCACACCGCTTGGCATTACCGAACATATTTTGTATTTTGACGGAAAAACCGGCTACAAGATCGCCCAGTATTATGAGGGCGCTCGGAATGCGGATGCAAAGAACCCGCAGGAGATGGCCGCCTGCATGGAGATGCTGCGGAAGCTGCATCTTTCCGGCGTGACGGTTCCGCACACGTTCCGCATCCGGGAACGGATTGATTTTTATGAGAGGATCTGCCGCGGACATGAGGAAATACTGTTCGAGGACTACCCGGCGGTCCGCACTCGGATGAATGAACTGATGGATCGGCTGGATACACTGGAACGTCCTTGCTGCCTCTCCCACATTGACTCGGTTGCAGACAATTTCCTGTTTCTGCCGGACGGCTCCCTGCGTCTGATCGACTGGGAGTATGCAGGCATGTGCGATCCGCTCATTGATATTGCGATGTGCAGTATTTATTCATATTATTCACAGGAAGAGCTTGACCACCTTCTGGAAGAATACCTCCAGCACGCCCCATCAGACGAGGAACGCTTTGTCACGTATGCCTATGCGGCGCTGGGCGGTTTCCTGTGGGCGCTCTGGGCGGTCTTCAAGAGTATGGAAGGACGCGAATTTGGCGATTACACGATCGTGATGTACCGGTATGCGAAAAATTATTATCGAAAAATTGTTTCCGAGGGCTTGTTAAAATTGTAATATTTCCGTTAGGTATTTTACATTTTTCTATGTTATACTTATAAAGTAATTTGATATGATACCAGGGTCAAAAGGTCAGAAGTTCGACACAAGCTTGCTTGCAGGAGAATTTTTGACCTTGGGACCCGCCAAAAACATGAGTAAGTAGCCATTTTTCAAAGAAAAATGAGCGAATTACGAATGTTTTTGAAGATTGCGGGAGCATATAGTGCGGAGCAATCTGGTATCAGAGGGGTCAAAATGCCTTTTGACCCCAACATCTTTGATATTAATTTCTACTGTAATCATAGATAACGATAAATCACATTGCAAGGGGGATACGCGATGCGGAAAAGATATGCAAAACTGCTTGGGCTTGCCTGCCTGATCGGTGCCATGGGGCTGCTTCCTTCTTCCCAGAGCCGTGCGGCCGGATGGCTGAAGGACGGAAACTACTGGTACTACATGACCGACGACGGTCAGAAGCATACCGGATGGGTACATATCGGAGAGAAATATTATTATATGGATGACTCGACCGGCAAGATGGTGACTGGATGGCGTCAGGATTCATCCACTTCCGCCTGGTATTATTTCAACCAGAGCGGCGAGATGATGACCAAATGGCAGAAAATCAACAACTACTGGTACTATTTTAACCAGTATGGTGTGATGCAGAAGGGCTGGCTCCAGCTTGATACGGTCTGGTATTACCTGGGTGAGGATGGACGGATGTTTACCAACTGGCAGAAGATGGACAACGGCACCTGGTACTATTTCGGCACGGACGGGGCGATGCGGACTGGCTGGCAGAAGGTAAACAGCACCTGGTATTATCTCGACGAAAATGGAAAACTGCTGACCGGTTGGCAGCTCATCAAAAATGAATACTACTATCTCCATGAGGGCAAGATGCTGACCGGCTGGCTCAATGACAGCAACGGAAACACCTACTACATGGATAAGACAGACGGCAATATGAGCCGCGGCTGGAAGCAGATCGACGGCACCTGGTACTATTTCAATGAGTACGGACACCGCCAGAAAGGCTGGATTAAGGTATCCGGCACCTACTATTATCTGGATGAGAACGGTAAGATGGCTTCGAACACAACCCTGACGATTGATTCGGTGAAATACACCTTTGCCAAGAGCGGTGCGTGCCAGAATCCACCGTCCAGCCTCTCCGGCATGAGCGACAGCTATTTTGACCCAAGTGCTTCACAGGGAACAGGGACTTCGTCTGGCAGTTCTTCTCCAAGCAGCACTTCGGGGCCAAGCGGAACGGCTTCGAACAATTCCAATTCAGGGACCTCCAGTTCAGGTAACACCAACAACTCGAATAGTTCCGATCATTCGACCAGTTTTACTGCACCGGGAAGTTCCAACAGCTCCAGCTCGTCAAATGGTTCTTCGTCGGGCACAACCGTTCCGATTCCTGGAAGCGGCTACAGCAGTTCCACTTCCACGCCGGGCGGGACTTCCAGTTCGTCAGGCTCTTCGAATAACCAGACAAGCAGCAGTTCCACCAGCAATACCGGCAATGTACCAAGCCGCATCTACAGCAACGGCACGACTTACACCGCACCGACGACATCAAGCTCCAGCTCGTCAGGCTCTTCGTCAAATTCGTCCGATAAACGGATTAACGGATTTACCTCCAATCAGGGCGATACGATTCAGGAGGGACAGACGCAGGGTCCTGGACGGAAATAAACCGTATTTGCAAAATATATAAGTGTTGTTAAAAAAAGATTTTGACCAACGATTCATAGCCTATATCGATGGTCAAAATCTTTTTAATTAAAATCATACCTTCTAAAAGCTGCCTACACCTCAAACACCAAATCCCCATAACTCGGGAACGGCCATAACTCTTTATCTACCAGCATTTCCAGCTCGTCTGCCGGTTTACGGAGAGCTGCCATCGCCGGGCATACCTCATGCAGATAGGCGAATGCTTTTTCTTTGTTATCCTTAATCGCAGATGCCTTTGCCAGGATATCTTTGAGTGCCGCCAATGCCACCTTCATCTCTGAAAGTTTATCAGAGGTCTCTAAAAGCAGTTCTTTCTGGACACTGACATCGGCCTCCTCACAGGCAGTCCGGACGGCTGTCAGGGAGGAAGCAAGCTGAGTCGTATATTTGACAACCGCCGGGATGATCTGCTTGCCTGCCATGTCGATCATCGTCTTCGCCTCGATGTTAACAGTCTTGGAATATGCCTCATACTCGATCTCGGCACGGGATTCCAGCTCGGTCCGGGTGTACACGCCAAATTCTTCAAAGAGCTTGATCGCTTTCTCGGTCCGGATTGCCTCGACAGAATCGATACCCGCTTTCAGGTTCGGGAGTCCACGGCGCTCTGCCTCTTTAACCCATTCCTCAGAATAACCATTTCCGCTGAAAATGATACGGCGGTGCTCTGCAAACAAACGCTTGATGATATCATGGACTGCGCTGTCAAAATCATCGCTGTTTTCCAATTCGTCCGCAGCCTCTTTAAACGCTTCTGCCACGATCGTGTTGAGCACGACGTTCGGGGATGAAACAGAATCCGAAGAACCAACCATACGGAACTCGAATTTGTTACCGGTAAACGCAAACGGTGAAGTACGGTTGCGGTCGGTTGCATCCTTGACGAAATCCGGAAGTGTCGCTACTCCCGTCTGAAGTACCTCGCCTTTCTTAGAATGTGCGGCTTCGCCCGTGCTGCACAGCTGATCGATAACATCCTCCAGCTGCTCGCCCAGGAAAATAGAGATGATCGCTGGCGGCGCCTCTGCCGCACCCAGACGATGATCGTTGCCCGGAATCGCGGTGGACTCGCGCAGCAGATCCGCGTGTCTGTCAACTGCTTTCATGATGCACGCCAGAACCAGAAGAAACTGTACATTTTCGTGCGGCGTCTCGCCCGGATTCATCATGTTGATGCCGTCGTCGCTCGTCAGGGACCAGTTGTTGTGCTTACCGGAACCATTGATTCCGTCAAATGGTTTCTCATGCAGCAGACAGGTCAGACCGTGATGTCCTGCGACACGCTTCATCGCCTCCATGACCATCTGGTTGTGATCGACTGCCAGATTGACCTGACAATAGGTTGGCGCTAATTCATGCTGTGCTGGTGCAACTTCGTTGTGCTGTGTCTTTGCACTGACCCCCAGACGCCACAATGTCTCATTTAACTCTTTCATGAACGCACCGACTCTCGGACGGATGCTTCCAAAATAGTGATCATCCATCTCCTGCCCTTTCGGCGGCATCGCGCCAAACAGGGTACGACCGGTGTAGATCAGGTCTTTTCTCTGTAAATATTTGTTCTTATCAACCAGAAAATACTCCTGCTCCGGTCCCACATACGGAATCACACGGTGGGAAGTCGTATTTCCAAACAGGCGGAGAATCCGGAGTGCCTGCTCGTTGATTGCCTGCATGGAACGCAGCAGCGGCGTCTTCTTATCCAGTGCTTCGCCGCGGTACGAACAGAATGCAGTCGGTATGTAGAGTGTCACGCCCAGCGTATCTTCCCGCAGAAATGCCGGGGAAGTACAATCCCAGGTTGTATAGCCGCGTGCCTCAAAGGTGGAACGAAGTCCGCCCGACGGAAACGAGGATGCATCCGGCTCGCCCTTAATCAGCTCTTTACCGGAAAACTCCATGATAACGCGTCCGTTGGAATCCGGTACGGAGATAAACGCATCATGTTTTTCTGCCGTGATGCCGGTCAGCGGCTGGAACCAATGGGAATAATGCGTCGCACCGCGCTCGATCGCCCAGTCTTTCATCGCGTGTGCGACAACATCTGCGATGGACGGATCCAGCTCAGCTCCGTCTTCAATGGTTTTCTTCAGTTTTTTGTAAACACTTTTCGGAAGGCGTTCCTGCATCGCCTTGTCATTAAACACATTTTTTCCGAAAATTTCCGGTACATTGATAATCTCGCTCATTCAATCCCTCACATTAATATGAAAACAGACCGGACCGCCGGTATGTATATCCGCGTTGCGAAATGTACATTCCTGCAGTCCGGTCATGAACCTTACTTATTCATCAGGCTTTTCCGATAGAACCGAACAGTTCCATCTTTGTCTTAACCGTCTCTTTGATCGCCTCAAAACCAGGTGCAAGAAGTTTACGCGGGTCAAATCCTTTGCCCTGCTGATCCTTACCAGCCTCGATATACTGGCGGGTTGCCTCTGCAAATGCCAGCTGGCACTCAGTATTTACATTAATCTTCGCTACACCTAAAGAAATGGCTTTCTTGATCATATCTTCCGGAATACCGGTACCACCGTGAAGAACCAGCGGCATATCGCCTACTTTTTCTTTTACGGCTGCCAGCGTCTCAAAGCTTAAGCCTGGCCAGTTTGCCGGATATTTGCCGTGGATATTGCCGATACCTGCTGCCAGCATATCAACTCCGAGGTCTGCAATCGCCTTGCACTCGTTCGGATCTGCACATTCGCCCATACCGATCACGCCGTCTTCCTCGCCGCCGATGGAACCAACCTCAGCCTCCAGGGAAATACCTTTCTCCGCGCAGACTTTGACTAATTCTTTGGTTTTCTCTACGTTCTCGGCGATCGGATAATGGGAGCCGTCAAACATGATGGAAGAAAATCCAGCATCGATACATTTGTAGCAGCCCTCGTAGGTGCCGTGATCCAGATGCAGCGCAACCGGAACCGTGATGTTCAGCTCTTCGATCATCGCTTTTACCATCGCAGATACTGTCTTAAAGCCAGTCATATACTTGCCTGCGCCCTCAGAAACACCTAAGATAACCGGTGAGTTCTGCTCCTGTGCCGTCAGTAAAATCGCTTTGGTCCATTCAAGATTGTTGATGTTGAACTGACCAACCGCATATTTGCCATCTCTTGCCTTCTGAAGCATTTCCTTCGCACTAACTAACATATACAAACCTCCTCGTTGTCTCTTTTTGATCTAACCAGAGTCTATTATATACCATAATTCAGTATTTGCCTAGCCTGTCAAAAAAATAACAGGCAATTATTTTAATATTTTGTAACTTTTACTGTAAAATCTCCGAAACGGTTTTCTCCATCTCCTCCGGCTTGCACTGGCGGTTGTGACGGATCTCTGCCTTGCGGATCTCCTCGATCGCCTGCGGGATCTTCACGCCGGATGCTTTCTCCATCTCGTCGATAAGCTCGAACTCGCCCTTGCCTTCTTCGCTGCCGAAGATTGCCTCCATGACGCTGCGGGAGAATTTATATGGGCTTGCCGTCGATGCGATAACTGTCTTCTTGGTATCGCCTGTCTCCTTCACATAGTTATGGTATACGCAGGATGCAACGCCGGTATGCGTATCGATCATATAACCGGTCTCATCATAGAGACGCTTGATCTCGGCTGCATTTGCCGCCTGATCAGCATAACCGCCGACAAAATCTGCCATGCGCGCACGCATCTCGTCGGTAACCGAATATTTGCCATCTTTCGAAAGCTCTTCCATGCGTTTCTTGGTCTCCTCCGCATCGCAGCCGGTGGAGAGATAAATCAGACGTTCCAGGTTGCTGGAAATCAGAATATCCATCGACGGGGAAGAGGTCAGGATGAATGGACGGTTCTTGTCATATACGCCTGTCTTAAAGAAGTCGTACAGAACTTTATTGTCATTGGACGCGCAGATCAGCTTGTCGATCGGCACACCCATCTGTTTTGCAAAATAAGCCGCTAAGATATTGCCGAAGTTTCCGGTCGGAACGGTTACATTGATCTTCTCACCGTTCTCGATCTCGCCGTTTTCAAGCAATTTTGCATACGCATATACATAGTATACAACCTGTGGTACGAGACGACCGATGTTGATGGAGTTTGCGGAAGAGAGCTGATAGCCTCTGCCTGCTAATTCTTTGGCAAATTCTTTGTCACCAAAGATTTTCTTGACACCGCTCTGTGCATCATCAAAGTTTCCGGAAATACCGACAACGCTTGTGTTCGCGCCCTTCTGGGTCAGCATCTGCAGCTCCTGCACACGGCTGACGCCGTCCTTCGGGTAAAATACGATAATTCTGGTTCCCTCAACGTCTGCAAAACCAGCCATCGCTGCCTTTCCGGTATCGCCGGAGGTTGCGGTCAGGATCACGATCGTGTTCTCCGCATGGTTCTTCTTCGCCGATACGGTCATCAGATGCGGCAGGATCGAGAGCGCCATATCCTTGAAGGCAATCGTGCTTCCGTGGAACAGCTCCAGATAATATGCTCCGTCTGCTTTGACAAGCGGCGCAATCTCTTCCGTATCAAACTTACTGTCGTAAGCGCGCTCGATACAGGTTTTCAGCTCTTCCTCTGTGAAATCAGTCAGGAACTGCTTCATAACTGCATAAGCTACTTCCTGATATGTTTTATGGGATAATTCTTCCAGGCTGCAATCTAACGCCGGGATATGATCCGGCATGAACAGGCCGCCGTCTGCTGCCAGTCCCTTTAAGATCGCCATCGAAGCCGTTACGTTGTTTTCACCGCCACGGGTACTGCTGTAATTGATTGCCATGATTTTCATCCTCTCTTTTTATCTTTCCCCGTCGTCCCCATCTTTGCAAAGGATGCCGGAGTCAAACTTTCTGCCATGTAAGTGTTCTGTGTGGTTTTGCAGTTCTCCCGCAAAGTTACGGACCCCCCTGCTCACTTTAGTTAAAAATTCTATCATACTTTATGGCACAGCGCAAGAAAAATTCCCCCTTAATACGTGATCTTCCAGCGCCCAAACAATCCCTTCTTAAAATGGGAAAACCGCCGTGAAGCACTCTCATTTCCCATCTCGATCGCCTTCTGGTAGCACTGTGCCGCCCGCTCGAGATCTTCCGGGGATTCATTTTTCCGTTCGTAGATAAATCCAAGCTCATAGAGTGCATATCCGTCACATTCCGTCTGTGCCGCCCGCTCAAAAAGCTCCTTCGCCTTATTTTCATCGGCGGTGCAGCCTTCTCCCTTCATATAGAGATAGCCTAACTTGGATGCAGACTGCAGGCTTCCGGCTTCTTCGCACCGGTTCAGCCACTCAAATGCTTTTGCATAATCGCGGTCTACTCCCTCTTCGCCCTGGAAATACAGGCATCCAAGAATCTCCATGCACTCTGGATTTCCCTGCGAAGCGCCTTTTTCGTACCAGGAAACCGCCTGCTTCATATCAATCTCGCCGTTCAGACCATCCCGATAGATATTTCCAAGCGCCAGACTTGCCTGTCCGTCCGTCTCGATCCCAGCTGCCTCCCGCAGAAGTTTTTCTGCCCGGACGGTGTCCTGCTCGTCGGACGGGCGCAGATACAGGCGGGCTAACGGAAGCGCCGCCTCTTTGATGCCTGCCGCATATGCTTTTCCATACCAGTAAAACGCTTTTTCATCATCGCGCTCCACCAGTTCATCCTGATAGAACAGATTTCCAAGTTCTTCAAAGCTCTCCGCCTCGTTCCGCGCCGCGGCTCCTTCCAGCGCCTGGACGGCCGCCTGGATATCGCGCTCTGTGCCCTGTCCGTTTAAGTACATCTGTCCCAGATACAGCATGGCGCGGGAAGACCCCTGCTTTGCCGCCGCATAGTCATATTGGAATGCAACTTCCCAGTCTTCTTCCTGGCGATAATGTTCCCCCATCTGGAAGAGTCCCCAGACCTCCCCGCTGGCGGCGCACTGATTCGCCCAGCGAAGTGCCTCTTTTTCATCTTTTTCCCGGTATGTACCATTCTGGCAGCATTTTCCCATCTTAACCATCGCCGGGATAATGCCGCCGTCCGCCGCCCGTTCGTACCAGAAGAGGCACTGCTCACGGGCGCTCTCAGTCTGCGGCATATAATCGGCCAGATCTTCCCACTCAACTGCCTCGCCCATCTGCCACGCGGCATAGACATCGCCCATCTCAGCGGCATCCCGCACCTGACGGTAACTTTCCTCGATGGAATAACGTGCCGACTGCTTCATCTGTTCGTCATACTGACCGGCGCGCAGCGCTCCTAACACTGCCCGGGCACTTCCCGCCGAAGCCCCCCGCAGGTAACATTCATACGCTTTTTTCTCATTGAACCCGACAGCCCCGTCCCCCCAGCTGTAACAGTGTCCTAAAAAGAACCATGCTTCTGCATCGCCCGCATATGCCGCCTCTTCCAGCCAGGTAACTCCCTGGGCGTACATCGCATCGTTACACTGTTTCCAGATCTGGTCTGCACCTTTCTCACATAAGCCTGTCATCAGGATTGTCATATATCATTCATCCGCCTTCCACACGAAATTGTATCAATTAAAACTTTCTGCCTCCGCCGCCGTGCATCCTTCCGCTGCTGCCCTGATGTATGGTCGTCCTTCCAGCCGAACCGCCCGAAGCGCCCGGACCCGGATTTTTTGGAATCCGTCTGGTCACTACCGACCGGTTTACAAACTGCTCCTCATTTTGGACAAAATGCAGCGCACTGTCCGCTCGGTATGCCATATGGAAACCCAGCGACTGGCGGTGTTCTTTCTGCATCTTATACTGGCGCATCACCGAAAAGCACGGGAGTGCCGCCACGATCGCTGCCGCAACCGCCGCAAACAGCGCCTCATACCATTCCAGGGAATGTTTTTTCTCCTCGCGCACCTGCGTATATTGTCCCGCCGGAACGCCCATCTCCAGATAATTTTCGATGCTGTCGATCGCCCCCAGAGCGCCTTCCGCATAGTTTCCATCCGCCACGCTGTCATATGCCGCATCCAGCACCTTCTCTACCCGCGCATCCGTCAGCACCTTCATCGCATACCCGGTGGTAGAAACGTATATCTCCCGGTTGTCCATATCGATCGAAAGCAGAATACCACTCGCATCGTCCCCGACGCCCAGTCCGTGGGTGTCGTAAAAATCATCGGCATAGCTTTCCGCCGATTCTCCCTGTGCGTCCTCGACTGTCAGTACCGCCAGATCGGCATCCTGTGAATCACGCACCTCATCGATCCGTGTCTCCAGCTCCTGCACTTCTTCCGCGCTGAACAGTCCCGCCTCGTCGAAGACGCGCGTGCCTTCCGCCGCCCATATAGGGCTGACCTGTGAAAATGAAATAAATGCTGCAACGGAGAAGCATATAAAATCTTTCAGCCGTCCATATTTCTTCTTTTTCTGTGTGACTCCCGCATTTTGATTCTCTATCATATCAGGTATCCTCCCAGCAGCAAAAGTACAAACACAGGAATGAAAATCGTCAAAAACAGGCGCACCAGTTTTTTCGAATCAACCGGCAGGACGCCGCAGACCTTTCCATTTTCCCCATTCATCGCAAAATAGTACATCTGACCGCTCTTCGGATCCGGGTAGGTCATCATCCACACTGGAAGCATGGCATAGTTCCATTTTTCCCCCGTGATGGTCTCCCGGTGGTTCCGGATATCCACATGATCGTAGCCGGAGACGCTATTTTGCAGAGATTCTCTCGTATACTGCTTGATCTCCTGCTCAATCTCCTGTGTAAATTCTTCCTTTTCCCGGTCGCGCCGCTCCGCTCTAAATCCCAGAAAATAGCCTGCCTGAAACGGGCGCAGCTTCTTCATATCAAACGGAAGCACGGTCTCGGCAAGGCTGCGGTCCGCCTGCTTTAACGCGTTGCGCGCCACATCCTTGATGGGAAGCTCCGCCTTTTTCTCCAGATGGTAACGGCTCGTCTCGATATACTCGATCTCCCCCGCCACCGTCACGCGTTTCCGCAGCGCCTCCGCCTGCATCTCACCGGATACCTGGCAGCTATACATCCAATATGGATAATAAATTCCTTCCAGATACTCCATCTGACGCGGCGAGTAGAAATCATCCGGCACATACTTTTTCTTCTGAATCCAGTTTTTAAAGATTTCTTTTGCCTTTTTCTTGTCGATCTCAAACGGAATCAGACCGTCCGGGCGGTATTTACCGTCCAGACTTCCCGAAAGAACCACCGGATTGTGACAGTAACAGCAGTACGTGGATGCTGTCGTCTCCTGTGCCACAATCTCCGCGCCGCAGCTCGGGCAGGTATAGAGAACCATCTTAGACTCCGCCTGCTTCTGGCTCTCTATCTTTTCCGCTTCCGGCATTCCACCCGGCTTCGAAGCTTCCTCTGACTTTCTGGCTGCCTCTTCCATCTCTTTCAACGTCTCTTCCGTAAACGCTGAGAGGCAGTATTCACATTTAAATTTCTGCGTCTTCGGATCAAACACCAGTCCGCCGCCGCAGTTTGGACACTTATATGATTGTATCTCCATACGCCCTATGACCTCGGTTTTCCGCATTCGGAACAAAACTTACCTGTATTGACCGTTCCGCAGCTGCAGGTCCACGGACCGGCTGGTCTTGGCTTGCCGCACTCGGAGCAGAACTTTCCGTGGTTGACATTGCCGCACTCACAAGTCCAGGATTCTGCCGGAGCTGCCGCACTGCCCTGCGGCGCTGCGTTCTGTCCTGCCGGTTGTGCATAGCCGCCCTGTGGTGCTCCCGGCTGCTGTGCATAACCACCCTGCGGCGCTCCATTCGCCTGCCCCGGCGCATAGCCGCCCTGCGGTGCCGCATATCCCTGCCGCGCCGCCTGCTGCATCTGCATCTGCTGCAGGTTGGACGCCGATGCGGCGCCCATAAATCCGCCGCCGAAGTTCATGCCGGCGCCCATTCCCATGAAGCCTGCCATCGCACCGCTTCCGTTGGAACCGGCTGCCTCAAAGCCGCGTGCCATCGCGCCCTGCACATACCCCTCGCGCACCGACGGGTCGCCGAGCATCGCGCCCTGATTCCGCATATTGATGAGTTTCTGCGATTCTTCATCATAGGAAATGCTGGCGATACCGACTGACTGGATCTCCATGCCACGCAGACGGTTCCACTCCTCATCCAGCGTCTCCGCCATATAGCGTCCCAGTTCCCTGCCTTTGGAGGCTACAAAGGAAATCCGCACGCCATCCGCCGACATCTGGTTGATCGAGGTCTGCAGCGCTTCCAGAAACTCCGCTAAATACTGCTCATTGATGGAATCAATCTCCACCTGATCCTGATTTTTCGGAATAGCCTCCGCATAAAATTTCAGTGGATCCGTAATCTTGATGGAGTAAGTTCCATGTGCGCGCAGAAACAGCTCGGAATTATAGAATAAATCAAAATAGTTGATCGGCGTCCGTGTGCCGAACTTGATTCCCTTGATCTCCTGGAGATTAATATAGTAGACCTTCTGTGCATACGGCGTCTGTCCGCCATAACGCACACGGTTGAAGGATTCTTTCAGTGCATCGCCGAACTGTCCGTTAAACAGAGACGGCAGGGATGAATTCTGCACTGTATAATAACCCTCTTCCGCTGTATAATCAACGACCTTACCGCCGTCCACCAACATCATAAACTGATTCGGGTACACATGGATCACAGAACCATTGGACACCGTTTCCGGTGTTCTCTTCCGGTTCTCCCCGCGGCGTGTCTGCACACCCGCTGAAAATACGGTCTGTTCCCCCATATTTTCCGGTTCAATCACTTCCAGCCACTGATCTGCCAGCCCGCCGCCGACCGCGTGTGCCGCTGCTCTGATAATTCCCATACTCACTGCCTCCTTCTCCAAATTCATAGTTTCTCTGTTTTTCTGCTTTTTCTATCTATCGGTTATCATTCCCTTTATTTTTCCCATGCCGATTCCATTTTCCCGGCGTGATCGCCCATACTGCTGCCGCGATCAGCACCATCGCCAGCATACACTGCAAAATCAGGCTGCACGCCGTCCAGTGTGCTGTGATCGCATTGTCTGGAAATACGCCAAACAGTGGCTCGAACCATTTTCTCATGTCGCCGCTTCCCGCCTGTCCGTTAATTACATTATAAAACGAGACAGCCGGATTGAAAAGAAAGAGATAGCGTAAAATGCCGGAACTTGCCATTTCCGATGCATTGAGATTAGATGCATACGAATCTGCCGCCCGGAGCGCCATCCGGTATGCAAACAGATTGACCGCCATCGTTCCCGCCGTCAGCGCCACCACCGTCACATAGGAGCAGACGGTCGATACCGTCGAGCGGCGCAGCACCGATGAATAAAAGATCCCGATACTGCCCGTTAAAATTGCCACAACGCCGTGGCACAGGAACAGCATCCCGATGTCCTGCAGCGTAACGCCCCCGTAGACAAATACGAGCGCCTGTACCGGAAGCGCCGAGACCGCCAGCACCAGCATCGTCACCAGCGAGGACGCCAGTTTTCCAAGCACCATGTCACGCGGCTCCATCGTGGTCGTCAGCATCAGTTCCAGCGTCTGGCGTTCCCGCTCGCCGCTGATACTGCTGGCAGTCAGCGCCGGCATGATGAAAAGCAGCATGATAAATTCGATCGAGGAGACGAACGTGTAGAGATCCAGAAACTGCGAATACTGGATCTCCGCCGTCGTCCTGACCTGCTCCGCCACCGAATACATATTAAACAGCGCCACCGCCGCCAGAATACTGTTAAAAACAAACAGAATCGCCATCATGCGGATGCTGCGGCTCCCGACTGTCATTTCCCTCCTAAATACCGGATTCCATCTCATGTTTCAGCACCGCCCTCTCTTCTTCATGTTCTGTGATCTGCATAAACAGTGATTCCAGGCTTCCCTTCTCGCGCATAAAGCTGCTGACCATCACATCTGCATCGATAAGCTGCTGCAAAAGCAGCGCCTCATCCTGCCGATCCCCCAAAAAGCCCAGCTTGATCTCATCCCCCTGCACCGCGATCGTCTGCACGCAAGGATGGCTTTTCAGGATCGCAAGCGCCTTTTCTTTCTGGCTGAAAATCGAGATCAGAAGCGGATTGGACGAGTTGATCCGCGCAAAAATCTGATCCATGCTGCCCTGCAGAACCGTTCTTCCCTGCTCAATGATGCCGATCGAGGTACAAAGCTCTGACAATTCCGATAAAATATGGGAGCTGACGAGCAGCGTTTTTCCCTGATCGCGCAGTTCTTTCAGAATCGCCGTATACTCCACCCGGGTGCGAGGATCCAGCCCGGAAGCCGGTTCATCCAGGATCAGAAGATCCGGATCGTGGATGAGCGCCCGCGCCAGACATAGGCTCTGCTTCATACCTCTCGAAAGCCCGTCCACGAAAAAGTCCTCTTTATCTTCCAGCCGCACCTGTTCCAGAAGCGTATGGCAGCGCGTCCGCGCCTGCAGCCCCGTAATTCCGTAGCAGGATGCGAAAAATTCCATATATTCCGATACTTTCAGGTTATCATATACTCCGAAGAAATCCGGCACATAGCCGATCCGCCGCCGGAGTTCTTTTCCGTCTGAGTAAACATCCAGTCCGCCGATCTCCACCTCGCCCTCGTCGGGAACGAGAAGTCCCGCAAGAATCTTGAGCGTCGTCGTCTTGCCTGCCCCATTGGGACCCACGAATCCAAAGAGTTCCCCGTCCGCGACCTCCAGATTCAGCCCATCCAGCGCTTGAAAATTGCCATATCGTTTTCTGAGGTTTTTAATCGTCAGCATCACTCTCTCCTCCCTACGACATAGATTCTTGGAAGCTGGCTTTCCCAGCCATACTCTCCCGTCTGTTCCGGCACATATTTGACGGTCAATGTGTTCGACGGAGACAGGTACGGCGAAAGCTCCTTTGCCGAATACTCTGATTTCAGCTCAATCCGGTCATTGCGCCCGGTCTCATAGTTATAGAAATACATACTTCCGGAGAAGGATGACATATACGGATAGAGCGGATTTTCCGAAAATCGCGGTGACAGAGTCTCAAACGTAAGCTTTTCAATGACAAGGTCACTTCCCAGCGAATATTCGACCGTCGCAGCCTCCGCTGTTTCCCCGCTATACATTGTGTTGTACGCCGCCTCATAATTTCCGGCGAGCACCGTTGGATCTTCCTCAAGCGCCGAACGGTAAAGTTTTCCGTCTTTTTCACGGTTCAGCGAGATTGACTCGGTCACCATGCAAAATCCTTCCCGAAGTGTCCTCGCATCCGCCAGGAAATCTTCCTCTCCCTGGAGCTTCCGGGTTGAAAATGCCACCAGGCACGCCTCAGACGGATTGCGCCCCGCGCCGGAATCCAGATAAAAGCTCAAAAGTCTCGTCCACTCCTGCGCCTTTAAATAGTCCGGATCCTCAATCTCCGCTTTCTCATACTGATCCGCCCCGGTCACCATCTGTGCTGCCGCATACGAATAGCTGACCGGATAATCGCAGCTCTCCTTTCCATCCAGAGAAACCGTCTGCCCAGGCTCTAATCTTCCCAGCAGCACCGCTTTCCCATTGATGAGCAGAGCCGCATTCTCCAGCGGTTCCTCAAAACAGTTTTTTACCGTTCCCGACACCACGCCGTCAAAATAGGAAATATTTCCCTGAACGCCCATCGCGTCCGTTTTCTCCAGCTCACGACGCAGGGTAAACAGATTCGGTGAAAATGCGACCGTATCCCGCATTTTAATTTCGACCCGTTCCGGCTGATAAACAAAGTTTGTATGATACTCTTCCTCACCGGTAAAGCGCACCGCCGAAACCGCATCGTAATAGTAACTGCGCGTCATCGGGCGCACCTCATAGCCCGGCTTTAAGCTCACCGAATACGGCTTGTTATAAGGGCTTCGGATGTTCATATAAGTGGCTTCTTCCGCCTCTTCTCCCGAGGTATCCAGAATCGACGCATACGTCACAAACGGCTCCCGGAAGCGTGTCTTTACGCCCAGCGCATAAATAATGCCGGTAAACAAAAACGCCCCCAGTGTCACCGCCGGCAGATAATACCGGTAAATTCCCCGCTTTTTTAAGTAGAAATAGATGCCCGGACCGATCAAAAGCAGATAGACCACCACGATCACCGTATATGCCGCAACCTTCGGAAGCCGCCCCGCATTGCCGGTGTTGACCAGCCCCTGTACGCTGAAATACGAGCCCGAATAACCGTAGTAATCCTCCTGTGCCAGCTCGTCCACGGTATCACTTCCCAGCACCAGCGTATACAGCTTTTCAAATGAGGATGGATTGGCCAGACACAAATCGCTGATCGCATCCATCGAAAAGGCAGCTGCCACGATCCGCCCCTGTTTGCAGTTCGTATGGGATAACAGCGGGAACACTTCCCCCGCCAGCAGAGTGCTGCCGTTCTTCAGGTTCACATCGACGCATTCTGCCTGGATCTCCCCCGTCTGCTCGCCCGGTGCCGTCTCCCCGCCCAGACTGACCGGAACGATTACCGCATCCAGATACGGCGGCTCCAGCACCTTCTCTGCAAACCTGCCATAATTTCTCGCACAATCCACACCGCCGCCAAAGAGGATCGTACCGCCGTCTTCCACCCAGCGCCGCAGCGCCTCATACTGGACATCGCTGAGCGAATCCAGGTCAAATCCAGACACAATTACCAGATCCAGCGGATCGTAACCCAGCCGGTTATCCGGCGCCTGCTCGGCATCAAGAAAAACCGCCCGCGTCCGAAGCGTCCCATACCGGATGCCCGCGCCGTCTAAATAAGAAAGTGCCTCCGGCGTATCCGTCAAAATTCCGATATAGCTCTCCGCAACGTCCTCCTCAGAACCAAGTTTCAGACGTTTCCGGATGACCGTTTTCCCGCTTACATCCTGTACCGATACAAACATCTGATCTGCCCGCACACCCAGCGGGATATAATATTCTTGTTCAAACTTCTCCCCCGCTGCCAACGATACCGGATAAGAATACTGGTACGCCTCCAGACTGGACTGTGCGGTCAGAAACTCCAGCGTTCCCTCAAACGGCGCTGTATCATTATTCAGAAGGACCGTTACCCGAAGGTAACGGTCACTCTTTGCCGTATTGTCAAATCCATAGGAAACATCCATCGACAGCGGCGCATCTGCTTCCTTCTGTGAGGCATATGCGTACCCTGCAGGAAGGCAGAATAGTGCCATCCATCCGATCAATATCGCAAAAAAGAACTGTATTCCCCTCTTTTTCTGCATCCTTTCTCTCCCTATCTGTAACTGTTCACGCATACGTGCCCAGTAACGGAATTTGCCGTGGCTTCGCATTTAAATACGGCAAATTCCTGCTGCCACCATGTTTTCTTACGGCACTTTCGGTTCCAAAAGTGCCTACCTGTGAACAGTAACCAAAAATCCATTAAAATGTCTATCAGATTCTTTCCCACACTCGCCTTTACGGCGTCTGGAAATTTTCCCTGTTGATGTCAAAATTCGTCCGCAGGCGCACCGTAAAGACCGTTCCATTCAGATCGCTCGTTACCTGAATCGTGCCGCCGTGCATATCGACGATATTTTTGGCGATCGCCAGACCTAACCCTGTGCCGCCCGTGTTGGTCGATCGCGACTGTTCCACGCGGTAGAATTTATTAAATAAGAGAGGCAGCTCGTCTGCCGGAATCACGTAACCGTAGTTCGTCACCGAGACGGTCACGACCTCTTCCTCCGCATGAATCTGCACCAGCACCCGTTTTCCGTCCGCACCGTACTTGATCGCGTTATTGATCAGGTTGTCAAAAAGGCGCGCCAGAAGATTTCCGTCTGCCGTGATAACCTTGCCCGGGACATTGCTCTGCAGCTCGTAGGAGAGGTTTTTGTCCTTGAAGCTCGGATAAAATTCCTCCAACAGCTGGCTGAGCAGTTTGACGATGTCCACCTTCGACACGTGCATTGCCACTTTTCCATAATTCATTTTGGTAAAACCAAACAAATCTTCGATCAGTTTTTCCAGACGTTTCGATTTTGCATAGGCAATATCAATATATTTTTTCTGCATTTCTGCAGGAATCTCCACCTTGCCGGACAGAAGTTCAAGATAGCCGGTGATCGAGGTCAGCGGTGTCCGCAGATCGTGTGCCACATTGGTAATCAGCTCGTTCTTCGTGCGCTCCGCCTCGCGCTCCTTGTCCATCAGATTCCGGATATCCCCGACCATCTTATTTAAATTGACCGCCATCGCCGTAAACTCGTCATCGCCCCGCACCTCGATCGTCGTATTCAAATCGCCCTCGGAAATATTCTGAATCGCGGACGAGATCCGGCTGATATAGCGCATGGACCGCTCCTGGAGGGCAAAAAAAGTGACTGAGAAGATCGCGATGCCCGACAGAAGATAGACAAATGCCATCAGTGTCTCTGTCTCCGTCAGGCGCAGGAAAAAAGAATCCCGGTACCGCGTCTCCCGCAGATAGCTGCTGATCATCGAAACATTGGCAATCAGAAACACCTCCACCAGGCATGCCACCACGGTGCTGTAAACGATGTTCATGACCATCCGTGTCCGGAACCGGCGACTCATATCTTTTTTATTTTTCAATTTTGTATCCTACCCCCCAGACCGTTGTAATGATCTTGTTCTGTCGGGTGTCCTCCTTCATCTTGCCGCGAAGCCGTCTGATATGTACCATAACCGTGTTATTTGCCTCGTAGACTTTCTCATTCCATACCTTCTCAAAGATTTCATCGGTGCTGAAGACCCGCCCCGGATTGGATGCCAGCAGATACAGAATGTCAAATTCGATCGGCGTCAGCTTGATCTCCTCGCCGTACACCGTCACTTTATGATTATCTTTGTTGATCGTGAGCCCCTTGATCGAGATCTCATTTTTAACCTGGTTTCCTGCACCGCTCTGCGGATTTAACTGCGTATAGCGGCGAAGCTGTGATTTGACGCGCGCCGTCAGCTCCAGCGGGTTAAATGGTTTCGTCACGTAATCATCCGCGCCGGTTCCCAGTCCCAGAATCTTATCCAGATCCGCTGAGCGCGCGCTCAGCATGATGATCGGGATATTGTTCGTCTCCCGGATCTTGCGGCACATCTCCAGACCATCCATTCCCGGCATCATGATATCGAGAAGCACCAGATGAATCGTCTCCTTCTCCAGAATCTCCAATCCCTCTAACGCATTGGATGCCTTATATACTTTATAACCATCACTGACCAGATAAATCTCCACCAGATCGGCAATCTCTTTCTCATCATCCACCACCAGAACGTGTATTTCAGACATAAAAAAACCTCCCTCATATGTAATGCAGGTTCCCGGTATCTCTATGCGAAATACCAGACGAATATACCTGTTTCCAGTTTACCATATGGGGAGGATTTATGCTTTAAAAATTTATTACATTTTTGGAGAATTTTGCTTATCTGCGAACTACAATTTCTTTATTGTTCCAGCGGAATAAATACCCTCATCGCCGCCGGGTCCTGCTTTTTTCCAGCTTCCTTCGCCGCCTGCACTGCCTCCGCACAGAAGGTATCCTGCGCGCAGACCGGCTCTTTGCCGCGGCGGTTGCGTTTAGCGTAGGTTCCATCCGGTCTCAGGTACTGCGCCTTGACATTGTCGGCAAGCTGTACCTCTAAGATGTGACAGATGCGTGCTTTCAGCTTCTCATCCTCAACCGGGAAGAGAATCTCCACACGACGGTCGAGGTTTCGCGGCATCCAGTCGGCACTTCCCATGAAAATCTGCGGTTCACCGTCGTTCTCGAAGTAGAAAATACGGCTGTGCTCAAGGAAATTTCCAACGATCGAGCAGACCGTTATATTCTCGCTTAATCCCGGAATCCCGGCGCGCAGACAGCAGATGCCGCGGACGATGAGTTGTATTTTTACCCCCGCATTGGACGCCTCATAAAGACTCGCAATGATCTCACGGTCGCACAGGGAGTTCATCTTTGCCACGATCCGCGCTGGAATACCTTCGCGGGCGTTGCGCGTTTCCCGCTGGATCAGGCGCAGAAAACGTCCGCGCAGCCACAGCGGCGCCAGCGACAGCTTGTTCCAGCCAAGCGGCTCCGAATAACCCGACAGCATGTTAAAGACTGCAGTCGCATCCTCACCGATCAGCGGATCACAGGTTAAAAGACCGCAGTCGGTGTAGAGTTTTGCCGTCGAATCGTTGTAATTTCCAGTTCCCAGATGGACGTAGCGGCGGATGCCCTCTTCCTCGCGGCGCACCACCAGCGTGATCTTACTGTGTGTTTTCAGCCCCAGCAGACCGTAGATAACGTGGCAGCCGGCTTTTTCCAGCATCTTCGCCCAGAGAATATTGTTTTCTTCGTCAAAACGGGCTTTCAGCTCAACCAGAACCGACACCTGTTTTCCATTGTCCGCCGCTTCGGCGAGCGCCGCGATAATCGGGGAGTTGCCGCTGACACGGTAGAGGGTCTGCTTGATCGCCAGCACCTCCGGGTCGCGGGCAGCTTTCTTGATAAAATTGACGACCGGCTCAAAGGTCTCAAACGGGTGGGTCAGCAATATATCGCCTTTTCGGATATTGGCAAAAATATCATCCTCATTCATCAGCGCCGGAACCGGCTGCGGCGTATACGGCGGTGTCTTGAATTCATCAAAGCCCGGCAGACCGAACACCTTCATGAGGACGGTCAGATCAAGCGGCCCGTCAATCTCATAGATCGCGTGCCCGCCGACGTGCAGCTCCTGTTTGAGGATGTCTAAGAGGCGCTTGTCCGCCTTTTTCTCGATATCCAGGCGAATGACCTCGCCCCACTGGCGTTTCTTGAGCTTCTGCTCGATCTCCTTGAGCAGATCCTCCGCCTCATCCTCGTCGATGCTCAGATCGGCATTTCGCATGACACGGAACGGATGGCAGCTGATAATATCATAATTTAAGAACAATTTGTCGATGTTCCGCTCGATGACTTCTTCCAGGTAAATGATAGATTTGCCCTCCTGGCACGGCAGCTCCACCACGCGTGGAAGCCCGCCCGGCACGCAGACCATCGCAAATTCCAGCTCACCGTCTCCTTTTTTCTTGCGGACCAGCGCGGCGATATTTAACGATTTATTGTGAATAAGCGGGAACGGGCGGGAGGAATCAACCGCCATCGGCGTGAGGACCGGGTAGACCGATTCCTCAAAATACCGATCAACGTACACCGCTTCTTCCTTCGTCAGCTTCTCATGCTCAGTGACCACACGCAGACCGTGCTGTTTTAAGAGCGGCAGAAGCATCCGGTTATAGATCCGGTACTGATTCTCGACCAGCTCATGCGTTTTTCCATCGATCGCATCCAGCTGTTCCTGTGCCGTCATACCCGCAATATCCCGCTTCGTATAATTGGCGTGAACCATGTCCTTGAGGGATGCCACGCGGACCATGAAAAACTCATCCAGGTTCGACGCCGTGATACTTAAAAATTTCAGACGTTCAAACAGCGGGGTCGTCTTGTCACGCGCCTCACCCAGAATCCGGTAGTTAAATTCCAGCCAGCTCAGTTCACGGTTTACATAATTTTCAGGTTCTCCGTATTTCAACACTGCATCCGACATCCTTATACCCCTCTTTTCTGCCTGAGTACAGGCCGTATTCCAAAGACTTCCTCAAAGAAATCTGCCTTCTGGTCAAATGAATACTGCTCCAGCACGATACTCTCCGGACAGTCCGTCGTAATCACCAGACTGCCGTTCCGCACAGCGATGCGGCTGTCGCTCAGCTTCTGGCGGTGGCTGCGGTCCATCGAATTGGCCAGACGCAAAATTGCCGTCAGCTTCGCAATCAGGATCGTCAGCTCTCTCCGGGAGGTTCCAAGCCCCGCATACTGGGACAGATCCGACTCCAGGATGACCTCATCGTAGGCATATTCCTGAATGTTGTAGCGCACAATATTGGCTACAACCTCGCGCTCCAGATGGGAAATTCCGATGATCTCCGTATCCATGATGATCTGGTACGAGCTTTCCGAACCGCGCGTGATGCTGACAAACTTGCCGCAGTCATGCAGGGTCGCTGCGATCTTTAAAAGCAGGCGTTCCCGCGCTCCCAGACCATGGTATTTTTTCGTTGCATCAAAAATCATCTCCGCCGACCGCTCTACCTCGCGCACATGTGCGCCGTGGCAGCGGTAGCGCTTCGCCATCTGGCGCGCCGTTGAGAGGATATCTGCCTCAAAATCATGATGGAAGCGGACCAGACGGTTTTCCTGTGCGTACTCTGCCGCGATACCATCGCAGAGTGTCGTCCCCGGTGCCCAGATATAGGAAGCACCCGTCATGTCTAATACCTTCCGGTAGAGAATCGCACTTGGAATCAGCACTTCTGCGTAATCCTGCGGCAGCTCATAGCGCTCCTGAATCTCCTCCGAGGACATTCCAATCAGCTTCTCGCAGAACACGCCAAATTCCTTTGCCGTGAACCGCGCCCCGCCTTTTTCATGCATGCCGCGGCTGATCATATAGTTCATTGTCTCGCCGGTCGCAATCAGCGTCTCGATCTGATGCTCTTTTAAAAATATCTTCCGGAATGTGTATAATTCATTTTCTACCAGCTCGTCGATGATCGCCGGGATCTTTCGGTAATCGACGCGCCAGTGTGCTGACATTTCGCTTAAGCGCAGCACGCCGAGCAGAAGGTTCTGCGTCGATACCAGTACCTCCTCATCAAAGAGGGAGATCTGGGTGCTTCCGAATCCGACATCCATCAACGCCGCGCCGTTTTTCACGGTGCGCTGGAATTCTTCCTCCCTGGCTGCAACAGCTTTATAACTCTTAAAACGCAGCTCCGAGTTGTTCATCGTGCGGACCCGGAGTCCGGTACGCACCAGAATCCGGTCCAGTACCATCTGGCTGTTCCGCGCCTCCCGAAGCGCACTGCTCGCAAATGCCCGGTAATCCGATACCCGGTATGTTTTCATCACTTCCCGGAACTTATTCAGGACCTCGCACATTTCCTCCACGATCTCGTGGCTCAAACGTCCGTCATTGTACGTGTCTTTGCCAAGCGCCAGCGCATGGCGCACATGATCGATCTCGCGGATTCCGGCGGAAGCAGAAATCTCGAAAATTCCCAGCTCCAGTTCGAAGGAACCCACATCAATAGCGGCAAAGGTTTTAACGGTCATATTACTTGATCTCTCCTTTCAGCTTGCTGCGTAAGTTTGCAATAAACTGGGTGGCAGTACGTCCGGACAGCCCGCCGTGGCTTAACTCCCACTTGTTGGCTTCCAGAAGCAGATCTGCCTCCGGCATATGGATGTGGTATTTGTCTGCCAGCACGCGAACGATGTTCTGGAATTCTTTCTTGTCCGGTGAGCCGTAGTAGATCGTGACGCCAAAACGCGCAACCAGGGACAGTTTTTCCTGCACCGTATCGTTGGAGTGCAGATCGTCGTCCAGCTCGCGCTTATCACTGAATTTTTCGCGGATTAAGTGGCGGCGGTTCGATGTCGCATAGATCAGGACATTCTGCGGCTTGATGCCGAGACCGCCTTCAATGATTGCTTTCAGATATTTATATTCCAGCTCATATTCCTCAAAGGAAAGGTCGTCCATATAAATGATAAATTTATAGTTGCGGTCTTTGATCTGCTCCAGGACGTCTGACAGTCCGCGGAACTGGTGCTTATACACCTCGATCATGCGGAGTCCGCGGTCATAATACTGATTTAAGATCGCCTTGATACTGGATGATTTACCGGTACCGCTGTCACCGAAAAGCAGGCAGTTGTTTGCCGCGCGCCCCTCGATAAATGCCTCGGTATTCTCAATCAGCTTGGCTTTCTGCAGCTCATAGCCTACCAGATCGCTCAGCTCGATATGTTCCACGCGCGTGATCGGCTCGATATCGACCTGTTTTGCCTCGTCATCCATGATAATATGGAATGCTTTGTTAAGGCCAAACTTGCCAACACCAAATTCTTTATAAAATTCGGTCACGATATCCTGAAATTCCTGATCACTCTCCGCATTCTCCAGGGAAACCGATAATTCAACGATCCGATCGCGGATGCGGTGGTTGAACGCCTTGCTGTTTTCCAGCGCATTTTCGTAATGCTTCATCTCCGACCAGATGCCGTTCTCAGTCTCGTCCAGACGGGCAATATCCAAGGAAAAAAGCTCTCTGACCTGTGCAAAATCGTGGCGTGCAAGCTCGCTCAAGCTGCCGCCGACCGGTCCGATGATCTCACAGGATGTGCTGTAGGCATTTTCATTGTTTGCCATGCAGAACGCCAGGAAACAATGCCACAGGTTTCCGCGGAATCCATAGGTCACTGCCAGATCGATGAGCTGACTCGCGCATGCATATGCATCCGGGCGTGCCTCGCCTTCTTCTGGTTTTAAGAGGCTGCACATGTCGTCAAATAACTGCTGATACCGCAGGTTGCGGTATAAAATCATCGTATTTTTTCTTTTTTCTTCCATTATTCTGCCTTTCCGGTTACCATCACATGCTTTTACGGCACTTTCAGTGTCAAAAATGCCTGCCCGTGGACAGCACCCCATTCTGTCTTGTCCTAAGCTAAAGAGTCTAGTAATTTCCTAATATTTTTACATTTTTCGCTTCGCGCATGATTCCGTACAGTGCATTCTGCACACCGGCATCCTCCAGGTTTCCCTCGATGTCCACGAAGAAGCGGTACTGCCAACTCTCCTCCGGGATCGGGCGGGACTCGATCATCCGCATATTGACGTCATTGAAAATAAAATTGCCGAGCATGCTGTACAGCGTACCGCTGCGGTGCGGCAGCTCGAAACAGAGGCTGATTTTCTCTGCGCCCGCCTGATAGACGCGATCCTTCGCCAAAATCAGGAAACGGGTCGTGTTGTCCGGACAGTTGTTGATCGGACCTGCCAGCTTTTTGAGCCTGTAAATCTCACCTGCCACCTCACCTGCCACTGCCGCCTGTGACGGATCCTTCTCATCGCGTACCTTCTGTGCCGCCACAGCATTATTTTCCATGCTGAGCTGCTGCCAGTCGTGCTGGTTTAAGAAGTCGCTGCTCTGCATCAGCGCCTGCGGATGTGCATAAACACGCTTCACATCGGAAAGTTCCGCATCCGGTGTGCCAAGCAGGTAGTGGTGTACCGGCAGAAATGTTTCCGCCACAATCACATTGTCGTATTTTAAAAGCAAATCATAGTTGTCCGTCACAGCACCGGCGGAAGAATTTTCAATCGGAAGCACCGCAAAATCAGATTTTCCCTCCTGAATCTCCACCATCATATCCTCGAACCGGCGTACATGATGGATATCCGCGTCTTTTCCAAAGAACTGCAGCGCCGCCGCATGACCGTAAGCGCCCTCTAATCCCTGGAACACCACGCGTTTTCCGGCTGTTTCAAGCTTCTCCACCTTATGGAAGCCCAGATCCGGACCGCCGACGCGCCCTGCGATCGTCTGATACTGATACCGGCGGCTCAGCGTCATCATCTGCAAAAACAGCTCGGCAACCGCCTGCTTGTTGAACTCGCCCTCTGCCATCGCCTGAACTGACTCGATCTTCTGTTTCTCACGCTCGGCATCGTAAACCGCCTTTCCGGTCGCGATCTTATACTCTGCCACCTCGCTGCAAAGGCGCATTCTCTCCTCAAATAACTTTTCTATCTGGGTGTCAATCTGATCCAGACGCCCTCTTATCTCCAGCAAATCCATCTCTTAGCTGTTCTCCTTTTCCATCTCTGAAAGCATCCCTGCGATCTTTTCTCTCGTATATGCGCCGACAAACTTCCGGTTCTCCGGATCCAGCTCTTTCACGATGAACGGCTCGCCGAACTCAATCACGACATGGCTCGGACAAATAAGTGGAATATGCTTCTCAAAGACCTCCGCTGTTCCCTTGATCGCCACTGGAACAACCGGACAGCCAGATTTCTCTGCAATCTTCAAGCTTCCCTCTTTAAATGGAAGCAGATCTGAAAGCTGTTCATTTTTATTGCGGGTTCCCTCCGGAAAAATCCAGACAGAAACGCCGCGGCGCACCTTCTCGATCCCCGCCAGAATCGTTTTTAAACCTTCTTTTATATTGTTCCGATCTAAAAACAGACAGTTGACATTGAGCATCCATTTTGACAAGAGCGGAATCTTCTCCATCTCTTTCTTTGCCACAAATCCCATCAGTCCCGGAACCGTCGTATAGCCAACCAGGATATCAAAATAGCTCCGGTGGTTTCCCACATAGAGCACCGGGCGATCCTGCGGAATATTTTCATATCCGCGCACCTCTACCGTCACACCTGCCATTTTGAGCAGTTTTTCAAAAATATTACGCACCATCTGGGTGCTTTCTTCCTCCACTGCGACCGGATCTACCTGTCCCTGTTTATCCATACGGTGCAATGTGCCGATGGAACCAACAAGGAAGCTGACGATCGTTCCTACTATCTTTATCGCGCGAAACATACTGATACCTCTCTTTTCTCTTGTATCTGTCCGAAACCGTCTGGTTTTTATCCTGCTATTTTCATTTCCAGACAGACTGCTTTACTGTCTCATTATATAGAAAGAAGCAGGGTTTTACAAGACTTTCCTTGTAAGACATCCTGCCTCTGTTACTGTTCACGCATACGTGCCCAGTATCGGAATTTGCCGTGGCTTCGCATTTAAATACGGCAAATTCCTGCTGCCACCACGTTTTCTTACGGCACTTTCGGTTCCCAAAGTGCCTACCTGTGAACAGTAACCTGCCTCTCTATTTTTTATGGATTCACAATCTCCGTCTTTCCGCTGATCAGCGCTTCCACCTCGATTCCACCTATCTCGCACAAGATTCCCTCATAGCTTTCCAGTGTATCGCTGTAATACACGCTGTAGATAGACACATCCTCAGAAATCTCTCCATCCAGATAGTTTTCCAGCGGATTTTCTCCCAGTTCCCGGAAAGAACCACCCAGATCCATCATCAGCTCCCAGCTTTCCGGATGAATGTCCTGTTCATCCAAATCATGTAGATACATCCAGAGCGCCATGCATAGAATCCTCGCCTCGGCTTTCGCCCGCACTTCCTTCGCTTTCTGTACCTGTCCGGACATGATCGGGATCGAAACTGCAACGAGAATCGCCACAATCCCGGTCACGATCAGCAGCTCTGCCAGCGTAAAGCCTGACCGTGCCCTAGCGGAACTGGTTCTTTTCTCTGTCATAGGTATATCCCACCGCCTGCAGCTTCTTCTCAAGCTCCGACCGTTCTGTATCAAACGCACTGCATAATTCATCTAAATCCGGGTAAAAATCTCTGAGCTGTGTGTTCACAAAGCTCAGGCACATAATCGGATCGTTCGGTATTTTTCCTGCCATCTTTTTCCCTTTCTGTCCTTTTATTCATACTCAAACGTAACCGTCACATAGTAACCGCGGTCATTTTCCTCGATCGCCTTTACCACGCCGTGATCGGCGGGAATCCGGTCATTCAGCTTAAAAAGCCCCGACATCGCCACCGCCGGTTCAATCATATAATTGACATTAAACGGCGTCACCGACTCCGTCACCTCTACTGTCTGTCCGACTTCTACCAGTCCCGGACGTTCCATTTTAAATACAACATCTCTTGTCACGCCGTTTTTCCTCTTCTTTCTGGTCTGATCCCCAATTCTGGCTGCCGGCATATCCTCACGCCGTGCCTCTGATTTCAAATTTTTTTTACACGAACCATAACCGCCAGCTTACCAGTTTTCTAGTATACGGCACTTTTTTCCTTTTATCAACTGCACCCACATAACCTACCGTTCGTTTTTTTCACGCGCCATCCGCCGCAGCTGCCGAAATCCAAGCCATGCCAGTAAAAGCAGCAGCAGACTTACACTGATCGTCAGTCCGTAGTGAATCCACCGTCTCCAGAACGGAAGCGGGAGGTTTTCCACCGGCGCAGTCTCTGTTTCCACCAGAGTTCCCGGATCCACTTCTATTTCTGTCATCTCTTCCACATCCAGTTCCGCTTTTTCATACTCCATCCGCCTCCGGTAACGCTCATATTCCGGAAGTCTGACCGTTCCCCCGTACACTGCCCGGCAATCCCATACGCGGCGTTTTGCCTGTACCGCCGCATTGCGGCACCAGATGCCAGCCTCATCCTGATAAGCATCTCCCTCCCAGCTTGCCGACTCAATCTGCACCTCATCCTCCGATAGCCCTGCACTTGCAAGCAGGTCTTCCCTGCACACCTCCAATGGCAGCACTTTCTCATCATGCATCACGGCAGTTCCACCCAGCCGGTATGTGTCCGCCCCGTATTCGTGAAATACGACCGAAATCTCAAATCCATCCTGCCAGTGTTCGTTCTCATAAGAGGTTCTTTTCAGATCCAGCATAACCGATACCGTCTTCCGGCTCTCCCGATCCTCCACCTCCATCGGCGCTCTCGCCGGGATCTCCTGTTCCCGCGTCACGGATGGATAGACCATCTCCCCCGAAACCTCCCGCGTTCTGCCGCGCACCGGCACCGCCTCTATCTCTGTCCCCACAAGCCGGTAGGTAATTTCCCCCTCTTCCAGATATTCTTCCGGCGCTTCTGGTATCTCAGCCTCTTTCAAATAGGAAGAAGAATAACGGATCCGCCGTTCTCCCGCCTTATCTTCCTGTGCGTAAGCCTGTCCGCCGGTGCCCTGCAGGCACAGCACAAATGTCAGCACTGCCAGCCTCCAGCCATATCTTCTGTCTTCTCTTTTCCCCATACATTCTCCCTTTCTGCCATTCCCCGGCAAATGTCTCCTGCCAGCCGAACCGCATTCTTTCGTAAGCACGTTCTAAATTTCCGTACTCCTCTCTCAACCTTCTCCATCCTTTCTAAAATTGTTATTGTTCACGCATACGTGCCCCGTAACGGAATTTGCCGTGGCTTCGCATTTAAATACGGCAAATTCCTGCTGCCACCACGTTTTCTTACGGCACTTTCGGTTCCAAAAGTGCCTACCTGTGAACAGTAACGATATGATACTTATATTCAGCACTGCTCAATCATATGACTGCTATTTTTTTGTTTCATAGGACGCAGTTTCCCCTGAAACAAAAAATGCATTATGAAATTTCATAAATACCCGGATATTTCTGTGAATCACAGATGCCCTCTTTGCGGGCAGAATCATCGAATGCCGTCCGGAACCGGACTTTGAACTGCATTGTACCTTTATTATAGTCTGCCCTATCTCAAAATACAATTTATAAATCGCTCCCGCGGCATTTTCTACAAAAACACCTTTTTATCCATCATTTACTTATAAGTGTTATACAAAAAATCGAATACGACTTTCTGTTTGGTACGGCAAAATGACTTGACTGGACAGCAGATTTTAGGTATACTTGCATATAGGTACATTTTACAAAATAAGAGCGGAGGAAATTAAACTATGAAGTGTCTTATCATTGACAAAGTATACGCTGGTATTGCTGAAGAACTCAGCAAATACATGGAAGTTAAAACTGCAGAGAATCTGCCGTCCACCAAGGATCAGTTATTAGCTGAAATCGGTGACGTAGACGTTCTGATCATGCGTGTAGATCCGAAGATCGATCAGGAGATCATCGACGCTGCTAAGAACCTGAAGGTTATCGGCGTTTGCTCCGTTGGTCTGAACCACATTGATATGGACTATGCAAAATCCAAAGGAATCCAGATCTTCAACGCACCGGGCTTAAACGCTAACGCAGTTGCAGAGCTGACCATTTCCAAGATGTTAGATATCTCCCGTGGTACTTTCACAGCTAACTACGATGTAAAAGTAAAACACGAGTGGAACAAATATAAATTCGAAGGTCGTGAGCTTCGCGGCAAGACTCTGGGTGTTATGGGCTTCGGTCGTATCGGTAAGAGAGTCGGCGAACTTGGTCGTGCATTTGGTATGACTGTCGTTGCTTACGATCCATTCCTGAAACCGGAAGATTTCGAGAAAGAGCATGCAACTGGCATGTCCGTAGACGAGATGTTAAAGGTAGCTGATTTCGTATCTATCCACGTACCGCTGACACCAGAGACAAAGGATCTGTTCAACGCTAAGTCCATCGCTGAGATGAAGGATGATGCAGTTGTTCTGAACATGAGCCGTGGTGGTATCGTAAACGAGAAAGACATGTACGAGGCTCTGAAAGCTGGCAAGATCGGCGGCTACGCAGCAGACGTTATGGAGAACGAGCTGGCTGGCAGCGGTCTGACAGGTGATGATACATTCGCAAGCCCGCTGTTCGAGTGCGACAACTTCATCGTTTCCCCGCACATCGGCGCTCAGTCCGTAGATGCTTCCAGAGACATCGGACTTCACATCATTTCCAAGGTAAAAGAGGCTCTTTCCCTGTAATCAGGAAACCAGTCTTATACTCATATAGGAAATCCTGCGGAAATCGTTCTGCAGAAACTGCATAAAGACAGGAACCGGATGATACTCTCGCCGGTTCCTGTTTTTTTGTTTCATAGGAAACTACTGGAATACCACTGGTTCCTCCAGCAGTTCCGTCCGCAGCACAATATACGGATACGACGGCTCTTCCCCGGTCGGCTCGCTTCTCTCCGGTCCTTTTAACTCGGTCTTGACGATGATCGAATTGTCCGTCAGGTACAACTCCGGAACCGTAATGCTGTAACCGCCGGTCTCCTGCTTGCCGTACCCGGCAGCTATGTAGAGGTCATTTCCGCTTGTGTAAGTCAGGCGGAAGGAATCGTTCTTCTTTTCTTCTATGATCTGCGCCAGCTCCTGCGGCGTCTCATCGGGACCTATGACGGCAAATTCCAGATCCCGCAATTTTTCTGCCTGTTTTTCACCGCCGCATGCAACCGCATAGACCCCCGCCAGAAAGATTCCCATCACAACCATAAGGCTTAGAAGCCATTTTTTCCTGCTTTTCTTACTTTTCATCAAATAAAAAACCTCCCGCTCCCCTGCACGCAGCCACGCGGCAAAATGCTTTGATTTACTGCATTTTATGAAGCGGAAGGTTGTGATATTCAATCTTTTTTCCTTTTTCCCTGGCATACGCCAGCAACCGGTCGTTCGCCGCCGCCCAGCCCCCATACTGCCTGCGGCACGCAATCACGCACTGGCACGCATCCAGACATTCTCTGGCTTCTTGTTCCTTTTCCTCTGATATTTCTTCAAATGCGGGGACTGCAATCAATCTGGACGCCAATGTACAAGCCGCCGGATAATCTAAGTCGGCTTCCGATACGATCCCTGCCGCAAACGTGGTTCCAGCTCTCTGAAGCTGCCAGAAGACAGCGCGCCCGCTTCCTCCTCCTGCCAGCACAAACACCTCTGGTGCCCCCTCCGGACGCGGAAGCTCCATACTGCCGCCTGTCTGACGGAAGCGCCCTTCCTCGACCTGGAAAAGCTCGGAAAGATGTTCTGGAGTCAGCATCTCTTCCGGGCGTCCAAACCGGCTTTCCTGCCCCGGGCTGACGCACAGCACCCAGTCAGAGACGCGCTCCGCCAGATCAAGTTCATGAATGGATAAAATGACTGCCACCTTCTTGCGGCGCGCCAGCTCCTGCAAGACCGACATAAATTCCAGCTTATAACGGATATCCAGATAGGAAGTCGGCTCATCGAGAAGCAGCAGTTCCGGCTCCTGACAGAGCGCCCGCGCCAGCATCACCCGCTGCCGCTGACCGTCGCTGAGCGTCTGGAAGTCCCGCTCCCGAAGCTCTGATACCTGCACTGCCTCCATCGCCTCATCAACTGCCTTCCAGTCCTCCTCCGAGAGGACACCAAACCGCCCCGTGTACGGATAACGCCCGGCTGCCACAACATCCCGGCAGGTCATCCACTCTGCATGAACCTTTTCCGTAAACATGACCGCCATCCTCCGTGCGCGCTCCGTTCCCTTCATTCCCAGAAGGTCCGCGCCGTCCAGGTAAACCGCGCCTCCCAGAGGGGGAAGCTGCGCGGCGACACTCTTTAAAATGGTCGATTTTCCGGCTCCATTCGGTCCGACTAAAGTCAGGATCTCACCCTTCTTTATCCCGATCCGGACTGGATTTAAGATCTGTTTTCCACCGTATCCAACCTGTAAGTCCTCTGTATAAAAGTAGATCTTCTCCTCATTTTCTGGATTCATGGTATTTTCTCCTCCGCTGCTCTATGCTTCAGGTGCTCTTTCGATGTTTCCGCATCATCACAAAAATCACGACCGGCGCACCGAAGACAGCTGTTACCGTGCTGATGCTCAATTCCGTCGGGGCAAAGACCGTCCGCGCCAGCCAGTCGCTGAACAGGCAGAACACGCTTCCGCCCAGGAAACAGCCCGGAATCAGCACCAGCGGTCTTGTATCGGCAAACAGCCAGCGGATCAGATGCGGAACCGCGATTCCAACAAAGGAAACCGGACCGGCAAATGCCGCTACGCAGCCAGATAAGATGCTGGACAAAATCACCATAAAGAAACGCAGATGTGCGACATTGACTCCCATGCTTTTCGCATACGTCTCCCCCATCTGGTATGCGCCGATCGGTTTGGATAACAGAAACACCGCTGCCGCTGAGACAAAGGTCACGCCCGCCATGACTGCCACATTTTCCCAGGTCATACCAGAAAAACTTCCGCGCGACCAGTTATGCAGGTTGACAATATCCGCATCGCTGGCGAAGGTCACAACAAAATCCGTGATTGCCGAGCAAATATAGCCGATCATCACGCCCCCGACGATCAGCATTGCCATCTGTTCCATTTTCCGCGCGACCAGGAGCACAAACAGCATAGAGAGAAGCGCTCCGGCAAATGCCGCTGCCACCAGCATCCCCGAATTGATCGTAATATTCCATTCCAGAAATCCGACCATCACAAGTGCTACCAAAAGCTTTGAACCAGAAGAAATTCCCAGCACAAAGGGACCCGCGATCGGATTGTGGAAAAAGGTCTGTAACAGATACCCTGACAGTGCCAGCGCCCCGCCAAGGATCAGCGCCGCCAGCGCGCGCGGCAGACGGATCTCCCAGATGATCGTCCACGCCATTCCACGCAGCTTAGGCTCCCGCAGTTCCTGTAAAAATTCCATGATCGGAACCGATACACTGCCTGAACAGACACTCCAGATAAGCGACAGGAGCAGCAGCATAATCAGAAGCAGAAATGCGCCTGCGATCCGCACCTGTCTGCCTGCCTGCGCCAGGTTTCTTTGTTTTTTTTCCTGTTTTTGTCTGTTTGCTTCTGATACTGAACGCATCGTTTCTCCTATCTATCTTTATTACACTTTCCATCCTCACGACTGCAATTTATACAGATATGTCCCATCTTCCTGGCTTCCGCTGAAAATCGCATGGATATCTTCCAGCATCGCTCCAACTGACATAGATTCCTGATAGAGATTCTTCGTCGTACACCAGACATTTCCCGCCTGTACCGCCTTGAAATCCTTGAGAACCGGCGCTTTTGCCAAAAGCTCCGAAATTGAGTGAATCTCCCCGTCGATTGTACTGTTATAAATCAGATAATCGGATTCTTTCGCAGCTGCATAAAATTCTTCCATCTGCATATTGACGGTCGAAGACCTCTTTCCGTCATCCCCCAGATGCCCGAATATGTATCTGCCGCCCGCTAATTCTATCATTTTCGGTATATAATCAGAGGAACGGCGCACGTTCACGCTGCCCTGGTTCGTAATATAGAAAAATGCCGCCGACGGCTTTTCCGCCTGTGCCGTCTGTTCTGTTTTTACGCTCCCGCCTGCGTTCTCCGCATCCGAACCTTCTTCTGTAACACGCTGCAAAGCTGCTTCCTGCTTTGCAAATGCCGCTTCCGCCTCTTTTTCTTTACCGGTCAGCACTCCATACAGGCGGATCCATTCCGTCCGCCCCAGCGGATGTGCTTCGTAGCTGGAATGATCCACAAGCACCGGGATTCCGAAACTTTCCAGCTTTTCTTTTACCTCCGGCGAATGGAGAATCATCGTATTTTCTATTGCCAGACCGCAGCCCTCCGAGACAATCCGCTCATAATCCGGTTCGCTGTACTTGCCTGCGTAGAGAATTGACCCATTCTCCATCGCCTCCTTTGCCTCCGGGATGTACCAGCCCGACGCATCGGTTCCCGAAAACCGGATATCCGGGAGCGCTCCCAGCATCCGGAACATATCCATGGTCGCGGTCGCTACCAGATAAATCTGTTTGACCGGGCGCTTAAGCACCTGGATCGAATCCGGAAGATCTTCCGGCACCTTTCCGCCCTCTGGAATCAGAAGAAAACGGCTTCCATCCGCAACCGAAACTGCTTCGTACTGCATCCCGTCCGCATCCTCATAGGTATCGACCGCAAACTGGGTCGCATAGGCAAGCTCCATCCGCGATTTCCAGGCCAGGGACGCACTGATCGCCTCACCCGGCTGTGGAAGTGATGCCTCCGCCACCTGTGCATCCACGTTTTCTGCCGGCTGGGACACTTTCGTACCTTTACCCGCCTCATTGGATATCTCACTGGCGGATGTAGACGACGCTGCCGCCACCGCACTCTTTCCCGTATTTCCACAGCCACTCAAGAGCAGCACCCCCATAAGCGACAGCCCTGCCATCCTAAGTAACCTTTTCTTTCCCGTTATCCATCCTATTTTCTTCATTTTTCCCACTCTGCCTCTCTCACGTGCGCCACATACAGCTTCCGGATCGCCTCAACCTCTCCCAGTCCCCGGATGCGGCATTCCACCTGGTATCCGGCGCGTTCCAGGCGGCTCTTCCAGGAATCCTCCTCTTCACCTGCCATATCCTGATTCGCATGGTCGCCTGCAACCACCATGAGCGGCTGCAGTACTGCCCTCTGATAGTGTTTCTGCGCGCCCAATTTCTCGATCACCGCCTGTAAATCCGGCTGCGCCTCCACGGTTCCGATGTAATAATTTGCATAGCCGCCCGCGATCATCCTATCCTGCATCTTCTGATACACCTGATTGGAAGCCGCGTCCGTCCCATGCCCCATCAGGCAGAGTGCCGTTTTTCCATCGTCATATCCGCCCAATTCTCCTGCCATCGCCCGGATCACCGCATCCAGATCCGCTTCACTGGCAAGAAGCGGTGCTCCCAGCGCCAACCGTTCAAAACGCCCCTGATTCGCTTCCACTTCCGCTTTTACATCCATGTATTCAAATCCATCCATCAGATGGGTCGGCTGCACAATCAGACTTTTAATCCCATCGGCTGCTGCCCGGTCAAGTGCCTCCTTCAAATTGTCGATCGACCGTTGATCCCGCTTTTTCAATTTATCAATGATCCTCTGGCTGGTAAATGCCCGGCGCACCTCATATGCCGGAAATGCCTCCGCCACTGCACGCTCAACCGCTCCGATCGTCTTTTCTCGGCTGTCATTGTAGCTTGTCCCGAAGCTGACTACCAGGATTGCCTGTCTTGGTTCCATCTATCCATTCTTCCTCTTTGTTTTTTATCTTTCAATTCAGAATTTTCCCGTTCCTCCTACGCTGCCATATGCCTGAATCTGGCTGACATATAGCTTTATGAATCGAAGCTACTATAGCATATTTTGAAATAGTTTGCAATGAAGCAGAAAAAATGGCACTCCGCCCGTCCAGGCGGAATGCCCCTTTTTCTGCTTTCAGCTTCAATTTTACCAGCTTTTCTATTTCTCGTCCCGGCTGCACGCGCGCAGCTGGTGCTCATGCTCATATTTTTCTTTCGTCGCCATCCCGCCCCGGATATGGCGTTCCGCTTTGTTGATGTCCAGTACCACACGCGCCCGGGATGCAAGCGGCGGATTGATATGGGAAAGGCGCTCGGCCACATCTTTATGCACGGTAGATTTACTGATCCCAAATTTCCGGGCCGCCTGCCGCACTGTCGCATTGTAGTCTATGATGTAATTAGCGATCGCAACCGCCCGTTCCTCGATATATTCCTTCATGGGAGTTCCCCTGAGAACGTTTTTTACATCTTATTACATCGGTTTCCGGTTTATGCAAATTCCCTTTCCCAAACAAAAACACTGCCGATTAGTAGTTCTCCGCACGGCGGTGTTTCCGCAAGTCGTTTCTCTTCACGCCAGCTTCCCACTCTGCCTTCTCCTCATCGGTCTCGACAAGCAGTCCCGGAACTTCCATCGGATGCTCGTTTTCATCCAGCGCTACCATAACCACATAAGCGGTATTAACCAGTTTACGTGCGCCGCTTAAAGACTCTACGAATGTATCGACACGCACTTCCATGGAGGTTCTTCCAACGTAAGTCAGCTTACCCTCGATAATCAGGGTATTGTTCAGGTGGACTGCCTCTTTGAACTGCAGGTTATCAACCGATGCAGTTGTCGGATTGCAGTGCGCGTGGCGGCGCGCAACAACGGTCGCTACAACGTCGATCCATTCCATCAGCTGACCGCCAAACAAACGACCAGCACCATTTAAGTGACTATTTAATACAAGCTGTGTCTGGATAACAGCTGAATCCGCTACGCGGCGCATAATTCTTTCTTCCATAATTTATTTCTCCTTTCGAGAAGGATGCCTCTTCCAATCTCCCGCTTTCGAAGGACTTCCCTGTGATATGGTACCTAGTATACTGGCTTTCCCTCAAATTTGCAAGTATTCCGCTGCAAAAATTCTGAATCTTTTTAGTTATACATCCTATTGGCAGTAAACTATAAATGTAAAAAAACGACCGAAGAATCTGGGGGCAGCGTCTGTTGTCTTTCGCTGACTCCCATCATCTTCAGCCGTTCTCTTATTTATCCTCTTCCCGCGCCGTGATCATCCGATAGATGAAATCCACGGTTCCATCGATACCGTAGCTGGCACTGTTGATACAGAGATCATAATTGTTGGAATGTCCCCAGTTTCGGTTTGTATAGTAATGATAGTACTGGCTGTGGACATGATCCAGATGCTTTAACATATGGCGTGCCTGCTTGACCGTCAGGGAACTGTCAATCTCCATCGCACGTTTGATACGCTGCTCAAACGGCGCCGTGATGTAGATACTGATATGCGGGATGTTGTTATTTGCCATGATGGCATCTCCGCATCGTCCCAGAATAACAAAATCTTCCTTCTTCGCCATGTCAACCAGAAGGTCGCTCTCGTTGAAGAAGACCGCATCACGCTTCGGCAGTCCATGGAAACGGCTGAACTCGCGCATGCGCTGGCGCAGGGTCAGATGGCGCTCCGGGATGAATGCCTCACTCGGGTTTACATTGGCATCCTGATCGTGCGCCGGCTCTTTCTTGATTCCCGGCTTGATTCCGTAGCTGACAGAATCCTGTATAGAATCCTTCTGAGCCTCGAGACGTTTCAGAACCGCTTCAAAGATCTCCGCGTCGTAGAAATTGATTTTCAGCTTATCTGCCAGCTTAAATCCGATATTTACACCGCCGCTTCCGTAGGTCCAGCTGATACATACGATCAGGTGGTCATTTTCGGAGAAACGGTTTTTCAGGTTAAATGTATTCAGCTTCGCCAGCTCTGCGTTGATAACGTCGCCGCTCGCGAAACTGGTCGGCAGACTCATGACTTCGGTCAGAATCCGGTTGTACTCGGTCATGACGAGCTTCCGCTCTTCCTTATTCTCGATGGTACGCGCCATGTTTCCGATCAGGGCAATCTCACTTCGAACCAGGTTACCCTGCGGGCGTGTCAGCATCAGATGAGTCAGCTCATCCACGCAGCGCTTCCGGTCACGATTGAAAACACGTCCCAGAGAAGAACCTAACTGTGCATAAACCTCCGCATCCAGATCGTAAATACTCTCCGCCAGTTCACGGATTCGTTTTTCATCTCTTCCAGGCACCGTGCTGCCCGGCTTCTTCCCTGCTGAATCCTTTTCGGCTGCATTTTCCGCACCCGTTACTTCATTCGCATACTGGGCGCTGTCCTTTTCAAGCGCCTGCTGCGTCTGATTTTCCATATTATCTGTATTGGTATGTTCCTGATTGTTGCTCATCGTCACTCACCCCCTATAAAAAGAATAACAGCATATCAAGTGCAAAGACCGGAACCAGAATACCGAACGACCAGAGCAGATATCCGAAGAAGGACGGCATACGCACACCGTTTTCATCCGCAATCGACTTAACCATGAAGTTCGGTGCATTTCCGATGTAGGTGTTCGCACCCATAAATACCGCACCACAGGAGATCGCCATCAGCATCTTGATCGGAACCGTTCCTAACGTCGTCACCATGCCCTCCGTAAATCCAAGCGCACCTGCCGTTGTTAAAAATACCAGATAGGTCGGCGTGTTATCCAGGAAGCTGGACAGCAGACCGGTCGCCCAGAACATTTCAAACGGCTCGGAGATGCCCAGATTCGCGCCATTTGCTTTCAGAATCATCAGGGCTGGCTGCATCGTGATGAAAATACCGATAAACAGAACCGCAACCTCCTGAATCGCGCCCCAGGTAAAGTGGTTCTCACGGCGGATCTCAACCTTCGTGGTCTTGAAGGACAGGAAGGCCGCCACCAGAATGATCACAATCTCAATGATGGCCGGATAGCTTAATTCTACCTCTCCAAACAGATGGATGCCAAGCACCTTTCCGGCTGCATCCTGGAACTGCGGCATGGACGGTAAGGTACCGCTTAAAATAACGGCTGCCACGATCATAACCAGGAAAATCAGGTTGTGCGCGCCGCGCAGCTTTACTTCGGTACCCGGTTTGCTGATATCCGGTTTCAGACCGCTCGCGATATCCTGACGATATGCCCTCTTATCAATAAAATAGAAGATTGTCAGCAGCACCAGCATATTGAAGAATAAGATCGGCGCCAGATGTAAGCTCCAGAAGAACGGTACGCCGCGCATGAAGCCCATCAGCAGAGGCGGGTCACCGATCGGGGTCAGACATCCGCCGATGTTGGATACAAGGAAAATAAAGAAGATAATGATATGACGTTTCTTCTTTCTCCATGCATTCATCTTGACAACCGGACGAATCATCAGCATACTGGCACCGGTCGTACCGATCCAGCTTGAAAGCAGGGTTCCCAGTGCCAGTAGTCCTACATTGACACGCGGAGAACCTGCCAGGTCACCGGACATCGTGATATTACCGGCAACGCAGAAAAGTCCAAATAACAAAATAATAAAGGTCAAATAGTCATTGACCAGGCATTCCAGAACCGTTTCCAGTGCTGTCCCCGCACTGTAACGCATCGCAAACGGAATGATAAAAAGAATTGACCAAAGAGCAACCGCATGAGGCTGGTGCTCTTCCCACCATTCTGCCTTCACAAGCGGCAGAATCGCAATACAGAGAAGCAGTCCCGCAAATGGAATACACATCCAGAGCGGCACAGAGGATGCCGATGCACCGCCTTCCTGTTCTGCTGCCAGAGCCGTCATCGGATTTGCCATCAAAAATAATCCCAGGCTCGCGCAAAACGCACTCAATCTTTTCACCTTCGTAACCTCCCAACTTTTTTCTTTTTTGTTTTACATTTTCCATTTCAGCCACTCATTATAACAAGTTTATTTCCTAAATACAACCGTGTTTTTCACGTTGTAAGCGTGATTTTCCGTGAATTTTTCGTTAAAAGTACCTTATATTAATTCTTATTAATAAGTGTTGTAAGCCTGTGCTCATAACATAAACAAATACCTCTTTTGTGTATAGAAATTATGTATAATACTGTAATTTCACGTTAGTGCCTTTTTGTGTAATAGGGGATTCCAAGGAATTTCCTATTACACAAAAAACCGCCCGCCGATATCCCGACAGACGCTTCCTACATTCACATATAACTTTCTCTTGAACTATACTCTCTTTCCAGAGTTCATATTTCAATTCCATATCTTCCCCGCCATCTTCCATCTTTTTCCTGCAGCTGTTTTCGCGCTTCATTTTAAGCCAGCCGCCCGATCTCTCGCGGTATTCCTTCGTGGTTTCTTTTTCGATATGTGCCAGTTGGCAAATCTGCCGCTGTATAACCTGCTCTTTCGCAGCGTTCACACATATTCTCTCTCGAACCTGTTTTATTATAGCGCTTTTTTGTAAAATTTATTTCCGCTTTTTTGTCAAATCTTTGTAAAAAAATCAAGCAGCAAATTGGAGAAACTGTCTCATTTACTTTTTATCTTCTTTATGCTATAGTTAGCCTGTATTTTGCATTCAGATGTATTACGAATCCATTCGGAAATTCCGGTGCCATCCCGTGCCGGAATTCTCAATGCCTTATCGTGTTTTATAAATATCAGAAGGATTTTCAGGAGTATTGTATTCATGCAGGCGAATATATTTAAGATCAAACGAAATGAATTGGCTGACGGTTCCGGGCTGCGGACTACGATTTATTTTAAAGGATGCCCCCTGCGCTGTGTCTGGTGTTCAACACCGCAGGCGCATGAGCGCCCGACCCGGATTCTCTGGGACAGCAAGCACTGTCTCTACTGCAATCTCTGTGTCAGCGAATGTCCCACCGGAAGTCTGGCATTTTCAGACAACCGTCTCACCTTTACCCCGGACACCTGTACATTCTGCCGTGCCTGTACGGATCACTGTCCGTCCCGAATGCTTCATTTCGTCGGTCAGATGATGAATATGGATGAAATCATGGAAAAAATTCTTGCCGACCGGGAGCTCTATGGAAATGGCGGCGTCATTCTCTCCGGCGGCGATCCGCTGATGCAGCCGGAAGCAGCCACCGCTGTCCTGAAAAAATGTAAAGAACACGGCATCCGCACCGCGATTGAGACGACCGCTTTCGCCAAACCGCTGGCCTTTTCCCGCTTCATCGCCAACGCAGACATGATTATCATCGATTTAAAACATTATTCTGAAAAGAAATATGTCCAGTTCACCGGCGTCTCAAATCATTCGATTCTGGAAAATCTGGACTTTGCCGTCTCTATCGGAAAAAAAGTGGCGGTCCGCATTACCATTACCCCCGGCATCAACGACACGCTCATCGATGCCCGCAGGTATGCCCACCTTTTGTCTGAGCACCACATCAGACATGTAATTCTGCTCTCCTATTCAAATCTGGGGATCATTAAATATGAAAAATACATGCAATCTCCGACGCTTGCCCGCGAGCAGACCTTCTCCGGCCAGGATATGGAGAATTATGCGAATATGCTGCGCGGACTGGGGTTTGATGTGCAGATTGAGCAGTAGGGAGGCGGCAGGATTTTTCCATTGCCGCCTCCCATACATTTTTCTATCGATTCGTTACTGTTCACGCATACGTGCCCAGTAACGGAATTTGCCGTGGCTTCACATTTCAATACGGCAAATTCCTGCTGCCACCACGTTTTCTTACGGCACTTTCGGTTCCAAAAGTGCCTACCCGTGAACCGGTAACATCTATTTCCTTGTTTCTCTATTTTTTCCCAAATTTTTCATTGATTTTTTTTCCACCCAATGCTATAATGTGTTCAATATTTAATTTATTTATCAAAAAATGAACATGAACCATTTGCAAAAATCCTCATTTTTACAAATGATTTAAAAGGAGGTTTCCCATGCAAAATCCACAATTCCAAACAGCGCCAGAGCCAAAACGCCTGGACTGGACCACGATGGTCGTCCCATTTCTTCTTATTATAATACTCTGTCTCTGCTTTCTGGCTGCGCCAGATGCATCCAAGGCAGTGTTGGAAAATCTCCGGAGCTTTCTCGGGGAAAACTTCGGTGTCGGCTACCTTGCCATCGGACTCGGCATTTTTCTTCTGTCAATCTACATCGCCTTTTCCCGCTACGGAACCATCCGGCTCGGAAAACCGGATGAGAAGCCGCTCTATTCCAATTTTGCCTGGGGTTCGATGATGTTTACCTCCGGACTTGCGGCGGACATTCTCTTTTACTCCCTGTGTGAGTGGGTTCTCTACGCCAATGACCCGCATCTGGCAGAAATGGGCAGTATTCAGGACTGGGCGAGCACATACCCGCTCTTTCACTGGGGTCCGATCCCGTGGGGCTTCTATGTCGTGCTCGCCGCTGCCTTTGGCTTCATGCTTCATGTGCGCGGCTGCCATAAACAGAAATACTCCGAAGCCTGCCGCCCGATCCTCGGAAAACACACAGACGGGCTTGCCGGAACTCTGATTGATCTGATGGCGGTCTTCGCACTGCTGGCCGGCACAACCACGACTTTTACGCTGGCGACCCCTCTGATGAGCCAGATCGTCTCCGAACTCTTCGGATTCGGCGACACCCGCCTCATCACCATCGCGATTCTGGCAGTCACCTGCCTGGTATATACCGTTTCCGTCGTGCGCGGCATGAAGGGCATCCAGAAGCTCGCGGCGTCCTGCGTCTACCTCTTCTTCGCTCTTCTGGCATATGTGCTGCTGTTTGGCGGTGAAGCACGCTATATCATCGAAACCGGCTTTTCCTCCATCGGAAATCTGGTACAGAACTTTATCGGACTCTCCACCTACACCGACCCACAGCGCACCACCTCATTTCCGCAGACATGGACAATGTTCTACTGGGCATACTGGATGGTCTGGTGCGTCGCTGCCCCGTTCTTCATCGGAACCATCTCTCGTGGGCGTACGATCCGGCAGACGATCCTCGGCGGCTACGTGTTCGGGCTTGGCGGCACGTTTGTGAGCTTTATTATCCTCGGAAACTACAGCCTGGGACTCCAGGTGTTCGGAAAACTGGATGTCATGGGGCTTTATGCCGCCAGTGGCGACCTCTATTCCACAATCACTGCCATCATCCGCACGCTTCCGCTCGCCCCGATGGTCCTCGTTCTGCTCGCGGCGGCGATGATCGCCTTCTATGCCACCAGCTTTGACGCGATCGTACTGGTTGCCTCCGCCTACTCCTACAAGAACCTGACAAGCGAGGACGAACCGCACATGGCGATCAAAACCTTCTGGTCCCTGAGCCTGATTCTGCTGCCGATGGTCCTCATTTTCAGTGATAATTCAATGGCAAACCTGCAGACCGTGTCCATCATTGCAGCATTTCCGATCGCGTTTATCATTCTCCTGATCGTGGCGGCGTTTTTTAAAGATGCGAAGAAATATCTTTCAAGCTACCATGGTATTTGAACGAATTGATTGAGTGTTGTTAAAAATATCCCGAATGCACTTTCCGATGCATTCGGGATATTTTTCTTTATCTATAAGCTCTCCCGCAGATACTCCCGCGTCACACTCCGCTCCGCTTCCAGCATCTCCTTCGGTGTCCCGGCAAAGAGCAGACTGCCGCCTGCGAGTCCGCCGCCCGGTCCAAGCTCCACGATATAGTCGGCGTCCTTCATCATATCCAGGCTGTGCTCGATGATAAACAATGTATTGCCCTGATCGGTCATCCGGTTGAAAAGCTTCATCAGACGGCGGATATCGTCGAGATGCAGCCCGTCGGTCGGCTCATCCAGAATGAATATCTGTCCCCGCTCATCCAGCTTGCTCGCCAGCTTCACACGCTGCAGCTCGCCGCCGGAAAGCGTCGTCATCGACTGATTCAGGTGCAGGTAACCGAGTCCGACCTGTACCAGCGTATCGAGTTTCTTCACAAAATCCGCATCTTCAAAGAACTGGATCGCCTGACGGACGGTCATATCCATGACTTCCGCAATATTTTTTCCCTTGTACTGATAGTGCAGCACTTCCTCCGAATACCGCGTTCCGTGGCAGACTTCGCAAACCGTCTCAATCGAATCCATATATGCCATATCCGATATAATTACACCTTTTCCCTGGCACGCCGGGCAGGCGCCCTTGGAATTGAAACTGAAATATGCCTGTGCGACATGGTTCGCTTTCGCAAAAAGCGCCCGGATCGCATCCGCGATATCCAGATACGTCGCCGGGGTCGAACGCAGATTGATACCGATATCCTTCTGCCGGATCGAGATCACCTCGCCTGGATACTGGCTCGTAAAATATTCCATCAGGGAGCTTTTTCCCGAACCAGCCACACCAGCGATGACCGTCATCACGCCAAGCGGCAGTTTTACGCTCAGATCTTTTAAGTTATGAAGCTTCGCGTGCTCAACCTGATACCATCCGTTCGGCTTGCGGTACTCCATCTTCATCGGCGTTTTCGTCCGCAGCATCCGCCCGGTCACAGTGTCCGCTTTCAAAAGGTTCTCGTAGCTTCCCTGATACATGATCTGTCCACCGTTTATGCCCGCTTCCGGTCCCATATCCACAATGTGATCCGCCAGAGCGATGACTTCCCGGTGGTGTTCCACAATCATCACGGTATTTCCGTGCTCTTTCAGCTTGATCAGCGAATTTTTGAGATTCTGGATATCGCGCGAATGCAGTCCGACGCTTGGCTCATCAAGCACATACATCATATCGGTAAGCGGCGAATTGATGTAACGCGCGATCTTGATACGCTGCGCCTCGCCGCCGGAGAGAGTGTCTGTTCCACGGCTTAAAGAAAGATAGCTGAGTCCGATCTCAATCAGCGCATTCATCCGCTTCAGGATCTCGGTCTTGATATCGCGCGCCAGCGGATCGTCGATCTGGCGGATAAACTCTGCCGCCTCCGGGATCGGCATATCCGAAACCTCGCAGATATTTTTTCCGTTAATCAGGCAGCTCCGGATCTTCGCATTCAGTCTCGCCCCGTGGCACTCCGGACACGTAAAGGTGCTGACAATGCGATCCAGCTCTTTCTTGTGAAGCTGTCCTTCCTTAGATGTAATGATACTGCGGTACATACGCGGATAAATGCCCTCGTACTTCGCGGATTTCGGCCAGTTTGCCGGCGGATTTTTCAGGCGGATCTGCGGCGAATAGAGAAATAAATCCATCTCCTCCTTCGAATAATCCTTGATCTTCTTGTCCAAATCAAACAGACCGCTGTACGCGTACCGCTTCCACCGCCATGCGCCGGTCGTGAACGCCGGCCACTGGATAACGCCCTCATCGTTTAGGCATTTATCAAAATCCACCAGCTTGTGGATGTCCAGCTCCGTCACAACGCCCAAGCCCTCACAGCGCTCACACTTGCCGCTCGGATGGTTGAAGGAAAAGCTGTCCGAATAGCCGACAAACGGTTTGCCCACACGTGAGAAGAGCAGGCGCAGCAGCGCATAGATATCGGTGTATGTGCCCACCGTTGAGCGGGAGTTTGCCACCGGCTTTTTCTGATCGATCACGATCGTGACCGGAAGATTCTCCATGCGCTCAACCTCCGGACGACCATATTTCGGCAGAAACTGCTGGACAAAACTTGGAAATGTCACATTCAGCTCCCGCCGCGACTCTGCCGCAATCGTATCAAGGCAGAGCGATGATTTACCCGAACCGGACACACCGGTAAAAACCGTGATTTTCTTTTTCGGAATTTTCAACGACACATGTTTCAAATTGTTTTCCGTTGCATTCACAATGCTTATGTACTCCTGATTTTCTCGTTCCATCTGGCATTTTTCCTTTCTTAAGCTGCATTTTCCCGTCCCAGGTTCCTTTATTTTAAAGGTACTCAATGCTATCCTGATCTGTACGCGGCTATCACGCACAAAAGCAGACAGAAAATACCCCTAAGAAGCATTTTCCGTCTGCTTTTTTATTTGACTTCCTGCTTTACACGCACTCCGCCGAACAGCAGAGGCATTGTCTTTCTTGTATACTCTCCAAGCGCATAGCCACCGTCTGAAATGCAGTAATCATAGATGATTGCCCTCTCGCAGAGTGCATACATATGTGCAATCTCGTAATATGGCATACTGCGGGTAATCTGCCCCCGGCGCTGCCCCTCATCGACCAGCTGATTTACCATCTTATAGTAAAAACGGTTCTGGTTTAAAAGATGCTTATCCCCCTTTGTCACCACCTGTGAGGAATAGAGTGACGCCAGAAGCCCTACCGGGATATCCGACTCTATCAGATCATGTACACTGAAGCAGAGCGTCATAAGCTTGTCAAAGCTGTCCATCTCCGGATCCAGCGCCTGCATTACCTCTTCATACTTTGCATCAAAGATCTCTGGAAGAGATGCCAGAAGCTCATCCTTTCCGCTATAATAATGATAGAAGCTTCCCTTTGATGTTCCAGACTGCAGGATAATCTCATCGATCGTCGTCTCCTCATATCCCTTCTCATGAAACAATTTCCATGCAACACGGGCAATTTTTGCTTTTGTGTTATTACCCTTCGCCATTTGCCTTTTACCTCTTAACTTCTCAATAATCGTAATTTCAGGGAAACATTCCTAGTCATCTAATTTACCTTTTTGTTTACCTGAATCCAGCCGAAAGCAGAGTGGATAATCTTCCTCATCTGCTTTCGACAATTTAATTTATTTTATCATTCTTTTCCTGTGAAGTAAAGAGATTGTTCCATATGTCTATTTTTAATACCGTTTTCACATCCGGTGAACTTTGGTATGTGCATGGCAGCTGCACTGGGGATGCACCGGAACTTCTATCAGATCCGTGGACCACGTTTTGGCATCAATGAACAGCATTTTTCCAATCAGCGGCTCTCCCTTGCCCAAAAGAAGCTTCAATACTTCTGCCGCCTGCATACACCCGATCATGCCGGGAATCACGCCAAGCACACCATAAGCAGCCGAATTCGGGTTTCCGGATGGGTCCTCTGCCTCCGGACAGAGACAGCGCAGACATGGTCCGTCCGATGCGAACACGGTAACCTGTCCCGCAAATTCACAGATAGCTCCATATACATCCGGCTTTCCCAGCTTCATACATGTGTCACTCAGCAGATAGCGGGTTGGAAAATTATCCGAAGCATCCACAATCACATCAAACTTTGCAAGAATTTCTTCTGCATTTTCATCTGTAATCCCCTCTGGGTATAATTCTACCTGCACCGAATGATTCCGGCTCTGAAGCTGCTCCGCCGCCAGTTCTGCTTTTGCCTTTCCAATGTCCTGTTCCCGGTAAAGGATTTGCCGCTGCAGATTGCTGACATCCACCCGGTCAAAATCAGCAATCCCGATCGTACCGACTCCTGCTGCTGCCAGATAGAGGCTGACGGGAGATCCAAGTCCCCCCGCCCCGACTACCAGCACCCGGCTTTCCGCCAGCTTTTTCTGTCCTTCTTCTCCTACCTCCGGCAGGAGAATATTTCTTTTATAGCGTTCTTTGTCTATCTCCAAACCAGCGTCTCCTTTCTGAATCAACCGCCCCCCAGTAAATGATAAATCTTCAAATCATCTGCTTCTTCAAGTGTTACTTTATCATAGTCTTCTGGCCAGACCAGCTGCCCATTTACCTTCACGACCAGCTTGGGCCAGGTAAATTTCATGTGTTCCATCACACCCCTGATTGTCAGTCCTTCATGCCAGTCCGGATATGGACGGTTATTCAGTACCATTATATCCACTTCCCTTCTGCAACGTATTAATGAATAGTCTTACTGAAGCGGCTCAACTACTTCCAAAAGCTCCGGAAGATCCATGCCAAGCTCTTTCAGATGTGCAATTGTCGGAACACCGTTTAAATTCCAGCCGCGCTTCGGATATACCGCATCAATCAGCTTCTCATATTCCCCTTCTCTGTGCTTTCTGGTCGCAGCCATCTTTTCCTTTAAGGACATTTTTTCGACTTCTTCTTTTGTAAAACCAACCAGCTCTACCAGCTGACCATCGTAGCGCTCCTGACGGGACAGATATTCTTCTTCCGTAACCGGTCCCTGGGAGCGGTATGGAATCGCATCGTTCGCACGCAGTCCCTTGCCCAGACGAATGTTGAAAACACGCTGGAAATTGTAGATACGCTCGGACATTTTAATCATCTCATCCCTATCAATCTTGACCCCAGTAACACCATAATAAAGATCCAGATAGTTATCTACGTGCTCCGGTACCTTCGCCGGTTCATCGGTCAGGCTGTTGTCAGCCGGTACAATATCATTCCACGGCAGCTTGCAAAGTCCCAGAAGACCAAACCAGGTTCTAAACATCGGATAGTAATACAGCGCCTCCGCCTTATCCTCAAAGGTAGGAATCTGGTTATTTACCTGATCCATGAAAATCAGCCATGCCTCATCATGCTGCGGTCCCTTATTGGTCAGACCATAGCCGCCCTGCTGCGCCAGGGATTCTTTGGAAGCATACTCTGAATATTCAAGTCCCTTCTGTTCCATCGCGATATCATTCATGAAATCCATATCGCCCCAGCCCTGCGCTGCAAAATACTCTTTCTGCTTGTGGCTTCCAAGTGCCGCAATCTTGCCAAAGCCTTCGTTTCGCGCCATCTGGTGCAGCAGCTCCAGCTCCGCCTCTGCATTGCCCCATACAAGCTCCAGACCGCCGGTTCTCTCCTTATTCAGGATACCATTTTCATAGCATTCCATCAGGAAGGCAGTCATGGTGCCAAAGGAAATCGTATCAATGCCATATGTATCACAGTAGAAATTCACTTCCAGGATTACCTGCGGATCGGTTACACCGCAGTTCGGACCAACACCGGCTGCTGTCTCATACTCCGGACCATCCACACATACTTTATGTCCCTTATACGGACCTGTCTTTAATTCAAACTGATCGGCTGTTTTAGCACACGCCATCGAACATCCATACCAACATCCGTCCGCTCCGCCCTGGGTCAGCCATTTATTTCTCCATACCTCCGGTGCCATCTCATCGATCTTATCCGTTCCGCCATATTTATAATTGCGCGTCGGCAGAATATCATAATCGCTCATGATACGCAGGGAGTATGCTGTTCCGGATTTACGCATTGAATTCTGTTTGTCATCCTGTGTCGCCACCTCACGATGGAATTTCAGGCCATCCCGGTTCAGGATACTGATATCATATACATGGTTCAGATTTGCTTTTACGCCTTTAAAATGGCATACCAGCGCTTTAATGTGCTTGTCCGCAAAGACACGTCCGATACCACCACGTCCAGCCTGTTTTAAGCGGACTACATTTCTTTTCGGATCATAGAATGTAAAATTCAACATAGAGAGGTTGCAATGATCCGCCGCCGAACCGGAGCATACGACCGCCACGTTTTTGCGATCATTGTCATCCTCCGCATACATGGTTGTCAGCTCTTCGCCCAGTACATGTGCATCTTTATGCTCTAACGGTGCTTTTTCAATTGAAACGGTTCCCTTATTGCCATCAATGACAATAATCACGTCTTCCTCCGCTTTTCCAGTCAGCTCGATCACATCAAATCCGGAGAATTTTAAGAATGGGCCAAAATATCCGCCGACGTTTGAATCAATCGGGATATCTGTCATCGGTGAAATGCTGCATACCAGGCATTTTCCGGTACCGCCGTACTGCGTAATTCCGGCAATCGGTCCTGCCGACATGGTGATGGCATTTTCCGGAGAATTCCACTTTGTATCCGGATTCGTTGCATCCCACAGATAACGCAGGCAATAACCTTTTCCGCCGGTAAATTTTTCTTTGACCTCCTGAGGAATGTCGATCATATCGATGGTGTTATCTGTCACATTGATTCGAAGACGCTTATCCGTATATCCATGATACAGCGGCTTTGGCTCATATGTAACCTGATTGAGAACCGTGTGGGCCTCTTTCATTTTTTTGATTTCTTCCATATCTGCGTCCGCATAACGCGGAAGATCACACATTTTAATCATGCCTTTCTCCTCCTTTTACTCTTCTACCAGACGGATCGCTCCGGTCGGACATGCTTTTACGCACAATCCGCACGCCGTACATTTGGACGGCTCCAGATAATCATCACACTGTACCATAACATTCTCCGGACAGAATCCAACGCACATCAGACAGCCGGCACATTCTTTCTTATTCAGCCGGTAAACGCCTCTCGCATCCTCCGTAATCACACCTGTATTGCACACTTCAGAACATTTTCCACACTGTGTGCACACAGCAATATGATGGCTTCCATCCTCCTTGTCGGTAATGCGGATGCAGGATTTCATTGGATCCGAAACCTTGTAAAATGCCTTCGAACAGGCTTCTTCGCACTGGTGGCAGCCAATGCAGAGTGATTCATCTTTCTCTAATCGTCTCATCACAGTTCCTCCTTTTTGCCTAATTTCATTATTTCATCCGAAACAGATACATATCCGTCCCGAATCACTTCCAAAAATATGGCTCCTGCCGAAAGGCGGCAAAAAACTCCTTTTTCATGGTAAATACACTCTGGAAAACACTTTTTTCCATACCCGGAGACGCGGAACACCGCCCCTCCCACCGCCAGAAGATCCCCCGTATTTAACTGGGTGGTATCTATTCCCTCCGTTATCAGGTTTGCCTTGTAGCGGCGGAAGCAGAGTCCCGGTTCTGTCTGCTTCTCCATCCAGTCCCGGGTTTCTCCCGCCAACAGCGAAGTCTGCCTTTCACCTCCCGCTGCATGCCGGTCACCCTCCATTCCGATCCCCCTTCGGAACCAGGCGCTCTCCACGGCTTCTCCCGGCTGTCCCCTCTGCCGGAACAGATATAATTCACGCACAACTGCTCCCATCTAATCCCCTCTTTTATAAATATAAAATTTCTCCGGTTCTTGCCAGCCCATAACCACCGAGCTTCTCCACTCTCTCTGCAAACTCCCGGCTTTTCAAAACCGCCAGGAAATGCTGTACCGGTGGAAAATCCAGAAATCTGACTGGAATCGCAAAGTCATACTCTTCCCGTCCAATCTCAATAAAATCAAGTCCCATTGCCCTGGCTGCCGACTGGATTCCCATGCCCGCGTCTGCATCGCCGCCGGACACGGCAGCCGCCACTGCCATATGCGTTGCCGCCTCTCTGTCATATCCGTGAATCTCTTCCGGTGAAATACCGGCTTCCTTCAGCTTATAATCAAAAAGGACTCTTGTCCCCGCTCCTCTCTGTCGGTTGACATAATTCAAACCACGTAGATCTTCAATTTCATGGATTCCAAGCGGATTTCCTTTTTTTACGATAATTCCCTGAATTCGCTCAACACCTTTGACAAGTGCCATTTTTTCACCCGCAAACAGTTTTTTCAGGATCGCAATATTATATTCTCCTGTCTCTTCATCCAGCAGGTGGGTCGGAGCCAGATGCGCCTCTCCCCGCTTTAATGCCATTAAACCGCCCATACTGCCTACATGCGTACTGGAAAGGTAATTACCCGGGTACATACACGGCAGCAAATCTGCCATCACATCCAGAATCAGATCATGGCTTCCGATTGCCACTGCCGTACTTCCAATTTCCTCCAGGGAACGGTATAGCTCTACGTCAACGGTATCTCCCGCCTCGACCCCCTCGCTGTTCTGAGGAATCACACAGAATCCGTCTGCCCGCACCAGGCTCATTGCTGCTCCCGCCCCGCGCGCCAATGGAGAAGCGACGAGCTTGTCACCCACTTCTCCTACCTTCACCCGCACATACTCTTTATGTTTCAGGGATGATACAAGGCGTTTGGATATGACAGCCCGCACCGTCGTGCCGCCTGTTTCTGTACGTCCTGCCAGTTTCTGCAGCACAGGAATTACAAAATTTTCAAAGTTGATATAGGCGGATACCGGATATCCCGGAAGTCCGATCACCGGTTTTCCATTGACAATCGCCAATATTACCGGTTTTCCCGGCTTGATTGCCACCCCGTGTACCAGAACCTCCCCCAATTCCCGAAGTACATGAACCGTAAAATCTTCGGTTCCTGCACTGGAGCCGGCATTGACAATCACCATGTCATATTTTTCAACTGCCTCTGCCACCTTTTCTTTCAATGTTTCATACTCATCCGCAATCGGCGGAAAACGATGGGGCGCACCGCCATGTTCCGTTACCAGTGCCTCAAACACTCTCGAATTCGATTCGATGATGTCCCCATCCCTGGGTTCCTGTCCCGGCTCTATGATTTCGGTTCCCGTCGGAAAAATCGCTACCGACGGCTTTTTCAACACCTCAATCTCTGTAATTCCGCCAGACAGGAGAACACCTATATCAATCGGGCGTATCTCATGATAACCGGGCATCAGCATCTCACCCGCTACGATATCTTCTCCGATCGGGCGCACATGCTGCCATGATGCTGCTGCATCCGTAATCTGCACCGATCCATCTTCCTGCTCCAGCAGATCCTCCGCCATGATAACTGCATCGCATGGTGCGTGAATCGGATCACCCGTATCCACCACTGTAAAATCTGTACCTGGATATAGGGTAAGTGGTTTCCGCTCCGATGCTCCTTTTGTTTTCTCTGCCTCAACCGCGATTCCATCCATCGCTGCCGCATTGTAAAGCGGAGAACAATATTTCGCATAGACTGCCTCTTTTGTAATCCGGTGCAGACTTTCCGTCACGGGAATCCATTCTGCCTTGGGTCTTAATAATTCCCCCAGTGCTTTCTGGTAAAGGGCTTTTGCCTCCTCCACCGGTGTATTATTCAGATATAAATTTCTCTTTCCCATCTCTGCCTCTATTCTGTTTCCACCAGGCTCTGCCGATCCTTTATTCTCCGCCGCTCTTCTGGAAACAATTCATTTTAAAAACGGTATACTTTCACCTGCTCACCCTTCTTCAGACCCTCCTGATTCATATCAATCAGAACGTAGCCGTCTGCCTCTGCCATCGTCGAAATCAAGCCTGATTTTCCAAATACCGGTTCTGCCTCCAGCCCCTGGGGAGCCATCTGAAGCTTTACCAGCAGGCAGGTTGTTTTTCCGGGTGCACCCGCCAGGTTCGTTGTCATAAAGGCTTCTAACGGAGGTTGATCCGGCTGACCGGTTACCTGCTTCCAGAGCCACACAAATAATAAATGGAAAACGGCAAGCGCTGCTGCCGGATGCCCAGGAAGTCCTCCTAACAGCGTATGTTTCTCTTTATCATATCCCAGAATCGTCGGTTTTCCCGGTTTCAGTGCCAGCCCATGGGTAAATACTCCCTCCTTGGAGATGCGGTTTAATATCTCCATAGTCATATCTTTCTTTCCCTGGGAACTTCCTCCGGAGATCAGAATCAAATCACAGGCTTTGACCGCCTCCCTGATTTTCTCCTCTAAAAGTACTTCTTCATCCTTCACTGCCTCTGCCGAAACAAGCTCCAGACCTGTCTTCTTCACATAACATGACAGCGCCCATGTATTAATATCCCGCACCTGCCCCGGTCCAGGAACCTGATCGATCCTGACCAGTTCGTCGCCCGTCGATAGAACTGCCACCTTCCACGGTTTAAAAACCGGCACCTGCACCACGCCAAGCGCTGCCAACGTTCCCGCCTGCGCCGGGCCAATCCGGGTTCCCGCTTTAAGGACTATATCCCCGGTTTTTACATCTTCTCCCGGAAGCACGATGCATTTTCCATACGGAACATTTTCATACAGGGCAACCTCATCTGTTCCGAACCGTTCACTGTATTCTACCATCACCATGGCATCTGCCCCTTCCGGAACCATGCCGCCGGTCGGCACATAGGCACAGGTACCCGGTTCAATCTTTGATACCGCCGGATGTCCTATCTCTACTTCTTCCAGCACCTTCAGAAAAACCGGGATACTTTCTGTTGCGCCCGCCGTGTCCTTTGAACAGACTGCATACCCATCTACACTGGAACGGCGGAATGCAGGAATCATTTCCTCAGAGACAATATCTTCTGCTAAAATGCAGCCAGATGCATCTGCAAGCGCAACCCGCTCCGTCTCTGGCAGGCACTCTTTTGCCGCTTCAAGCAGACGTTCCCGCGCCTGCGCCAGCGTATCAACTTTCAATAACTTCATAGTTCCTCCCTTGCGGCATGATTCTTCTTCGCGAAGGTATGCATCCATGCGAAGTGCTTTTGATTCATGGACCGCCTCTCCGAATGAAACAGAAAAACGAATACAGAAAACATTCCGCTCTCTGTATCCGTTCCTGATAATGCAGTCTGCCTCTTATGGCTTTCTGCTGATATGCACTTATCTACATCAGGCTTTGCTTGGGCTGGCGGAATTTACTGCTCTTTTCCAGAACTTCCGGGGCTTCATCCCGGTCATCCGAGAGCTATTCCTTTCCAATGCATCGTCTGATGCGGGGAGGCACCCGCGTTTCCCCGGATACCCATTGGCTTTTCTTCCATCCTGTCAATCGGTTCACAGCTTAGGCAGAAAAGCTCGAAATCAACTCTGTATAACTGCCGCTCTCGTGCGACAATTCTCTTTCTCATGATTTTCTACCAGAAATTATACCACATTTTCACAAACTGTGTCAATCATCCCAAGCAAAACTCTTTCCATTTTTTTCATATTTAGCGCAATCGCCTCGCATTTTTATTCATATTTCTGAATTTTTTTCATTTTCACGATATGAAACCTCTGTATCAGCCAGATATCGGCGGATGGACGGGTGAGACGGGTGAAGAAGGATTTCTTCCGGTGTTCCAGACACCAGAACATTCCCCTGCTCCATAAAATGTACCTGGTCACAAATCTTGCGGACATGCACCAGCTGATGGCTGATTAGCAGCCATGTCATCTTATTTTTCGTCTGCTGCTCCCGCATCAGCTGTTCAAACAATTCTGTACTGTCAGGATCCAGATTGGAAAGCGTTTCATCAACAATCACAAACGCAGGGTCAAATACCAGCGCCCTGATAAATGATAATTTCTGCTGTTCCCCGCTGCTCAGGGAACGGGCATACTGATTTTTTTTCTGCAGAAGCCCGCATCGTTCCAGCCAGGCATCCATCTTCGCCTCATCTGGGCGGATTCCCCGTATTTTCAGCGGATAGATCAGGTTCTGATACACCGTATCATGCAAAAGATACGGTCTCTGTGTTGTCATCGTGATATCCCGGGGTGTCAGTCCCTCGTAATCAATCCTCCCGCCATCTGGAACCAATATCCCCTGTATCAGCTTGGAAAGTGTTGTTTTTCCGCAGCCATTGGTTCCTATCAGACCATGAACCTTCCCGCTCTCCAGATACAGTTCCTCGATTTGAAGCGTAAACTGACCCATCTTCTTTTGCAGCTTAGAGATTTTCATCCGGTGTCTCCTCCTGTCTGAAATGTTCTGCCAATGTCTGTACCGCAAATGCCAGAAGCATCAGGATCACTCCCAAAAATACCCCTTCATAATAATCGCCTGCACCTTTCAGGGTTGAAATCGCAGTCGTCATTGTCCGGGTGCTGTTTTTTATATTTCCACCTACCAGAAAGACCGCCCCGACCTCACTGATGGAACGCCCATATCCAGACACAACCGCAAAATAAATTTCATTTTTCATTTCACGCAGCAGAAGCCGCGCGGTCTGATGCCGGTCAGCTCCCATCGTCCTGGCAAACGCCCGGATCGAAGGCGCCGTGCGGACCGCATATGAATATACCATTCCACAGACGATCGGAGTGATGATCAGAACCTGGGCTGCCACCATTCCTTTGATCGTAAATACCCATCGAAGCGCCCCAAACGGACCTTTTTTTCTCAAAAGCATATATGTGAGCAGTCCGATGACAACCGGAGGTGCTCCCATCAAGGTCCGGTTCACGCGGACTACCAGCTTTTTTCCTGGAAATTTCGTCTGCTCCAGCACAAGTCCCAGAAAAATTCCAAGCATGGACGCAATCAAGGTTGACCAGAAAGACATCACCAGCGTTACCCGGATAGAATCTATCACTCCGACCGTACCAAAAAATTTTGAAAACAGGTTTCCCATATTTTTTCTCCCAGCATATCCACTGAAACACCTTATGTTCTGCAGGCGTTCTCATTTTCTCAATTCTTAATGACAGAAAACCGGAAAAAGTGCATCCTCCCTTCTCCGGTTTCCTGTTTATACATTATAAATTCTGCAAGGTTCAACTGCCTGCTTTATTCGTTTAAATACGCTAATCCCAGCACTGCCGCATATCATCCGGCAGTATTCTATTTCTGCTCTGCATTCGGGAAGAATAACGGCTCGCCGTACTCCTTTACGCCGTATTCACCGATCAGCGTCTGGATTTCCGGAGAACAGATCCACTTGATAAACGTATTCGCCGCCTCGTTGTTGACATCCGGATATTTCTCCGGATTTACTGCGATAACGCCGTACTGGTTTAAAAGTTCCTTGCTGCCTTCACATACAATATCCATATCCGGGAAATCTGCCTTCTTGGCAAGCCAGGTACCGCGGTCAGACAGGCAGTAGCCACCTTTTTCATCTGCCATCGCCAGTGTATCAGCCATTCCAGCGCCTGCCGATACATAGTTTGGATTGCTCTCATAATCTGTAATTCCCAGCTTCTCCCAGATTCCGGTCTCCTTGTTATGGGTACCAGAGTTGTCTCCACGGGACACAAATGTCAGCTGCTCGTCCATGATCTGTTTAAATGCAGCGTTGATATCATCCGTCTTTGCAATCGGACCATCCTTCGGTCCTACGATCACGAAATCATTATACATAACCTGGAAGCGCTCTACACCGTAGCCGCTCTCCACGAATTCTTCTTCTTTTGCTTTAGAATGAACCAGTATCACATCGACTTCACCATCTTTTGCTTTCTGAATCGCATCACCGGTTCCTACTGCCGTCCACTGTAAGTCAATACCTGTATCCTCTAAAAAGATTGGCTTTAAGTAATCCAGAAGACCTGTATTATCGGTACTGGTCGTCGTTGCCATCAGAAGCGTCTCTCCGGATGCTTCCTTGGTCTCCTCTGCACTGCTTTCCTCAGCAGCCTCTGCGGTTGTCTCTGCGGCGCTTTCCGCCTCCGTTGTCTCTTTTGCGCTTCCGGAGCAGGCTGTCATAGACAATGCTGTCATGGCCGCCATTGCCAATGCAATGATTCTGTTTGTCTTCTTCATGAAATTGTTCTTCTCCCTTCTTTTGTTTAAGAATACGCTGAAAAACATTTCATCGGAACGAGACTCTGGCAGAGGATGCGCCGCCTTTTACCAGCTGCCTTTCTTCCTAAATAAGCAGCAGGTCCTACTTCTCTTTCCAATGCATTTCTTTCCAAATGCGGGAGGCATCCGAGTTTCCCCTGATACCCATTGGCTGTAAACCCTGACAATATACTGTGTTAGGTTTTTCAGCTCGAAATATAGTTTTCCTGGCTTCTGCTGTCCGGGTTCTTCTAATACTTCCCGAAACATCCTTATACATTTTTACTATACCATGGCAAAATTCCTCTTGTCAACCGGGCAACTTTCACATGAGCGAAATTTTTTCATTTTTTCAAGCTTCTTATTTATTTTGTTTTTTGTTTTCTACTGCTCTTTTCTACTGTTATTCTGGATTTTTAGTCTTTTTTCACTTCTATCTTGATTTTCCCTTTTCATATTTGTGCGATGCTCTTTTAACTGTGCTTAATTTTTTGTTTTTGTTTTATATATTATGAATATTCAAACCATTTTATCTTTTCTACAATTTTCACTTTCTTTTCACGCATAATATCCTCATTTTTGCCGATTGTAAGCCCCATTTTTCTATGGTATCTTATATGTTATATTAATTTTCTTTTATAGTCATTCCGCACTCCGCTTGTTTCAGCGTGATCGGATGATTATTTTTCAGATTCGTCTGTTAAAAATTAAATTAATACTTTTTTTTCAATTTACTCTTGTATTCTTGAGATGGTTGTAGTATTATAGACTCAGAACTAGAACACAGTCTAGTTTTTTGCAAAGGAGGGGGAAAGAATGGCAGAAACTCCTTACATATTTAACATCCAGAAATTTTCAACGCACGACGGCGATGGTGTCCGCACCACGATCTTCTTCAAGGGATGTCCCTTACGCTGCATGTGGTGCCACAACCCGGAGAGTCAGCATTATTATAAGGAACTGATTTTTCATCAGCACAAATGTACCACCTGCGGCCGATGCGTTGCAAAATGTAAACAGGGAGCCAATTCCATCGTAGACGGCAAGATTGTATTTGACCGTTCCAAGTGTACCGCCTGCGGCGTCTGTACCGACTGGTGCATCACAGAGGCCCGGGAGTTGGCCGGTAAGGAATACACGGTAGATGCACTTGTCAAGGAAGCGATGAAGGACAAAATCTTCTATGAGCAGTCCGGCGGCGGTGTAACACTCTCCGGCGGCGAGGTTATGGCTTCCCAGCATATGGACTATGTGGAAGAAGTCTGTCGCAAGCTCCACGAGAACGGTGTCAGCATTTTCATCGACACCAGCGGCTACACAGATTATAAGAATCTGAAGCGGATTCTTCCTTACGTAGATGTTTTTCTCTACGACATCAAGGTGATGGATCCGGAAGACCACAAGAAATATATCGGCGTTGACAATTCACTGATTCTTGAGAACTTAAAGAAATTAAGTGATGAGGGCGCTGGTCTTTACATCCGGCTTCCGATTATCCAGCAGGTCAACGCAACCGATGAACACATTGAAAGTGTCATCCATTTCCTGAAGGAAAATAATATTCACGCACGTCAGGTAAACCTTTTACCTTATCATGACATCGGAAAGGGTAAATACGCCAGCCTCGACATGGAGTACCATGATGATGAGATGAGCGTACCGGTGTCCGAGCTTATGGAACACTTTAAGTCCATGTTCGAAGAACAGGGATTCAACAAAGTCAATATAGGAGGATGATTTAAATGGCAGAGAAAATTGATACTTCATTCGTAATCAACACACCAGAAGGTCTGTTAAAAGACAACGACCGCGGATGTACCGAGAGAATTAAAAGACTGAGAAGAATCAGCCATTCCACCCAGCCGCATCTGGATCTGGAAAGAGCAAAAATTGAAACCGATGTTTACAAAGAGTACGAAGGTTCCGTATCTGTACCGGTTTTAAGAGCTCTCGTTCTGAAAGAGTACTTCTCCAGAAAAACTCTTTACTTAGGCGAGGATGAGCTGTTAGTTGGTGAGAAGGGCAAAGACCCGCAGTGTTCACCGACTTTCCCGGAGCTGTGCTGTCACACCATCGAAGATATGCACATCATGAATGATCGTAAACTGGTTAACTTCACTGTTACCGAAGACGATCTAAAGCTTCAGGAAGAAGAGATCATTCCGTACTGGAAGAACCGTGCAGTCAGAGAGCATCTCTTAAAAGCTATGACCCAGGAATGGAGAGACTGCTATGAGGTTGGTATGTTTACCGAGTTCATGGAGCAGCGTGGACCGGGCCATACAGCCGGCGGCAAGAACTTCTACATCAAGGGCTACGGCGATTACAAGAAAGAGATCGCGCAGGCTATCAAAGATCTTGACTACTTCAATGATCCGGAAGCTTATGACAAAGAGCAGGAGCTTCGCGCTATGGATATCTGCTGCGATGCTATCATTATCTTAGGTAAGAGATATCATGATCTGGCTCTTGAGAAGGCTGCTGAGGAGAAGGATCCGGTCAGAAAAGCAGAGCTTGAGCAGATTGCAGCTAACTGTGCCGTTGTTCCGGAGCACAAACCGGAGACCTACTGGCAGGCACTTCAGATGTACTGGTTTACACACCTTGGCGTTACAACCGAGTTAAACCCGTGGGATGCATTTACACCGGGCCGTCTGGATCAGCATCTGATTCCGTTCTATGAGAAAGATACCGCTGCAGGTACTCTGGATGATACCAGAGCTCTTGAGCTTCTTGAGTGTCTCTGGGTTAAACTGTTCAACTCTCCGGCTCCGGTTAAGGTTGGCGTAACCTTAAAAGAGTCCGGTACATACGTAGACTTCGCAAATATCAACTCCGGCGGTGTGAAGGAAGATGGTACAGACGCAGTTAACGCTGTTTCTTACTTAATCCTTGACTGTATGGAAGATATGAGACAGAACCAGCCAAACTCCAACGTACAGATTTCCAAGGTTACTCCGGATAAGTTCTTAAAGAGAGCTTGCGAGATCGCTCGTCAGGGTTGGGGCCAGCCGGCATTCTACAATACCGATGAGCTGATTCAGGAGCTGGTAAATCAGGGCAAATCCCTGGTAGATGCAAGAAACGCTGGATGCTCCGGATGTGTTGAGACCGGTGCATGGGGAACCGAGGCTTATTGGCTGACCGGTTACTTAAACATCCCTAAGTGCTTACAGCTCGCTCTGTATGATGGCTACGATGTAATGTTCAAAAAACAGATCGGACCGCACACCGGCAAGGCAGAAGACTTCAAATCCTATGACGAACTGTGGAACGCATTCAAGACACAGCTTGAGTACATCATCGATGTTAAGATGCGCGGCAACCTGGTTATCGAGAGAATCTACTCTCAGATGATGCCGGCTCCGTTCCTTTCCATCTGTACCGATGACTGTATCAAGAAAGGTAAAGACTACAACGCAGGCGGCCCGAGATACAACACAAGCTACATCCAGGGTGTTGGTATCGGTACTATTTCCGATGCACTCTCCGCTATCAAGTTCAACGTATTTGACAATCAGAAGTTTACCATGAAAGAACTCATCGACGCTATGAACGACGATTTCAAGGGCCATGAGGACATTCTGAACCTGGTTAAGAATAAAACTCCGAAATACGGCAACGATGATGATTATGCAGATGACATCATGGTAAGTGTATTCAATGAGTACAAAGATTATATTACCGGCAGACCGACCACCAGAGGCGGTGTATATCATGTAGATATGCTTCCGACCACCTGCCACGTATACTTCGGTGATGTTATGATCGCTACTCCGAACGGCCGTCTGGCTCATAATCCTCTGTCTGAGGGTATCTCTCCTGAGAAGGGTGCTGATATCAACGGACCGACCGCAGTTGTTAAATCCTGCTCCAAGATGAACCACTGTGAGACCGGCGGTACTCTGCTGAACCAGAAGTTTACTCCGGCTGCTATCGCAGGCGAGAAGGGTATTGACAACCTGGCTGCTCTGATTCGTTCCTACTTTGCTATGAACGGACATCATATGCAGTTTAACGTTATCGACCGCCAGACTCTGATCGAAGCTCAGAAGAATCCGGAAGAATACAAGGAACTGATCGTCCGCGTAGCTGGATACAGTGACTACTTCCGCAACCTGGATAAACCGCTTCAGAACGAGATCATTGAGAGAACCGAGCAGAGCTTTGGAGGCTGTGGCTGCTGTTAATTGCTCGCAACAGTTTGACAACTCTAAAAGTCTTAAGTTCAACATATAATGCCTTCTATGAAAATGATATAGCCCCAAAAGGGCGGAAAGCCCCGGCAGCGAAACTGCCGGGGCTTTCTTATTTCTTTATCCTTATCTCAATATCAGATATTCCGCTCTACTCTGTTATCATTTTTGACCTTCTCATACAAATAACCGCCAGGGCAACTGCCAATCCGCCTGACAGCACCTTGCTGATCATATAGGCTGTTACCCAGTTTCCCGGTATCAGGGACGCTACAAGGGTCATCTGACCGCCTACTACATAGGCACCTGCCACAGAGAAAGCGGCATTTAATACTTTCCCGCGCTTATCCATCTTGGAAAACAATGGCAGCATCGCAAGGCTCTGTATAAAGGAAAGGAACAGTCCGACAACTGCCTCCTCATTGATACCCAGGATCGCCCCGATGCGCTGGATCGGCTTTTGGAGACGTTTTAACGCCACCTGCGACAGCACCAGACCGCCGCACGCTGCGATGACCATGCGGAGTACCATAAAAAGCATTTCCTCAATCAAGGCATCCTCGACAACCGCATACTTCGGCATGAAAATTCCGAAGACCGCCACACCAAACAGGAGAAAACTAAAAATACGGATCGCATTTCCGATGAAAATCATGATCTTCATCGTCAGCTTCGGAACCAACACAAATGCCGCAATCAGCACCACGCACAGCACCAGCACCGGAATCATATTAAAAAAGAGCTGACGGACAGGCAGACCCAGCATCAGACCTCCGACCGCCAGACCAGACGGTATGGCAATCAGTCCGAAGATGAACCCCCGCATCAGCTCTCCTATTTCATCTTTTCGAACGGCTGCCAGAAAAACCGGCAGCTGGTATCCGACCGTCATACCCAGACTGCCTGCTACCATCGCACCGGTAAATGCCGCCAGCGCTGGTGTCGCCGCCAGCTTCTGTGCCATGCCAAGCGCCCCCATATCCGGCGCCAGAAGGCAGCTTGGAATGAGCGCCGGATCAAACGGCATATGCTTTGCCGCCTCTGCAATCGATTCCGCGTGGGTCTGCACATATGTAACTCCGATCGCAAAAAATCCGACCGTGGACATCGCCAGACCGCCCATGGTGGCAAGCCCCTTTTCAAAATTCGGCATCAGCCCCAGCTTTCCTCCCAGCATCTCATCCACAAGACCGGCTGCCGCAAACACCAGCATGATCGCAATGAATATGTTCATAAGCCGTACCTCCCAGCTTTTCCCTATTTCTCTGTTTCCACTTATTTTCCCTCTATCAGGTACATTTCTCTGTCAATCACCGTTCTTTTTCTACCTCGCCAGCAGCTGTATCAGCACACCCCCGATCGTCAGCATCAGTGCCCCGCAGGAGCGCGTCACAATCTGTGCAAATGGAAGCAGTTCCATCCGTTTCGAACTGCTGAGCACCGCCACATTTCCGGAACCGCCCATGTTCGTCGTACACATCCCCGCTGCGATCGATGATTCCAGCGGATAAAATCCCATCTTGATGCCGATCAGTCCGGCGGTCAGTGTGATCGCCCCGACAATCAGCACGACACTGAGCAGATAAAATGGAGTGATGGTGTGCAGAATCGTCTTTAAATCAATCAGCGTCGCTCCGATTCCAGTCAGCGCCGCCGCCGTCCAGCTGTGGATCGCGAACTGTCCCCACTCTCTCGCCGCGTCCTCCAGGCGATCTGAAAGGATTCCCGTTCCCTTCACAATCACAACTGCCACAATCATCCACGCATATGTCGGTACAATCGAAATAAAATGATGGCAGAGCGCCCCCAGTTCATAAAATGCCATCGAAATGATAAGTCCCGTACATAAGAGTGCGAAGGTCGGTTTCATCGGAGGCTGTTTCTTCACTTCGTGACCGTCATTGACAAGGCAGCCATTTCCGGTCAGAGATGGCTTTCGCTCGCCGATATTATTGGCTAAACCGCCAAAAATGATCGCCACACAATTTCCCAGCACCGTCGCCGGTGCGATCCGCGTCAGGATCTGTCCGGCGTCCGTCCCCAGAACCGACGAATACATTGCCGACAGAGGCACTGCTCCCGCCGTCATGCCGCCGCTCGTCATCGGAATACCGATATACAGGATGCCTTCCAGAAAACTCTCCCCCATCACCATACCGAGCAGACCTGAAAGTATCACGCCGACTGCCAGCGATATGACAGCTGTCGGAAGCAGTTTCACCGTTGCGCGGATCAGAAGCCCGCGGTCGATATTGAAAAGACTTCCTGTGATCAGCGCTGAGATATAGAAGACCAGAAATCCTTCTTTGTTGACAAAATTGTCCAGGATCTCATGCGTCTGCTCCGGAATCAGCCCCAGTGCCTGGATGACCGCCGCCCCCAGAATACAGATGACCGAGCCGCCCAGGTACGTTTTCACAACCGGTGTATGATTTCCTAAAAAATTGAGTCCCTCGCCCAGCACCATCAGCGCAATCATGCCGCCGACCAAGCCTGCCGGAAGACAGTCCATATACATACAGACCACCACCAGCGCCAGGATGCCTAGATACAGAGGGATGGAAAAACCAGCGATCGTATTAGCTTTGCCAGATATTTCTTTCCTCTCTTGCTGCATTTTTCATTTCACCTCTGAGTATTAATTTCTTCCACAACACTTCTTATATTTCTTCCCAGATCCGCAAGGACACGGATCATTCGGATAAATCTTCTCCACCTTTTTCGCGGTTACCGGTGCTGGCTGGGACATTTCCGGCACCATCGCCGGCATGCCGCCGATCATACCTCTCTCACTTAATTCCCACGGTTTATTTCCGCGGTTTTCTTTTGTTCTCGTATTGTTGAACGCATCCATGAGAAGTCTTAAAAATTCGCCCATCTGCTGCTCGCTCTGGAAGACAATCCCTTCTTCATGCATCTTATTCATCAGTTCTGCCGGTGATTTTCCTTCATAACTGCTGGCCCACGTCTCAAAGCACCATCTAGCCGCTTTCTCATACGGCACATCCAATTTTTTTATGAAATAGGACTCCAGCTCCTTATAAGCCAGTACCCCTGCCTCATACCCTTTCTGACAGATTTCATCCAACTGCTGTGCAGACGGAATATAGAATTTTTTATTCTGCTGCTGTTTCAACAAAGCAGTGAGTCCATCACCCTCAAAAACTGGAAGATGTACATACAAGCCCCTCTCGGAATAAAGCGGATTCTCTTTCGGCAGGTCCTGCATTCCCAGTTTCTCCATCGGGAAAATGCAGGATTCTGTGATGTCCTCCGGCATTTCCTCCAGCATCCCGATCATTTCTTCGATCGTGCCTTTCACCTTCAATTTGTACAGTTCATACAAAATTTCCAGCGGCGCAATCTCATAATAATCGATAAAGAAGCTGATACACTTCATCAGCCAGCCTTTTTTGCTCTGAACCGCCCGGAATGCCTCATCGTCAATCCCGCTAAAACCCTGTGCAATCTCTTCAAAGACAGTAAAGCAGTCACTCACTTTCTCAAAACTTCCAAGTATGTATTTATATAACTGCATTCCATCCATAATCTCTTCTGCAGAAATTTTCTGTGGCTCGGTACAGGCTTTGCAAAAAAGCACCATCTGCTCTTTCGTCAGGCATGAAAGTCTACCCCGGAGTGCCTCTTCCGTCGTTAAATATTCTACAATTCGGTCAATCAGGTCATCCTTTTTAAGTCGGGAACAGTTCTTTAACTCGTAGCTTCTTGCTTCGTTTAATAAGTCTTCTTTGGTCCATTCTTTTAAATATTCTCTTAATAACATACAATTTCCTTTTCTCATCTTACATCGTTTCATGCTTCTCTTCATATTTTTTTATTATACTTTTAAATGCACATGGATTGCAAGATATATCGTTACATATTTCTGCTTCGCGCGAGTGCGCATCATTGACATTACACAAAAATACAGCCTGTCTCCAAACTTCTCAGGAAACAGACTGTATCGATTAAGGATTATGGTAAATAAAGGATTGTCGTAACTGTTCAGTAGGTCTGCGCATTTACTGCGCTGACCGTACGAAAACATGGGCCAGCAGGCAAAAATCCCATTGCCGCAGGCAATTTTTAATGGATTTTTGCGCGTGACTGTGAAGGTACTGAATAGTTACGGATTGTCTATATTTTACAGAAATACCGCCAACTCTTCTAGCGGCTTGCGATCTGCATGCAGCCTGGACGGATGAGCTGTCTCTGCCGGATATCCAAGCGGCAGATAGGCCGTCGGCTGTAAGCCCTTCATCTCTGGGAACTGCTCCAGCAATTTTTCTGGATTAAACATACCAACATACGTTGTTCCCAGTCCCAGTTCTGCTGCCTGCAGCATCATCTGGGAAACCGCCAATGTCACATCGATCTCTCCATGGTTTTTCCCGTCCTCTTCCCGTTTCCAGGAAATCTCTGGATCATAGGCTGCTACAATCACAACCGGCGAATGAAAATGACACGCCGTACATGCATCCGCTTTCGCCAGAGCCTCCTCACTCTGCATCACGAAAAAGCGCTGTGGCTGTAAGTTATGTGCCGTCGGGGCTTTGCGTCCTGCCTCCAGCACTTTCTGTAATTTTTCCGCCTCAACCGGGCGGCTGTCAAATTTACGAAGTGAATAACGTGCATCACATAATTCTTCAAATTTCATAGTAATCAAAACTCTCCTTTGTATTGCAACTAATAACTACGAATCCGATCCGAATCCTCTTCTCCCGTTTTCTCGATCTTCCGGATCTCCACCACATAGCTGCTCTTATCGTTGACCTTCACTTCCACCTGGTCACCCACATGGTGTCCTTCGATCGCTTTTCCGAGCGGCGACTCGATGCTGATCCGGTTTTCCAGGGAATTGCCCCGGATGCTCGTTACCAGACGGTATACTTCTTCCTCGTCGTCATCCTCAAAATACAGAGTAACCGTATCATTCATTCCGACCTCATCCGGGCGGGATTCTTCCGATACGATCTTAGCGTGCTTCAGCATATTTTCCAGATAGCGAATACGGCTTTCATTCCGGTTCTTATCCTTCTTAGCAGCATAATATTCGAAGTTTTCGCTCAAGTCACCCTGTGCGCGCGCCTCCTTGACCGCCTCGATCGCCTCTTTGCGGACCACCAGCTTCCGATGGTCGATCTCTTCCTGAATCTTCTTTACATCACTTTCTGTCAGCTGCTCTCTCATGTCTTACTCTGCCAGTCCCTTTTTTTCTATCATTTCTACAACCTGTGCTACATATTTTCCGCAGATTTCATCCGTCGGTGCCTCGACCATCACGCGGATCAGCGGCTCTGTACCACTCGGACGAACTAAGATTCGACCGGTATCGCCCAACGCATCCGATACCTTCTGAACCTCCGCCTGCACGTCGCGGTCTGCCTGCGCCGCCTCTTTATCCTTGACTCTGACATTTTTCAGAACCTGCGGATAAATCTGCACCTCATCAGCCAGCTTTGCAAGTGTCTCTTTCTTCTCCAGAATCACTTCCATCAGCTTTAATGATGTCAAAATGCCATCTCCGGTCGTCGCGTGCTTGCTGAAAATGATATGGCCCGACTGCTCGCCTCCCAGACAGTGACCGTTCTGGGACATATTTTCATAGACATACTTATCGCCAACCGCCGTCTTCTCATAAGAAATGCCCTCGCGCTCAAATGCCTTATAAAGACCGAAGTTCGACATAACCGTGGTGACAACCGTATTGTTGACCAGCGTGCCCTGCTCTTTCATGTATTTTCCACATACATAGAGGATCTTGTCGCCATCCACCAGCTTGCCCTCACTGTCCACTGCCAGGCAGCGATCCGCATCTCCATCATAAGCGAATCCAACGTCCAGATGATTTTCAACCACATATTTCTGCAGTCCCTCGATGTGGGTGGAACCGCAATTTGTATTGATATTCAGACCATCCGGCGTGTTGTTGATGACGTGTGTCTCCGCGCCCAGTGCGTCGAATACGTTTTTCGCAATCGCGGAAGCGCTTCCGTTTGCACAGTCAAGACCTACCCGCATATTTTTGAAAGACCGTGTTGCCAGGGAAATCAGATAACCGATATAGCGGTTGCGTCCCGCCGCATAGTCAACGGTGCGTCCGATCGCATCGCGTTTGGCAAATGGAATTTCGCCCATCTCGCCATCCAGATACGACTCAATCTTCTCGATCGTCTCCTCCTCCAGTTTCTCGCCGCGTCCATTAATGACCTTGATTCCGTTGTCATAGTATGGATTGTGGCTTGCGGAGATCATGATACCGCAGTCAAACTCCTCGGTGCGTACAACATACGATACACTCGGAGTAGTTGTCACGTGAAGCAGATAGACATCTGCGCCGGAAGCGGTCAGTCCCGATACCAGTGAATACTCAAACATATAGCTGCTGCGTCTCGTATCCTTGCCGATCACAACCCGGCAGCGATCTGCTTTCGTCTTCTGTCCATAGTACCAGCCCAGGAAACGACCTACTTTATAGGCGTCCTCCACGGTCAGCGTCACATTTGCCTCGCCGCGGAATCCGTCTGTTCCAAAATATTTACCCATTTTGAGAGTTCCTCCTACATCATCAAATACAGAGTCCAAAGGTCATGTACATTTATGGAAATCCCCCACTAACATACATGACCTTCTACGATTTTGATTCCAACCTGAAGAAAATCCTGCAGCCAACGGCGCTTCACACTTTCTGCCGCTGCTGCTTTCTATGTCTGATTGCACATCTTTTACTGAATTTCTTTCAGATAGCGACCTACCGCATCCTGCCAAGACGGAAGGCGCTCAAATCCGTTGTCCAAAAGTTTTTCTTTGCTGATCCGGCTGTTCATCGGGCGTTTTGCCTGACCCGGATAAGCAGCTGTATACTCAGCAGTGCTGACCGGCGTCACCTTGACATCCATGCCCGCCTGCTTAAAGATCTCAACTGCAAATTCATACCAGCTGCAAAGTCCCTCATTCGTCGCATGGTAACGACCATATTTGTCACTCTGAATCATATCAACCAGCAGACGCGCCAGATCGTATGTGTAAGTCGGGGAACCGATCTGATCATCCACAACACTGACTGCCCCGCGCTCTTTGCCAACGCGCAGCATCGTCTTGATGAAGTTCTTGCCGTTCACGCCAAATACCCACGCGATACGAACGATGAAAAACTTCTTTACCAGCTCCTCGACTGCCAGCTCGCCTTCATACTTCGACTGACCGTAGGCGTTGAGTGGTTCCCGGTGGTCATCCGGCTCCCACGGGCGGGTGCCCTGACCGTTGAATACATAATCGGTGCTGATGTACATCATTTTGATGTCCAGACCTTTGCAGACCTCAGCGATATTTCTCGTTCCATCTGCATTGACTTTACGGCAGAGTTCCATGTTCTGTTCCGCTGCGTCTACTGCAGTATATGCAGCGCAGTGGATCACTGCATCCGGCTTTGCCTCGGTGATCACGCGGCGGCATGCCTCTGCATCGGTAATATCCATCTCATCGACATCCACACCGATGCCAGTAAGACCCTGTTTTTTCAGCTCATTCATCACGTCATAGCCAAGCTGGCCTTTAACGCCTGTCACTAATACTCTCATTATAATCTATCTCCATACATTTTTTCGAAGTACTGGCTGTACTCACCGCTTAAAATGTGTTTCCACCAGTCCTGATTGTTCAGATACCAGTCGATCGTCTGACGAATGCCGGTGTCAAAATTGTATTTCGGCTTCCAGCCAAGCTCTGTCTCGATCTTGGTTGGATCGATCGCATAACGGCGGTCATGACCCGGACGATCCTTGACGTAACGGATCAGGCTTTCCGGCTTGTCCAGCGCTTTCAGGATGGTTTTGACAACCTCCAGGTTGGTCCTCTCATTGTGTCCGCCGATGTTGTAAATCTCACCGACGCGTCCCTTGTGGAGAATCAGATCGATCGCCTCACAATGATCGGATACGTGCAGCCAGTCGCGGACGTTCGCGCCGTCGCCGTATACCGGAAGTTCCTCGTCTGCCAGCGCACGGCTGATCATCAGCGGAATCAGCTTCTCCGGGAAATGATATGGACCGTAGTTGTTGGAGCAGCGGGATACTGTCACCGGAAGTCCGTAGGTTCTATGGTATGCCAGTACAAACAGATCCGCACTCGCCTTGGAAGAAGAGTACGGGCTGGAGGTATGAAGCGGGGTTGTCTCCGTGAAGAAGAGATCCGGGCGGTCTAACGGCAGATCGCCGTATACCTCATCGGTCGATACCTGATGATAACGTTTAATTCCATAGGTGCGGCAGGCATCCAGCAGGGTGGTCGTTCCCATGACATTGGTACGGACAAATGCCTCCGGGTCCGTGATGGAACGGTCTACGTGGCTCTCTGCTGCAAAGTTTACTACGATGTCCGGCTTTTCTTCCTCGAAGAGCTTAGACACGAAGTCGCGGTCTGCGATATCGCCGTGTACAAACTTGTAATTTGGTTTGTTTTCAACCGGTTTCAGTGTCTCTAAGTTGCCCGCATAGGTCAGAAGATCCAGATTGATGATCTGATACTCCGGGTATTTATTTACCATATGGTGTACGAAGTTTCCGCCGATGAATCCGGCTCCGCCTGTCACGATAATCTTCATTGTTTTAACTCCTTTTAATTCTGATGTATTTTATCAACATATTTCCCATCCAGTACGTCTTTCAGATATTTGCCATACTGGTTTTTCTTGTATACCTCGTATGCCTCCAGCACTTCTTCCTTGCTGATCCAGCCGTTTAAGTACGCAATCTCCTCCAGGCACGCGATCTTGCGGTGCTGATGGGTCTCTACTGTCTTAACGAAATTGGTTGCCTCAACTAAGGACTCATGTGTACCGGTATCGAGCCAGGTAAAGCCCTGTCCCAGAAGAATGACATCCAGATCGCCATTTTCCAGATAGATGCGGTTCAAATCGGTGATCTCAAGCTCGCCTCTGGCAGACGGTTTTAACTGTTTCGCATACTCTACTACCCGGTTGTCATAGAAATACAGACCCGTTACACAGTAATTGGACTTCGGTTTCTCCGGCTTCTCCTCGATGGAGATCGCCTTGCCCTGGTCGTCAAATTCTACGATACCGAAGCGCTCCGGATCATCGACATAGTAGCCGAATACAGTCGCGCCCTCTTTCTTGGCAGAGGCAGCACGCAGGCGTTTCACAAGTCCCTGACCTTGGAAAATATTGTCACCCAGAATCATCGCTACGGAATCATCCCCGATGAACTCCTCGCCGATGATAAATGCCTGTGCCAGTCCATCCGGACTTGGCTGCACGGCATAGCTTAAATGTAAACCAAACTGATGTCCATCGCCCAACAATTCCTTAAAACGCGGTGTGTCATCCGGTGTCGAAATAATCAGAATATCCCGGATTCCCGCGTTCATCAGAACGGAGATCGGATAGTAAATCATCGGTTTGTCATAAATCGGAAGCAGCTGTTTGGAAGTTACGCGTGTCAGCGGGTAAAGGCGTGTGCCTGAACCGCCTGCTAAAACGATACCCTTCATATCTTGTTCTCCTCATATGTTTTATTTTCACGCCTCTTTTCTAAAAAAAGGCAGATCTCATCACTATAAGTAATATACCACATTTGCCTGCTGCTTGCAAATTTATTTGCCTTACACTTCTTTCTTGCATTGTACAATCGTAACTGTTCACGGGTAGGCACTTTTGGAACCGAAAGTGCCGTAAGAAAACGTGGTGGCAGCAGGAATTTGCCGTATTTAAATGCGGAGCCACGGCAAATTCCGTTACTGGGCACGTATACGTGAACAGTAACGTACAATCTATGAGCATCACTCATCCACTGCATACACAATCGTCCGCGCATCCGCAAATTCATAACTGCACGTCACAAAGGAATACAAGTGGGAAACCTCCCCGTCTGGCAGTTCGCGAAACCGGCATCCCTCCGTCATTTCTTCTATATAAGAATTCATCTCCGACCGATCCGCAAATTCCGTCCTACGCCGTTCCCCCTGACTGCCCGCAGTGAGCGCTGCAATCAGACGGAGTGTCCGCCTTTTCCCATCTGGGAAATAGAGATAAGCCGTCCGATGCTTCTGGAAGAAATCTTCGTCTTTCAGGCGGATCAGCTCGGAAAACCGACTTCCGTCCTTCATATGATGCCCATAAAAAATCGAATGAAAATCCGATGCATCCGGTGCACTCTCGCAGTCCAGAAAGACAGTCCCGGCTGGATCTGGTTTTCCATCCAGCCCGATGCTGCGGTACGATTCATTGTCGGTTGTCTGGACAATCGGTTCGTCGATGTGAGTACCGGGAATGCGAATCCAGGCGATGACGTCGGCATTCTGGCATTTTAAGGCTGCGAAATCTGGCTGCCATATCGGCTCTGACGCATCTGAATCAGATTTTCCAGATAAATTCTGCTCTACATTTCCTTCAGATTGTGAATCTCTGTTTTCCGCCCTTCTAACCGCATCCCCCACACCATCCGCCAAAACCAGACATCCAATCACGATCAAAAAAGCACAGAAGATGCGGCGTGCCCAGCGGGCAGCGCCGTCTCCTGTGCGCTTCTTAGTACCCAAATTTTCCTTCCAGCGATTCATCTTCGCGGATCCAATCTTCTACATCGACTTTTCGGTACTCATTTTTCGTATCACGGATATAGACATGTTCAATTCCGGCATTGATTACCATGCGCTTGCACATCGAACAGCAGCTCGATTTTTCCACATACCCGCCGGTTCTCGCATCGACACCGGTCAGATACAGCGACGCGCCGATCATGCGCTCTCTGGAGGCACTGATCAGGGCATTTGCCTCGGCATGGACACTGCGGCACAACTCGTACCGCTCGCCGCGCGGCACATGAAGCTCCTCGCGGATGCAGCGACCGATATCGGAACAGTTTTTCCGTCCGCGCGGGGCGCCCACATAGCCGGTCGAGATAACCTCATCGTTATTCACAATCACTGCCCCGTAGTGCTTTCGCAGACAGGTACTCCGCTGCGAAACCATTTCCGCCAGATCCAAATAATAATTGACTTTATCTCTTCTTTCCATATAGGATCCCCCTTCCGTTTTCTCTAATTCTTTAGATGCCCTCATTCATCTTCGCCAGCTTCGCCGCCTGATCGGCTGCAATTAAGCTGTCAATGATCTCATACAGATCGCCGTCCATGATCGAATCGATCTTATACAAGGTCAGTTTGATGCGGTGCTCGGTCACACGTCCCTGCGGGAAGTTATAGGTACGGATCTTCTCGGAACGGTCACCGGTACCGATCTGGCTGCGGCGTTCTGCCGCTTCCTCGTTCTGGCGTTTCTCCAGCTCCAGATCATATAGCTTGGAACGCAGAAGACGGAACGCCTTTTCCTTGTTCTGTAACTGCGATTTCTCAGTCTGGCTGTAGATCACGATACCGGTCGGAATATGGGTCAGACGTACCGCGGAGTCAGTCGTGTTGACACACTGTCCACCGTTTCCGGACGCACGCATAACGTCAATACGGATATCTTTATCATCGATGACAACGTCCACATCCTCTGCCTCCGGCATCACGGCAACCGTCGCGGTCGAGGTATGGATACGTCCGCCGGACTCGGTCTCCGGCACACGCTGTACACGGTGGACACCGCTCTCGTACTTCATCTTGGAGTAAGCGCCCTGGCCGGTAATCATGAAAACGACCTCCTTGAAACCGCCGATTCCATTTTCACTGACGCTGACAAGCTCAGTTTTCCAGCGGTTGCGCTCTGCAAAGCGCACATACATACGGTACAGTTCGGACGCAAATAATGCCGCCTCATCGCCGCCTGCACCTGCACGGATCTCGACGATAACGTTCTTTTCATCGTTCGGATCCTTCGGAAGAAGCAGAATTTTTAATTCCTGCTCCAGATCTTCAATGCGCTTTTTCGCAGCATTTAACTCTTCCTTCGCCATCTCGCGCATCTCCTCGTCGGATTCCTCATCCAGAAGCGCCAGACTGTCCTCTACGTCCTGTTTTGCCTTCTTATACTCTTTATATGCCTCCACAATCGGAGCCAGATCCGACTGCTCCTTCATCAGCTTGCGGAAACGATTTGTATCGCTTGCCACTTCCGGGCTGCCGAGCTCTTCCATCAGCTCTTCATAACGGATCAGCAAATCATCCAATCTGTCAAACATGATATCCTCCTCTATCGTCTAACGGTTCCACCGTGCCTTTACCACGCGGTTAAGCCCCGGCTCATCCTTTATCACTTCTATCTCCCGATACCCGGCGATGGTCAGTATCCGGCTGACCGCCTCCGCCTGGTCATATCCTATCTCAAAATATACGCAGCCGCCCTTGTTCAGATGTTTGCTGCACTCCAGCGCCAGAACCCGGTAAAAATACAGACCGTCCTCGCTGCCGTCCAGCGCCAGCCGCGGCTCATGGTCGCGTACCTCCGGTTCCAGACCGTCGATCACCGCCGATGGGATATACGGCGGATTCGACACAATCACATCGTACATGACATCCGCCTCCACCGCCTGAAACAGATTGCTCTGCAAAAGTGTCAGGCTGTGTTCCTCGATCTCTGCCTGCAGGCGCGGTCCCTTTGCCAGCCACGTTTTCAGGCGGATGCACCACGGATCCTCCGATACCTGAAACGATTCTGACCGCGCAGTTCCCTTCTGAATCAAAAAGAGACGTCTCGCATTTTTCTTTGCCACGCGCAGCGCCGCCTCGGAAATATCCACCGCCGTCATGTTCTGGTAGCCGCCAAGCACGGCAAGGCTGATCGCGATACAGCCGGATCCGGTACACATATCCAAAAGTTTCAGATCCTTTTCCGGGTAATCCCGAAGAACCCGCTCAACTAACGTCTCCGTATCCTGGCGCGGAATCAGGACATTTTCATCGACAGAAAATGTCATTCCCATAAAATCCTGCATTCCCAGAATCTGCTGCAGTGGAATGCGCTCTGCCCGTTTCTGAAGCATTTCCTGATAGCGCCCATAGCCCTTTTCCAGGCGTTCCGCATGGATCGGACGGTTCTGATCCAGATAATAATGCACCCGGTCAATCCCGAACGCCGCTTCCATCAGATACCAGGCATCCGTCCCTGCGTCCGGCACACCCGCCTCACTTAAGCGCGCGCCGCCCTCATCCAACAGTTCTCTCCAGGTCAGGTCTGTTCTTCCGTTTTCCTCGCTCATCGACTCATCCCCTCTGTCGTACCGTGTTCTATTTATGACTCTTCCAGCTGCTTTTCCCAGCCTGGGAAATTCTCCGTCAGGTATTCTCTCCAGTCAAAAACTGCCTCGGTCGCCGCGATCGCCACCTCAATCATCGAGTCATCCGGCTCCTTCGTCGTCAGACCCTGCATCCACATACCCGGACGGCTCACCAGATCCATAAACTTCGAATTGCTCCGTCCGGCGCACTGCAATACCTCATATGATATACCCGCAATGACCGGAACCAGAATAATACGGCTCAGCATCCGCATCCAGATCGTATCGACCCGGATCACCATAAACATCAGAATACTGATCACCATGACAATCAATATGAAACTGGTACCACAGCGCTTGTGCTCCTTCGAGCTCTCGCGCACATATTTTACCGTCAGCGGATGTCCGTGTTCCACACAGTTGATGCACTTGTGCTCCGCCCCGTGGTACATAAATGTCCGTCGGATGTCCTCCATCCGCGAAACGAGTTTAATATAGATAATAAAAATCGCGATCCGGATCACACCTTCCAGCACTGCCATCAGATGATCCGATGTGATAACTCCCTTAAACAGGTTCGCAATCCCCAGCGGCAGGAGCATAAAAATACCAATTGCCAGGATAAACGAAATTACCAGCACTGCTGCCATGATCGCACTCTCCAGCTTCTCGCCGAACACACGGTCTAAAAGCTGTTCGAATTTTCCCGGCTCTGCATCCTCATCATCCTCAAAAAAGCTGGCGGAATACGACAGACTCCGCATGCCGATGATCATCGAATCTGCAAACCGGAACACGCCGCGCACAAACGGGAGCTGTAAAATCTTCGCTTTTTTCGTGATACTCTGATATGTGTCTTTTTTTACTTCTATCTCTTTGTCAGGTCGGCGGACTGCCACTGCATAGTCCTCGCCTTTCATCATCATGATTCCTTCAATTACCGCCTGACCGCCAATTCCTGAATACTTCATGCTGTCCTTTCAAAATAAAAAAAGAAGAAAACAAAAAGGCTGAGTTTAATGTCGCCACTAAAACCCAACCTTTACATGGTTCAAACTTATTTGCCTGCGTTGATGCCGTACTTGCGGTTGAACTTATCGATACGTCCGCGGGCAGCGGCTGCTTTCTGCTGGCCTGTGTAGAATGAATGACACTTGGAGCAAACCTCTACGTGAATGTCTTTCTTGGTAGAACCAGTTACGAACTCGTTACCACAGTTGCAAACTACTTTTGCCTGATAATAGGCTGGATGGATTCCTTCTCTCATTTCTTTCACCTCTCTGAATTTTTCATTGCGATTTCCGACCGCTTTTTTAATTGCAAGCCGTCTTAAAACGGCTCTATATAAAGCTCCGCACATCCAGGCACGCTATTCCATCATTTAAGCGTTCCTTCCACTCGTAAGGACGACTCACGCAGATGTCAGAACTACCGTCTGTTAATACAGCCTTATAATTATATCATGGTGTGTACTTTTTAGCAAGCAATTTTATCTATTTTTCAATACTATTTTTCTTCTTACAGTCCTGTTTTCCTGCCTGGGAGAAAGTCCTCACAGACGCGCTATTGGTGAAACATGATTTTTAGTAAAATGACCCCTTTTTCCGCGTGATCTCCACAAATTCCGTATTGTTCTTCGTCTTGGCAAACAGATCCAGAATCCGCTCGACGGTATCCTCCGGTTTCTGCGTGTTGGTCGCCTTGTGGACGATATCGACCGCTTCCGCCTCGGCGGACGAAAGAAGCAGATCATCTCTTCGCGTACCGGAACGCAGGATATCGAGCGCCGGGAAGATGCGCTTCTCGGAAAGTTTGCGGTCAAGCACCAGCTCCATGTTGCCGGTTCCCTTAAATTCCTCGTAAATAACATCGTCCATACGGCTGCCCGTCTCAATCAGCGCGGTCGCCAGAATCGTCAGGCTGCCGCCCTCGCGTATATTTCTCGCCGCACCGAAGAAGCGCTTCGGCATATGCAGCGCTGCCGGATCCAAACCACCTGAAAGAGTTCGTCCACTCGGCGGAACCACCAGGTTGTAAGCCCTCGCCAGACGGGTGATACTGTCTAAAAGAATCATAACGTCCCTTCCGTGCTCGACAAGGCGCTTCGCCCGTTCTACTACCATCTCCGACACACGTTTATGACGCTCCGGCAGCTCGTCAAACGTCGAATAGATGACCTCGACATTTTCTCCCGTTACCGTCTCACGGATATCTGTCACCTCCTCCGGACGCTCATCGATCAGAAGGATGATCAGGTGCATTTCTGGATGGTTCTTTGTGATGGTCGTCGCCACCTGCTTTAACAGGGTGGTCTTTCCGGCTTTTGGCGGGGATACGATCATGCCTCGCTGTCCTTTTCCGATCGGGGACAGCAGATCCATCACACGCATCGCCATGGAAGTCTTAACCCCCGGATATTCCAGGTGCAGGCGTTCATTTGGGAAAATTGGCGTCAGATTTTCAAAATTCGGACGTTTTTCCACCACGCTGGTCGGGTATCCATTGACCGAATTAATATATAATAATGCGGCAAATTTCTCCGTCGCCGACTTCACACGACGGCTTCCGCGCACGATATCACCAGTTTTCAGATTAAAACGGCGGATCTGGGACGGCGCCACATAGACGTCATTTTCACCCGGCAGGAAGTTTTCACAACGGATAAATCCAAATCCATCCGGCATAACCTCCAGGATTCCGTTCGCCTCGATGCCGCTGTCCAGCTCCTGAAATTCATTTTTCAGATCCTCCATGCGTGCATTTTCCACCTCGGTACGGGTGCTTTCCATCTGCTGCACCGGCGCGGTACGTTCCGGCTGACTGTACTCGGAGGCTGCTTCTGCCATCTGCGGTGCCGGTGCGGTATGTTCCGGCTGGCTATACTCGGTTCTTGCGCTCATCGCTTCATTGTAATTGTTACGCGGCACATAGGAATTTCTCTGATACCCCTCTCGCTGCGTGTACTCGCGTCTGCGGTTATCCTGATAACGGGTATTATTATTCTCACGGCGTGTATAGGAGCCGTATTCATTCCGGCGGTATCCGCCTTCGCTGCGGCGCTCATAGCTGGAATTCTGCCCTCCCGCAGCCCGTTCTCCGTTGGCAGATCTCCGCGGCTGCGAATACGTCTGTGCCGATGTATTCTGCCCTGCATCAGTTCTGCGCGGCTGCACGTGCATTTCCGTTCTCTCTGCCGGTTCCGCCGATCCGGCCGGATGCTCACTGACAGAAGCCTGGGGCGTTTCTTCTTTCTGTCCCCCTTCCGCCGGCTTCTCAAGTTCGCACAGCCTGTCTATGATCTCCGCCTTTTTCAGGGTGCTGATCCCCTTTAACCCCTGTGCCTTCGCCATTTCCCGAAGCTGCACCAGAGGGAGTGTCTTTAATTTTTCTCTCATATAATTCTCCTTACCCTGTTTAATTGTGTCATATTCTCTGGGATTCAAAAATCAGAAATAAGAAACGTGTGGATGTCTTCCAGGTACTTACACGAAACCGGACAGGCAGATACCTGCCCGGCATACCTTTTTAACATAGCCTTTTATGCTGTGACTGCTCTTTATCCTGCAGCCACCTTGGTTTTATTATAAACGGTTTTCATAAAAATTCAAGTAGACATTTTCTTCATACATATCAATTCAGGAACATAGTAACTGTTCACAGGTAGGAATTTTCTGAACTGAAAATTCCGTACGATACAGTTCCGGCAGCAGATTTTGCCGATTTGGAATGCGTAGCATCGGCAAAATCCATCTGAAAAGAAGCTTTTCTCATTCAGAGCCCTTCAGGAAGCGCAGCCACTCCCCCATCTTCTTCTCATACCCATTTTCTGACGGGCGGTAAAATGTGCTGCCCTCCAGTCCATCCGGCAGGTACTGCTGCTTCACATAATGGTTCGGATAATCGTGTGCATACTTGTACCCGTCGCCATGCCCCAGCTTCTCCGCCCCGCTGTAATGGCGATCGCGCAGATGGGACGGCACCGTAAAGTTTCCCTTTAACCTGACCGCCTCCTGTGCCTCATCGACCGCCACATACGCCGCGTTGCTCTTCGGCGCGCTCGCCACATAGGTAGCTGCCTGCGACAGGATAATCCGCGCCTCCGGCAGACCAATCCGTTCCACTGCCAATGCCGCGCTGACCGCAACCTGAATCGCCTGCGGATCCGCATTGCCGACATCCTCCGACGCACAGATCATGATACGCCGCGCAATAAATTTGATATCCTCGCCTGCATCCAGCATCTTCGCCAGATAATAAACTGCCGCATCCGGATCGGTACCGCGCATACTCTTGATAAACGCTGAGATCGTATCGTAATGGTTATCCCCCGTCTTGTCATACTTCACGGCACGGCGCTGGATGCACTCCTGCGCCACATCGAGTGTAATGTGAATCAGCCCATCTCCACTCCGTTCCGTTGTGAGAATACCAAGCTCGATCGCATTGAGCGCCGCGCGCGCGTCTCCGCCTGCCATATCGGCCAGAAAATCCAGAGCCTCGTCCGTCGCCTCCGCGCGATAGCTTCCCATGCCCTTTTCCTTGTCATGGATCGCCCGCTCTAAAAGCTCGCGGATATCCGCATTTTCCAACGGTTTCAGCTCAAAAATACGGGATCGGGAAATCAGCGCCCCATTGACCTCAAAATACGGATTCTCCGTCGTCGCACCAATGAGCAGAATCGTCCCGTCCTCAACAAACGGCAGAAGATAGTCCTGCTGCCCCTTATTAAAGCGGTGAATCTCGTCGATAAACAGGATCGTGCGCTTTCCGTACATCCCCAGCGCATCCTTGGCATCCTGCACGACCTGTTCCATATCTTTTTTCCCCGCCACCGTCGCGTTGAGCTGCTCAAAACGCGCGCTCGTCGTGTTGGCAATCACGCGCGCCAGCGTCGTTTTGCCCGTTCCGGGCGGTCCATAAAAAATCAGCGATCCGAGCTTATCTGCCTTGATCGCCCGGTACAAAAGCTTATCCTTTCCTATGATATGCTTCTGTCCCACCACCTCGTCAAGCGTGGACGGGCGCAGCCTGGATGCCAGCGGCGCCTCCTGCTCGATCGTATTTTTCCGCATATAATCAAATAAATCCATCGTATCCTCTCAATCAATCAGACATTCTTCTATTGTAACAAAAGTATATCCCTCCGCCGTCAATGTGTCAATCGTCTCAAGCGCAGCATCGACCGAAGTCTGATATGCATCATGCATCAGCACCACCGTGTGAACCGCCGCATTTTTGCAGATATGCTTCACAATCCGCGCCGTATTCCGGTTTTTCCAGTCCAGCGTATCGACGTCCCAGAACACCGGCGTCATCGACACTCTCTCCTGAAGCTCCGTACTCCATGAACCATACGGCGGACGTATGTATTCCGGACGTTTTCCCGTGACCGCCTCGATCCAATCGGCCGTCTCCCGAATCTCCTCCACGCTCTTTTCAATCGGCTGGCGCGCCAGATCCACATGTGCCATGCAGTGAACCCCGATGAGATGACCGTCTTTAGCCATCTGTTGCACCAGTTCCTCATTACCCGGAATATTTTCCCCGACCAGAAAAAAAGAGGCTTTCACGCCCCTCTCGCGCAAGCCGTCCAGCAGCTTTTTCGTGTACACCCTGTGCGGTCCGTCGTCGAAGGTCAGCGCCAGCTCCCCGCCGGAAAAGCATTCCGGGGAGGAAACCGTCTGGTCCGTCTGGTCCGCCTGCTCCACTTCCGCCAAATCTTCCCACTGCATCCCCACTGCCAGCCTGCACACGATTCCTAAGAAACACAGATCCAGCAGCACTGCCGTGCACAGGCAGAGCAGTTTTTTCCTCATGGAACCCTTATTTTGAATGATCCGATTTACCATTTTAGACGTGTCAGCCCTGAACTGTGACAGGGCATCCCCTTTATATTTGCGTTTCCGCTTCCATGTATTATATGAACGCAAAAAAGGATCCAGACCTCCGCATTTCTGTCAGGTCTGAATCCTCTTTTTCTATTTAATGTGCTCTCGGAATCTTTCCGCCAGCCGCAAAAGCAAGTGCAGGAAAGACTCCGAGCGTACATTTTAACCTACTAGCGCCGAAATACCAAAGTAGGACAGCACCACGATACCAAGCACAATCCGATAATATCCGAAAAACTTGAAATCATGCTTGCGGACATATCCCATCAGGAACTTGATCGAGTACACGGACACGCCAAATGCGACCACCATACCAAGAACCAGATAAATGAACTCCGCGAAAGAAAATCCGCCGCCCTGAATGAAAAATTTCACAATCTTTAAAAAACTCGCACCGAACATAACCGGAATCCCAAGGAAGAATGAAAATTCTGCCGCCGCCGGACGTGAACAGCCGATCAGCATCGCGCCCAGAATCGTCGCGCCCGAACGGGAAGTACCCGGAATCATCGCCAGCACCTGGAAACAGCCGATCAGCGCCGCAGTCTGGAACGAAATCTGCGTCACGCGCTCAATCGGAAAATGACGGTGCACGTTTCGATTTTCCAGTACGATAAACAAAACGCCGTAGAGAATCAGCATCGCTGCTACGACATAGCCGTTCATCAGCTTATCCATGAAATGGTCAAGCGGAAGCCCAATCACCGCTGCCGGAATGCAGGCTATAATAATTTTTATCCACAAACGAATTGTACCGCGCTTCTGCGCCATCGATTTGTGCGGTGAAAACGGATTCAATTTATTGAAATACAGCACCATAACCGCCAGAATCGCACCCAGCTGGATGACAACCATAAACACTTCCCGGTACGCCTCGCTGACATCCAGATGGATGATCTCATCCACCAGAATCATATGCCCGGTACTGCTGATCGGAAGCCATTCCGTGAAACCTTCCACGATTCCCAGTACAATTACCTTTAAAATCTCAACAAAACTCATGTCTGCTCCTTCCTACACGTTTTCTATCTGCCAGTCGATCGGGGCAACACCATGTTCTTTTAAAAATTCATTGGTCTTGCTGAATGGCCGGCTGCCGAAAAATCCGCGGTACGCAGACAGCGGGCTCGGATGCGGTGCTTCGAGAATCAGATGCTTTGGATTATTAAGCATCGATTTCTTCGCTTGTGCCGGACGTCCCCACAGAATAAATACCATCGGACGGTCCTGCTCATTTAAGATCTTGATCGCAGCGTCCGTAAACTCCTCCCAGCCGATTCCACGGTGGGAATTTGCCTGATGCGCGCGAACGGTCAGAACAGTGTTCAGCAGCATGACTCCCTGCTTCGCCCATTTCGTCAGATAGCCATTGTTCGGGATGTAGCAGCCGAGATCATCGTGCAATTCCTGATAAATATTCACCAGGGACGGCGGGATTTCCACATCCGGCTTTACCGAAAAGCAAAGCCCATGCGCCTGTCCCGGACCATGGTAGGGATCCTGACCTAAAATAACCACCTTTACCTCGGAAAGAGGGGTAAAATCAAATGCATTGAAAATATCATTCGCATCCGGATATACAACATGCGTCTCATATTCCCGTTTCACAGTATCGTATAACTTTCTGTAATATGGCTTTTTAAACTCTCCGCTGAGCGGAGCCAGCCAGTCATTACTGATTGCTCCCATTGCCCTATCCTCTCGTCCATGTCATTTTCTGTCGTTTTCTGTCAAACGATGGTTCCATTTTAGCACAATCGAAGCGGTTTCTCAAGTTTTGCTTCCCAAATGTCCCCTCCGCAGATAAGTGGACGTTACTGTTCACGCATACGTGCCCAGTAACTAAGTGGACTCTCAATCGCAGGAAGGAAAATTGCGGATAAAGCCGACCGAATTCTGCGGAATCGATACGGTCCTCTCCTGAATATCTCCGACAATCTGGTAAAACTTCTGGTTTATCCGATACATATGCGATTTGCGGTTAAAAAAGACCGTCTTTTCAAAGGGCCAGCGGATGACGGTCGGCGTCTTGAAATCCACTCCCAGCTCGAGAATCAGAAGCGCATGGTTTAAGGTTCCAGCCAGCCATTCCCGGTAGAGATTCCAGCTTTTCAAATAACCTTCCTCGATATACGGATTCGCCAGAACTGTGTTTTCTGTCAGCGGCGCCCCACAGTGCGGGCAGATACCATCCGCCACCTCGCCGCGCTCCCAGATATCCTTCGTACAGCCTTTCGAACACTGAAGCCAGTTCACATTACCGCACGGCGCCGTGATTTTCGCTTCATCCAACGAACTTTCAAAGATGCGCGCATCCTTTGCGGTTGTCACGATAAAATAATCCTTCCCCTCTGTCATCGATGCCAGCGCCCGGTATGCCTCCTGTACCTCCGCGCCTCCCGCCTTCTCCCATTCGCTTCCAAGCCCAATCAGCAGAAATTCGCACGCCTTAAGCCGTTCCCGAAGCGTTTTAAGTTCCTCATCTGCTGCCGTTTCATTTCTTGTCTTCTCTGCCATCTTGATTTGATTCCCCCGTTTAAAAAAGAGTCTGCATCTTCGCGGAGCGTTTTTTTATTTCATAGGACGCAATTTCCCATGAAATAAAAAGAGCCCGGCATGCGCTCACGCACACGCCAGACTCTCCATCTGTAATGCAATTAGCTCTATGCGAAATTACTTAAATTACTTTAAGGTAACTTTAGCGCCTTCAGCCTCTAATTTAGTCTTGATGTCCTCAGCCTCTTCCTTGGAAGCGCCAGCCTTAACTACCTTCGGAGCACCGTCAACTACTTCCTTAGCCTCTTTCAGACCAAGACCTGTAGCTTCACGAACTACCTTGATAACTTTAACTTTGTTCGGGCCAACCTCTGTCAGCTCTACGTCGAACTCAGTCTTCTCTTCTGCTGCCTCAGCTGCACCTGCTGCTGCTACAACAACGCCTGCTGCTGCGGATACACCGAACTCTTCCTCGCAAGCTTTTACTAAATCGTTTAACTCTAATACGGATAATTCTTTGATTGCCTCAATGAACTCAGCTGTTGTTAACTTTGCCATTTTAATATTCCTCCTGTGATTGAATTTTAAATCGGCCTTATGCGGCCTCTTGCTTTACTATGCGGCTCTCACGCACCTTACACCCTGCTTTGCAGGTAAGGGTCTTATGCCTCCTGCTGCTCTGCGATCTGTTTGATAACACGAGCGAAGTTTGTGATCGGAGACTGCATGCTTCCAAGAAGTTTTCCAAGAAGAACTTCTCTGGACGGGATGGTTGCGATAACCTGCATGCCCTTTGCATCGTAGTAAGTATCCTCTACAACGCCGCCCTTGATCTCAAGCTTGTCTGCTTTTTTAGCGAACTCAGCTAAAATTCTTGCCGGAGCTGTAGCATCCTCTTTGGATACAGCCAGAGCGGTCGGGCCCTCCAGATTCGGCTCCAGAGCCTCGAACGCGGTACCCTTAGCAGCGAAACGAATCATGGTGTTCTTATATACTTTATAAGTAACACCAGCTTCTCTTAACTGCTTACGGAGCTGTGTGTCCTGCTCAACTGTCAGTCCACGGTAGTCAACTACTACTGCGCCCTTAGCGCCGTTGAATAATTCTGCGATTTCAGCAACAACCGGCTGCTTTAATTCAACTTTTGCCATGATTGGTTTACCTCCTGTTTTATTTCTATAACCGCCTGGTAAACGTTTTCTGTAAAATAAAATCCCTCCGTCACTCGCAGGACAGGGGGATAGAAATATACAACGATATCAGTTCCCTCGGCAGGCGTATTAACCTTATGCCTTTCGGCACCTGCTGTCTTCGGCAGTTAAACACGATAAGTACTATAACATAGAAGTCAAGGGTTGTCAATAGACCTATTAACTTTTTTTATTTTGTAAAAATGCAGCCGCAACCTCCATATCCTCCGGCGTTGTCACCTTGATATTCCGGTAAGAACCTTCGGTCAGGCGCACCTTGTGATCGGTCATCGTCTCGACCACCATCGCATCATCCGTCACTCCCTGCTGGTACTCTTCCCGACTCATCATCTTGTCATACGCCGCGCGGATCAGCGGATAAGTAAATCCCTGCGGTGTCTGAATCATCCAGACATGCGCCCGTTCCGGCGTCACAGAGGCAAATCCGTCCGCATCCACCAGCTTGACCGTATCCTTTGACGGCATGCCTGCCACTGCTGCGCTATAACTTCGTATATCTGATACGATACGTTCAATCATCGGCTCGTCCACAAACGGACGCGCCCCGTCATGAATCAGGACGCAGTCCCCCTCCCCATAGGAAAGCTGGCTGCCGAGCGCCTTTAACCCCTCGTAGACCGAATGGTAGCGCTCTTTTCCGCCCGCAACGATAGCGCGCACCTTGGAAAATCCATATTTTCCTACAATCTCGTCCCGGCAGTACGCGATCTCATCCGCCCCGGTCACCAGAATCACATCATCGACCCGGCTCTCCTCAAACGCGTGAAGTGCATACCAGATGACCGGCTTTTCCTCCAGAAGGAGAAACTGCTTCTGAATCTTGCTTTTCATCCGTTTTCCCTGTCCGGCTGCCAGAACGATAGCGGCGGTGCGGGTCGGATGCGGTGTAATTTTCTCTTTTCCAAATTGATCCAATGTATGTTCCATCTCGTTTCTCCTCCATGCCAGAACGATCTCTTAAAACACTCTTTTTCCACTTTTTGTCAAATCAATCTTTTAAAAAAACTAACCGCAAAACAATTCTTCCTAAAAAAATTTGTATTATCTCTCGCCCAGCTTCAAATTCGGCACCGCATTCAGATCCCAGCCTGCGCGCGCGCCCTTCTTATATTCATAGTACGCCGCCGCGCCGATCATCGCCGCATTGTCCGTACAGAAGATCGGTGACGGATGGAAGAACTGGATGCCCGCCTCTTTACAGGCCTTCTCCATGCCCGCCCGGAGAGCGGAGTTGGATGCCACACCGCCGGCGATCGCCACGCGCTTATAGCCGTGCTGTTTCGCCGCCTCGATCGTGCGCGATACCAATACTTCCACAACCGCATTCTGGAACGAAGCCGCCAGATCCGGCACATTGATCTCCTCGCCCATCATTTTCGCATGGTTAATATAATTTAAGACCGCCGATTTTAAGCCGCTGAAGCTGAAATCATATGGATTGTCGCCCACTTTTGCCCGTGGAAACTCAATCGCATGTGGATTCCCCTCTTTTGCCGCCTTATCGACCTTCGGGCCGCCCGGATAACCGAGCCCGACCGCGCGTGCCACCTTGTCAAAGGCCTCGCCTGCTGCATCGTCTCGGGTGCGTCCCAGAATCTCAAATTCGCCATAATCTTTCACAATCACCAGATGTGTATGTCCGCCTGACACGATCAGGCACATGAACGGCGGTTCCAGATCCGGATTTTCGATGAAATTTGCCGATACGTGCCCCTCGATATGGTGTACGCCGACCAGCGGCTTCTTCGCCGCATACGCGAGTGCTTTGGCTTCCGCCACACCGACCAAAAGCGCGCCAACCAGCCCTGGACCGTAGGTAACTGCAATCGCCGTCATCTCCTCCAGACTCATATGTGCCTCTGTCAGCGCCTCTTCAATAACCTGGTTGATCTTCTCGATATGCTTTCTCGACGCAATCTCCGGCACAACGCCGCCAAACAGCGTGTGAAGATCGATCTGGGAAGATATGATATTGGAAAGAACGGTACGTCCGTTTTTCACGACTGAAGCTGCCGTCTCATCACAGGAACTCTCGATTGCAAGAATGTAAACATCTTCTGATGGGTGTCCGTTTTCTGTATCATGCACGGAAATCTCTGCCCCCGATACCGGAGCTTTCCCCGGTCCCCGTTCCAATGCTCCTGAAACTGGCATTTTCATCCGTTCTTCCTTCTTTTCTTCTATATTCTCTCTCTTTTCTTCCGTCTGCATCGCCCTTACTCCTCATCAAATCCCAGCTCTGCCGTCCAGCCATCACGGGCGGCTTTCGCTCTCGGGAATATCTCACGCACTTTATCCATATAATCATCCGGACGGATGAGCGACGGGCTGTAATGAGTCAGCCACATTTCCTTCGGCTGGGCCTCCTTCGCCAGGTGCGCCGCCTCCTGGAATGTCATATGCTTGTATTCTCTCGCCTTGGCTTCTTTCCCGTCCTCGCCGTACATGCCTTCACAGATAAACAGATCCGCATCCTTCGCGTACTCCGCAATTACTGGAAGCGGTCTCGTATCGGTACAGTATGACACCTTGATTCCCTTCCGGTCACCTCCGAGCACCATATCCGGTGTCAGCGTTCTGCCTTCCTCCTCGATCGTCTCCCCCTTCTGCAGGCGGCTCCAGAACTTCTGCGGAATCTCCTGCGCCCGCGCGCGTTCCACATCGAACCGTCCCTTTCTCGGAATCGAAATCGAGTACCCATAACAGGTCACATTATGGTTGACCCGGTACGCATCGATCACATACGGTCCAATCTGAAGCTGCTGTCTCGGCTCCGTCAGCTCGATAAACTCAAGCGGAAACGGCAATTCCGGCGCGATCGTCCGCAGTGCCGTCACCACGCGTTCCAGTCCCTTCGGTCCAATCATCGTGATCGGCTCCGTCCGCTCCGCATTTCCCATCGTCAACAAAAGTCCCGGCAGACCGCTGATATGATCCGCGTGATAATGTGTAAAACAAATCACATCCACCGGCTTCGGACTCCAGCCCTTTTCTTTCAACGCAATCTGCGTGCCTTCCCCGCAGTCTATCAGCAAATTGCTGCCCGAGCAGCGAACCATCAAAGCCGTCAGCCACCGATACGGCAGCGGCATCATCCCGCCCGTTCCCAGCAAACATACATCTAACATGGAACATCCTCTTTTCTATTAAATAAATGATTCATAATAAATCTTTTTAATTAAAAGTCATGCAAAAAGCTGTCAAAACAGCTTTTCTCCTAACTCCCATATCATTTAATAATATCATAAAGAAATACTATGTTGCAAGCCAGAAATTCAGCAATCCAATTCACTGGCGAGACGCAGATGGCGCACCGCCTGTCCCGCGTTTCTCCGTTCCCCTCACGACTCTACAATAGTTCCGTCCTCTCCTCCTTATCTGCCTCAATCAGAAATTCCCGCGTCACTCCATCATAGCACTCCTCGCACAGATCAAAATGATGCACCTCCCCATCTTTCTCCGAAAAATAGTCCCATGCCACATCAAAATGCGCCGCTCCTTCGCGCAGAATGCCTTCTTTCACCGCCAGCTTCTTCCCGCACCGGTTGCAGACAACCGACAGAAGAATGCCGCTCTCTCCATATTTTCTCATGCTCTCCTCGCCTTTCTCTTCTATATACGCAAAATGGAGAAGCCATGTCCTCCACAGCTTCTCCATCATTATACTGTTTTTTATACCGGTTTTTAAGCGGAAAGTGCTGGAAATACTTACAGTACCTTATATCCCTTCGATGTCAGGCAGATGCTGACCTCCCTCACATCGTCCGTGTGAAGCACCATAACCGGCTTGCCAGAATCACGATTGAAGGAGAGATACAGGTAATCTACATTGATATTGCTCTCTTCGAGGGAAATTAACAGACGGTTGAGTGCTCCGACCTCGTCATCCAGTTCGACGCCAAGCACCTCTGTCAGACGACAGAGATAACCAGCTTCCGCCAGCACTTTCTCCGCGTGCTCTGGATTAGAAACAACCATACGGATAATACCGTACTCCGCACTGTCATTCGTGATCGAACCCCAGATGTTAATATTCTCCTTCTGAAGAAGGGATGTAATATTCTGTAAACGTCCTTTCTTATTCTCTGCAAAAATAGATACCTGACTCAGCATATGAACCTCCTACCGTTCTTTTCTTTTAATTTAACACTGTAAAGTGTTACGCTTTTATCTGTTAAACAGTATACTCATTTCCATTTCATCTGTCAATGCTTTTTCCGCTTCTTTTCCAATAAATCAGCGCATCTTCCGTCGGCCCGCTGTAATAATTCTTCCGAACCGCCTCTTTCTGAAAGCCATACGCCTCATACAGCGCAATCGCCGGGGCATTGGATGCACGCACCTCCAAGGTGATATCCTCGACGTTTTCTTCCTCTGCTTCCCTTAACAGCCGTTCCATCAGAAGCCGCCCATAGCCGCGCCCCCGGCACGCGCCGTGAACCGCGATCCGCATCAGCTCGCCTTCCCCGGCAATGACGCGGAAATTGCTGTAGCCACAGACGGTTTCATCCTCTTTCAGCACCCAGGCTTTATCCCAGCTGCTCGTCAGCAGATCCTGTAAAAGCTTCTCCGACCATGCATCCGAAAAGCATTCCAGTTCCAGTGCCCGGACCGCAGGAAGATCCCCCGGCTGTAAATCCACTATCTGAACACAAAGCTCTTTTTGCGTTCCCGTTCCTGCCGCCATTATTTCTTCTCCACGACCACAATACCGGCTGCCAGCTTATCCATCTCGCCCTGACGCTCTGCGACCTCGCGCTCGCGCTCCGCCTGCGATTTCCGCAGATAATCCGGCTTATGCTCGGCTGCCGTCTCGGTCTTTCCCTCTGCCAGATACACTGCGCCAAGCGCTGCCACCGCCGAAGCTCGCTGACGGCTCGCCTGTGCCGGTGCAAACGAATACGGCACCTTCATCTCTTCCTCGATCACCGCCCGGTTGACCGGCACACCGTCCCCCAGGAAAATCACGCGCTCGCCGCGCTCATTTAACTCGGCAATCAACGCATGGATATCCGTAATGCACTGTTCTTTCACAATCTCGAACTTCTCTTCATACCGATAGAGCCCCGTGTACACCTGCTGCCGTCTCGCATCCAGCATCGGGCAGATGAGCGCCGAAGCCCCGTACAGACAATATCCCATCGCATCCATCGTCGGCACATGGATCAGCGGCTTCCCAAGCGCCAGTCCCAGTCCTTTCGCTGTCGCAGAGCCAATCCGAAGCCCCGTAAAAGAGCCCGGACCGCCGGATACTGCGATTGCATCGATGCTTTCCAACGGCACCTCCAGCATTTTCACAATCTCATCAATCATCGGAAGAAGTGTCTGCGAATGCGTTTTTTTCAGATTCACCGTATATTCCGCCGTGATCACATCATCCGTAACAATAGCAACCGATGCCACCAGGGATGCGCTTTCGATTCCCAAAATTCTCATTTTCTCTTTCCTCCTGTCGCCGGCTACTGCTCGTTTACTGAAATTTTCCGGTAATCAAAGCCCTTTTCCAGATCTTTTTCAATTGTGATCTGGATCGGATGTTCCGGCAGGATCTCGCGGATGCGCTCCGACCATTCGATCAGGCAGATGCCCTCGCCGTAGAAATAGTCCTCATAGCCAATCTCATCCATCTCGTCCACATCGCCGAGACGATATACATCAAAATGGTAGAGCGGCAGGCGCCCATCGTCGTACTCCTGCACGATCGTGAAAGTCGGGCTGTTGACCGGTTCCTGAATTCCAAGTCCCGCGGCAAACCCCTGCGTAAAGACCGTCTTTCCCACGCCCAGATCACCATTCAAACAATACACCTGCCCTGCCTGCGCTTCCATTCCAAGCTTTTTTCCAAACGCATACGTCTCTTCCGGGCTGTTTGTTTCTATCATCATGCTCGAATTCCTCTTCTCTTTTCCTGCGGCAGATTTCTTGTAAGCATACTGAGAAAAATCTGCTCCTCCGAACCTCTGAACACGCGCTTCGGCATCAGGTACGCCTTGTCTCGACCCAGGTAAAGCACATATATTCCCGCGATCTTTTTCACTTTTACCAGCTTATCCCAGCTGATCTCACCCTTGCCGTTCGCCTGGCGGGCACGGATGCCCTCGTCTCCAATGTGAAATACAATCTCAGCTCCCGTTTTCGCATCCCGGGCGGTGCGCTCTGCCTGTTTCCAGATTGCAAAAATCTGAAAGCCTGTCAAGGCAATCACTCCCAGAATCACCAGATTCGTCACCTGCGTTCCCAGACGTTCCTCGCTGGCTGCCGCTGCAATAATAACGAGCACCGTCAGTATGATGCATCCGATTCCACGCAGTCCCGCCCAGAAATTGTACATCGAATAAATAAAAATCTCTTTTGGCTGTATTTTTACACGTAAGTCCATTTTATCTTCTCCCTAATTTTCTATGCCTTATCCGCCGCCCCATTCCAGTCAGCGCTCCTGCATCCTATAACCAACGGCTGAATCTGCCGTGGTTTACTTCGTCTCCCGGATTTTCATCGTCAGCGAAATGCGCTTCTTCGCCACATCAACCGCCAGCACCTTGACCTCCACGATATCCCCGACGCTGACCGCCTCCAGCGGATGCTTGATATAGCGGTCTGTCATCTGGGACACGTGAACCAGACCATCCTGATGCACGCCGATATCCACAAACGCACCGAAATCAATGACATTCCGCACGGTTCCTTTTAAAATCATGCCCGGCTTCAAATCCTTCATTTCCAGCACATCCGTGCGGAGAATCGGCTTCGGCATCTCCTCACGCGGGTCGCGCGCCGGTTTTTCCAACTCGCTCACGATATCGAGTAAGGTCGGCTCGCCGATCGAAAGCTCTTTTGCCAGCTTTGCCGTATCCGCGATCTCCTTGCGGATATTGCGGATGCCGCCCGCCGCGATCTCCTTCGGATCATGTCCAAGCTGCTTTAAAAGTGCCTCCGCTGCTTTATAGCTCTCCGGGTGCACACTCGTCGCATCGAGCGGATTCTTGCCGCCCTGGATCCGCATAAATCCGGCGCACTGTTCATACGCCTTCGGTCCCAGCTTCGCCACCTTCAAAAGCTCACGGCGCGTTGAAAATGCGCCATTCTCCTCCCGATATGCCACGATATTTTTCGCAATCGTCTTGTTAATGCCGGAAATATAGGCGAGCAGCGGCGCCGATGCCGTATTCAGATCCACGCCGACCTTATTTACGCACGTTTCCACCACGCCCTGCAGCGCCTCGCTTAAATTTTTCTGGTTCATATCATGCTGGTACTGACCGACTCCAATGGATTTCGGATCAATTTTTACCAGCTCCGCCAGCGGATCCTGCAGGCGTCTCGCGATCGATGCCGCACTTCTCTGTCCGACGTCAAACTGCGGAAATTCCTCCGTCGCCAGCTTACTCGCCGAATAAACCGACGCGCCCGCCTCATTGACGATGACATACTGGACTTTCTCCGGAATTTCTTTTAAGAGTTCCACGATGATCTGCTCAGATTCACGGCTTGCCGTACCATTTCCCACTGAGATCAGGGAAATGCCGTACTTGCGGATCAGCTTTTTCACGATCTCCTTCGACTCTTCCACGCGGTTCTGCGGTGCGGTCGGATAAATGACCGTCGTATCGAGCACCTTTCCCGTCTCATCCACAACTGCCAGCTTGCAGCCCGTCCGGAATGCCGGATCCCAGCCGAGCACCACGCATCCTGCAATCGGCGGCTGCATCAGGAGCTGTTCCAGATTCTTGCCAAATACCTGAATCGCGCCGCTCTCTGCCGTTTCTGTCAGCCCCGTGCGGATCTCGCGCTCGATGGCCGGTCCGATCAGGCGGCGGTAGCTGTCTAAAATGACCTCTTCCATCGCGCGCGCCGCATCCCCATCCGGGCGGATAATCAGCTGTTTCTCCATATACCGGACAATCTGCTCCTCCGGCGCTATAAGCTTCACGCTCAGAATCTTCTCTTTCTCACCGCGGTTGATCGCCAGCACGCGGTGTCCCGCCAGCTTTTTGACTGGTTCGGAAAAATGATAATACATCTCGTACACCGACTGTACCTTCTCATCCTTCGCGGACGCCTCCAAAAGACCGTCCTGCATCGTCTTTTTACGTGCGTAGTTGCGGTACTTTGCCATCTCGCTGATCCGTTCAGCCAGAATATCACGCGCTCCTTCTATTGCCTCTGAAACATCTGCAACGCCCTTTTCTTCCGACACATACTTCGCCGCTTCCGCCTCCAGGCTGCCGCCCGCTTCCTGCTTGTAAATCCAGACCGCTAACGGTTCCAGCCCTTTTTCACGGGCAATTCCGGCACGGGTACGACGTTTCGGGCGGTACGGAAGATACAGATCTTCCACTGCCACCAGCGTCGCAGCCTCGCGGATCTGTTTTTCCAGCGCCGGCGTCAGCTTCTCCTGGGCGCGGATCGCCCCGATCACCTGCTCCTTTTTATCCTCCAGATTCCGGAGATAGCGCAGACGCTCATCTAACTGGCGCAGCACCTCATCGTTCAGGGAACCGGTTGCCTCCTTGCGATAACGCGCGATGAACGGGATCGTGTTTCCCTCATCGATCAGTTTGACCGCCGCTTCGACCTGATTTTTCCCTATCTGAAGCTCTTCTTTTAATGCCTGTATAATATCCATGCAAAAACTCTCCTTCAATATCAATGCGCTGTTTAATCATACCATTCCAGCGCATATTTCGCAAGTCAATGCCTAACTGGACAAGCAGCTTTATTCATGATACACTTTTATCGGATTCAATCTGCCGGATTGGCATAGATTTTGTTTTGCCCTATTTGGCGGCTGTCTCTAATTTTCAGAAAAGGATGTAGCTGTTTTCTTTTTTCACAGTTATGAAAGGATTAGATATACGATGAGTTATTACGATGAAACACCTTCTCCGAAGGAACATTCAGATACAAATGAAACCCGGAGCAATCGTTCGCGCCGCTATGCCACGATGTCAATGATGTGCGGCATCTTCGCATTTTTCTCCCTGTTTTTGAGTTTTTCCGCCGCGATTCTGCTCGGAATGTCGGCGAATGTACTGTTTGTCCTATCCAAGGAGGAAGGACAGCCGCGGCGCGGCAGCGCAGTGGTCGGGCTGATACTGGGAGTTATGTCTACCATCTTTGGAGTAGTTGAGTTTTTCTGCCTGATCCAGGTGTACCATATGATTACGGATCCGCAATATGCGCCGTTTTTTGATCAGGCAATGGAGTTGTATGAGAGTTTGATTGGTCCGTTACAATAAAATGATTGGCAAGAGGACCTTTTTCTGTGTATTTCTTGCGTTAAAAAGCACACCGCGTCATGAATGACTTTGGCGTGCTTTTTACTTTATATCCTATTTTGTATAGCGAATCGTCTGGCGGATATCTTCCTCGAATGCCGCTGCCAGTTTCCGGAAGCGTGCTTCGGTCATTTCTCCGGTTATGACCGCAAATTCGTCCATCTCCGGGAGTTCGATGGTTTCTGCTTCACCGAAGGCTGCACGCACATCGGCAAGTTTGTCGGCTGATTTGCCTGCCAGTCGGAGGAAGTAGCTGAAGGTTACTTCGCCCATCGGTGCAACTGGCTGTTTTTCGTCGGTCCAGCCGGTCGGGATGTTGTCTTCCATGTGTCCGGCGATCTCTACGATGTCGCTGACGACTGCGCTGGCGGTCGGGAGTTTTCCGGCGCCGCTGCCGTAGAACATGACGGTTCCAAGTGTATTGCCGCGAACCATGACTGCATTGTATACGTCATTGACTGCAAAGAGCGGATGATCCGGTCCGATCATCATCGGGCATACATAGACGCTGGCTTTATTGCCTTCCATGCGGCTGGTTCCAAACAGTTTAATCGAAGTTCCCAGCTTTGCCGCATATTTGAAATCAGTATCGGTAATCTTTGTGATGCCCTCGGTCGGCACATCTTCGTAATTTACTTCTTTTCCAGTTGCCAGTGAGGTAAGAATCGTGATCTTGCGGCAGGTATCGTAGCCTTCTACGTCTGCCTCCGGGTTGCGCTCTGCATATCCGAGTTCCTGCGCTTTCTTCAGGGCTTCCTCAAAGGTCTGACCTTCTCTTGCCATCTTGGTAAGGATGTAGTTGGTTGTACCGTTTAAGATACCGCTGATTTCCTCGATCTTCTCGCCTGCAAGAGACTGGGTCAGCGGACGCAGAAGCGGGATGCCGCCGCCTACGCTGGCTTCGAAGAGGAAGTTTAAGTTCTTCTCGCGTGCAATCGCCAGAAGCTCGGTGCCGTGTGCCGCTACAAGTGCCTTGTTGGAGGTCACAACGTGCTTACCGGCTAACAGGCACGCTTTTGCAAACTTGTATGCCGGATTGACGCCGCCCATCGCCTCTACAACGATCTCTACGTCTTCGTCTTTTTCAATGATCTCAAAATCATGAACAATCTGCGCTTCGTGCGGATCACCCGGAAATTCACGCAGATCCAGAATATATTTTACTGCAATCTCTTTGCCGGTTTTTTCTGTGATTTTGTCTTTGTTGGTTTCTAATACTTCTACGACTCCGGAACCAATTGTTCCATAGCCCATCACTGCTACCTGAATCATAATCTTTACTCCCTGGCTATAATTTTTACGTTGTGTACTCCCGAATTTTCTTCCATCTCTTCGACCATATGCGATATATTTCCGGTATCCGAACGGACTTCCACGCTGAGTGTCAGCGTCGCCACATTGTTGACCGGAATACTCTGATGAATCGTCAGAATATTTGCCTTGTAAATCGCTACGATATGAAGAAGATCCGATAAAAGTCCCTGTTCATCATCCATCTGCAGCACCATGGTAATCGTTTTGCCCTTGGCGTTGTCGTAAAATGGAAAAATATCGTCCTTATACTTATAAAAGGAACTCCGGCTGATCCCAAGCTGGTCGGTCGCCTCCTGAATCGTCATCGCCTTTTCCGACGCAATGAGCTTCTTCGCTTCCGCCACCTTCAAAAGGACTTCCGGCACTGCTTTCTGCTTTAACAGATAATACTTTGTTTTTTCTTCCATTCCATCTCCGCTTGTGTACGCACCAGAAATACATTTGTGTTTACCAGAAAGATATTATCACATTTATTGACACTCTGCAATCTATTTCTTTCATTATAGTCGAATTGTATCTGTAAAAAAACAGCCCAAACTGACGGCACTCGACAGAGCGCTTTCTTCTCCGTCAAACTTTTGTGCCGCCAATCCAGGCTGTTTTATCTTCTTTTATGCTTCTTCTGTCTTCTGGTTTTTCAGGCTGATCCACTTTAAATACGCACTGATAAACAGATCAATATCACCGTCCATCACCGCGTTCACATTGCCGTTTTCCGCGTTTGTCCGGTGATCCTTGACGAGCGTGTACGGCTGCATAACGTAGGAACGAATCTGATTTCCGAAGTTGATGTCCTTGACATCGCCGCGGATGTCGGACAACTTCTCGGCATTTTCCTGTTGTTTGAGCAGGTACAGCTTTGCCTTTAACATCTGCATCGCCTTGTCCTTGTTCTGGAACTGGGAACGCTCATTCTGGCACTGTACGACGATACCGGTCGGCAGATGCGTGATACGGATCGCGGAGGACGTCTTGTTGATATGCTGTCCACCGGCACCACTCGAGCGATAGGTATCGATCCGCAGATCGTCCGGATTAATCTCCACATCCAGATCTTCTTCAATATCCGGCATGACATCACAGGAAACGAACGAGGTCTGACGCTTGCCAGCCGCGTTGAACGGGGAAATACGGACCAGACGATGGACACCTTTCTCCGATTTCAGGTAGCCGTAGGCATTTTCGCCGTTGACCTGCAGTGTGATGGACTTAAGTCCCGCCTCGTCGCCATCCAGGAAATCAAGCACCTCGGTCGTAAAGCCCTTTTTGTCCGCCCAGCGCTGGTACATACGATACAGCATACTGCACCAGTCCATCGCCTCGGTACCACCCGCGCCCGCGTTCAGCTTGAGGATCGCGTTGCAGCCGTCGTACTCGCCGGACAGGAGTGTCTTTGTGCGGAGTTCTTCCAGCTCTTTGACGAACTCATCTAACATCTCCTGAATCTCCGGAATCATCGCCGGGTCATTTTCCTCATAGCCCATCTCAATCATGACCTGGATATCCTCATACTGCTGTTCAAGGTGCTTGTAGCCATCCACGGTATCTTTGAGATTTTTCGCCTCACGGACCGTCTTGGTCGAGCGCTCCGGATCATCCCAGAAGCCCGGTTCTTCCATTGATTTGTCAAGCTCCGTGATGCGGCGCTCCTTATTTTCCAGATCCAGGGAATCCTTGACCTCTTTCAGCGTCTCATCGTAGGTTGATAACGTATACTTAAACTGATCTAATTCAACCATGCTCTCACCTTCTCCATTCTCATCTATCTGCTGCCATTTTTCTCAACGGTTCAGCATTCTTTCAGTTATATTTTGTTACGGATCACACACATATAGACCGTAACTCTTTTTTATATTTGGAAAAATTCCCGGAACCAGGTATTTCGCCATAGTTTCGGGAATTTTCTGCACAGACTGCTGCAAAATCACAGCAGCCTGCCTTCTTTCATCTATTAATTCTTCGCGTACAGCTTCCGTCCACAGCACTGTTTGTACTTCTTGCCGGAACCGCATGGGCACGGATCGTTCGGGTAAATCTTCTTCTCCTCACGCTTCTTCGGTGCCTGCACGGTGCTGTCGTCACGGTTGGTTCCCGTTACCTTGGCAGCCGGTTCACGCTCGACCTTCTGCTCTGCACGGATGTGGAACAGAATACGGACGGTATCCTCACGGATCGCTGCCGTCATGCTGTCGAACATCTCATAGCCGCTCATCTTATACTCAACCAGCGGGTCTCTCTGACCATACGCCTGCAGACCGATGCCTTCGCGCAGCTGATCCATATCGTCGATATGAGCCATCCACTTTGCATCAACCACTTTCAGAAGGATCACGCGCTCCATCTCGCGTACCTGTTCCGCGCTTGTAAACTCTGCCTCGCGTGTCTCATAAAGCTTCGTTGCCGCCTCTTTGAGCATATGTTTCAGCTCATTTTTCTTCATATGCTGCTGATCTTCCGCCAGCTGAATCGGCTCTAACGGGATAACCGGAAGCAGCAGGGAATTTAACTCGGACAAATCCCACTCAGCCGGTTCCTGCTCATCAGAGATGGACATATCTACGGCGTTTTCTACGATATCCGTGATCATCTTCATGATAACGGAACGCATATTCTCGCCATCCAGTACACGGCGGCGCTCTGCGTAGATTGCCTCACGCTGCTCGTTCATAACCTCGTCGTATTTTAACAGGTTCTCGCGGATACCGTAGTTGTTGGTCTCGATCTTCATCTGTGCCTTCTCGATCGCCTTGGAAAGCATCTTGTGCTCGATCTGCTCATTCTCCGGTACGCCCATGGCGTTGAACATATTCATCAGACGCTCAGAACCAAAGAGGCGCATCAGATCATCTTCCAGAGACAAATAGAAACGTGATTCACCCGGATCGCCCTGACGTCCGGCACGACCGCGCAGCTGGTTATCAATACGTCTGGACTCATGACGCTCTGTACCGATAATCTTTAAGCCGCCCAGTTCTCTGGAAATCTCATCCAGCTTGATATCCGTACCACGACCTGCCATATTAGTCGCGATCGTAACGGCACCGTGGATACCTGCATCTGCTACGATCTCAGCCTCCAGCTCATGGAACTTCGCATTTAATACCTTATGCGGAATGCCGCGTCTTGTCAGCATCTTGCTCAGAAGCTCGGAAGTCTCGATCGTAATGGTACCAACCAGAACCGGCTGTCCCTTTTCATGGGCTGCTGCCACTTCCTCGACAACCGCATGGAATTTCTCTTTTTTCGTCTTATAAACCGCATCCTCGTAATCAATACGCTGTACCGGGCGGTTCGTCGGGATGGAGATAACGTCCATCTGGTAAATGTTACGGAACTCCTTCTCCTCAGTCTGTGCCGTACCGGTCATACCTGCTTTCTTATTGAACTTATTAAAGAAGTTCTGGAACGTAATGGTAGCCAGTGTGCGGCTCTCACGACGCACATGTACATGTTCTTTTGCCTCAATCGCCTGATGGAGACCATCGGAATAACGGCGTCCCGGCATGATACGTCCGGTAAACTCATCGACAATCAGAACCTCGTCATCTTTTACCACGTAGTCTTTATCGCGGAACATCAGGTAGTTGGCACGCAGTGCCAGAATGATGTTGTGCTGGATCTCCAGGTTCTCCGGATCCGCCAGGTTTTCGATGTGGAAGAAATCTTCGACCTTCTTCACACCAGCCTCGGTCAGGTTGACTACTTTATCTTTCTCATTGACTACGAAATCGCCTGTCTCCTCGATCTCCTCGCCCATGATGGCTGCCATCTTGGAAAATTCTGCTGATTCCTCGCCCTTTTCCAACTGACGTGCCAGAATATCGCACACCTCATAGAGCTTCGTGGACTTGCCGCTCTGTCCGGAAATGATAAGCGGGGTTCTCGCCTCATCGATCAGGACGGAATCGACCTCATCGATGATCGCATAGTCCAGATTCCGCATAACCATCTGCTCTTTGTAGATCGCCATGTTGTCACGCAGGTAATCGAAACCAAGCTCATTGTTGGTAACGTAGGTAATATCACAGTTGTAAGCTTCCCGGCGCTCGTCGGAATTCATTGAATTTAAAACCACGCCGACCGTCAGACCGAGGAATCTGTGAACCTCGCCCATCCACTCTGCATCTCGTTTTGCCAGATAGTCGTTGACGGTAACGATGAATACACCCTTTCCAGCCAGCGCATTTAAGTACGCCGGTGCGGTGGAAACCAAGGTTTTACCCTCACCAGTACGCATCTCTGCGATACGTCCCTGATGCAGGACGATACCACCAATCAGCTGAACCGGGTAATGCTCCATATTTAATACTCGTCTCGCCGCCTCACGCACGGTTGCAAATGCCTCCGGCAGAAGGTCGTCCAGCGTCTCGCCGTTCGCAAGGCGCTCTTTGAACTTGCGCGTATTGTCGCGCAGTTCGTCATCCGATAAGGCAGTCATCTGCTCGCGCATACCTAGAATCTTATCCACGATCGGGCGGATCAGCTTCAGCTCACGTTCGCTGTGGGTACCAAACACTTTCTCTATCAGATTCATGCTTTTCTCTCCTATTTCTTACATTCTAAATCTAGTTATTTTATTTCATTCCATCATAAATGATATGTTTTAATACATAAAGATCATATAGGCATAGTTATACAATCTTATTTATTTTAACACTAACGGGAATTTTATTCAATGATTTCATTATTTTTTTACATTTACGCTGCGCACGCGCCCGGCTGAGATAACCCGAACCTGCCGTACCCGGAAAATCCCAGCCATAAAACAAGATCCTCCATACATGAACAAAGGGACCTGCTTACCTCGCTTTCAGCATGGTAAACAAATCCCTGTTTCTATGAAATATATCCCTGAAAATACCTATTTATTATTTTGCTTTTTTCAGCTCCTCAATTCCCCCGCCTGCTTCCAGAATCCGGGAAAATTCTTCTTCTTTTGCCGCGGACTTCTCCGCTTTTTCAAGCACTTCCTCGACAAGCTCATTCGGAACGATGCAGACACCGGAGCCGTCTGCCACGATCAGATCGCCCGGCATGACAAGGCAGCCGCAGAGGCTGACCGGTCCGTTCACTTCTGCACACTCCATGCGGTATTTTCCGGTCATCGGCGTCACGCCGCAGGAGAATACCGGGAAATCCATCCGGCTGATCTCCTCCGTATCGCGGCAGCTTCCATAAGCGATGCAGCCTGCAAATCCACGTACTTTCGCCAGATGGCAGCTCTGGCCACCGATATTGGAATACTCCAGATTGCCTCCGAAATCCGACACCAGCACATCGCCCGCCTCGCCCAGGTAGAAAATATCCTTCGTGGACATCAAAATCTTATCTTTGTCTCGCTGTCCCTGCGTCGCCGTCTTGCGGGACGGGATGCTGCGGACCGTGACAGCTGTTCCCACCAGGCGTGAGCCTGCCTTGACTGGCTTTAAGCAGGTGTTTGGAACAGCACCGTGAATGCCGTAAGTATCCAGAATGTCCGATACAGCCGTACTCATATCTTCCAGCGCATAGTAGCGGTCAATCACCTCTTTGCTGGTACGTGGAATCTGAATCTGCACAATCTTTTCGCGCGGAACTATTCCCCAGATGCGCCCTTCTGCCTTATATGTTTCATAATCAGCGTCTCTCTGCGTCTGCATTTCTTCTATATTCATAGACTCTCTTTCCCTTTCTTTTAAACTATTTCTCACGTTTTGGCTGTTTCAATCTTTCACGACTGATTATACGCCCGCAGTCCCCTCCCCATCGGGCATCCGGGATTCCGGGCGTACAGACAGGATTCAGCGTCTACTCACAATACTCACAAGCAACCGCCCGCTTCCCATTTTTATTTTGTGTTTTTATAAAAGTTAATCAAGCTTCCCGCCAGCAGAACTTCCTTCTCCGCCTCGGTCACATCCTTGAGATCCAGCATAAGCTTCCGGCTGCTGCCGTCTGTTCCGATAACAGTTGCTTCAAATTCCTTTGCACCCTTTTCAACTGCTTCACGGATACCCGGCAGATATACATACTCGCCAGCTTCCAGATTAATTTCCGCCTCATCGCAGGTAAATGGCAGGATACCCCAGTTGACGCAGTTGCTGCGGTAACGCTTGGTTGCGTACTCGATACAGATGTCAGCCAGACCGCCAAGCACCTTCTGACAGCTTGCTGCATACTCGCGAGCTGAACCATCACCCGGACGTTTTGCATACAGTACGGAACCAATACCGGTTGTCTGCATCAGCTCCTCAAGCGATGTTGTAACGCCAGCTGCCTGCAGTACCTGATAAAATTCACCAGCCTTAGCGCTGTCACCAGCCAGACGAGCTTTCTCATACTCCTGTGCCGCTTTCGCACGGCCAACATACTTCGGATCCTTACGAATCAGGGTAAATTCTGAAATCTTGTACGGATTAGAACGATAGGAGGCTGTCTCACCGGACGGAATCAGTTCGTCTGTGGTTGTCACTTCGTCACGGATTACGCTGGCTACCTGTAATAACAGATTTTCTTTTAACGGCTCCATCTCCGGCCAGTCCTTGATGGACGGTCCATAAACGATCTCTGTCTCCGGTTTTGCTTTTCCAAATCCATTGTATACAATGTTCTCGTAAATGTGCTCATTGAATTCATAGGATGGTGTTTCAAATACAACCGGGCAGTTCTCTGCAGAGGTTAAATAGCCGCCATTAAATGCAGTTGCCGCGATTGACTTGGAATCCATCAGTGCAACCGATGCGATCTGACCGGTTGCCGGGTTGCTTCCCTCACGGTTCGGGAAGTTACGAGTGCTATGACGGATACAGAAATCATTGTTTCCAGGTGCATCCGATGCGCCGAAGCACGGTCCGCAGAATGCTGTCTTCACACGCACCCCATATCCCATCAGGTCATTTAAGACACCGATTTTGTTTAACTCATACATAATCGGCTGAGATGCCGGATAAATATTGAATGGGAAGGTTCCCAGTCCTTTGTCCATCTTCTTCGCGATCTGGTCAACCGCATAGATATTTTCGAAGGAACCGGCTGCACAGCCTGCGATCGCCGCCTGATCAACCTTGATCTTGCCGTCATGAATCTTGGAGCAGAGATCCAGATGAATATCCTTGTTATTCTCGAAAACACGCTCTGCCTCTTTTTCTACCATCTTTAAATATTTCTCCGGTTCAGCGATGACATCTGCCAGCGGATATGCATTGCTTGGATGGAACGGAAGCGCAATCATCGGAACGATCGTATCCAGATTTACCTCTACTACGCCGTCATAGAGTGCTACATTGCCCGGAACCATCTCCTTGAAGCCCTGCGGACGCTTGTGAATCTCAAAATACTCTTTTACCTTATCATCCGTCGCCCACACAGAAGACAGACAGGCAGACTCGGTTGTCATCGTATCAATACCGTTTCTGAAATCCATTGAGAGGCTGTGTACGCCCGGTCCAATGAACTCAAGGACTTTATTCTTCACAAAATTATTCTTAAATACCTTGCCGATGATGCTCAAAGCCACATCCATCGGACCAACCCACGGCTTCGGGGTACCGGTTAAAAGAACGGCAATCACACCCGGATAGTCGATCTCATAGTATTTTCCCAGCATTGCCTTTGCAAGCTCCGGACCGCCTTCGCCGATAGAGACAGAACCCTGTGTACCATAACGGGTGTGGGAATCGGATACAATCGACATATCGCCGGAGTTAACGATCATCTCACGCATGTACTGATGGATGACTGCCTCATGCGGCGGAACGAAGATACCACCGGATTTGCGGCAGGCAGATTCTGCATATTTGTGGACATCGGTGTTAATAGTACCTCCGACTGCACACAGACAGTTATGGCAGTTTGTAAATACACACGGCATCGGGAACTCTTTCAGACCGCTTGCGTAAGCTGTCTGGAGAATGCCGACGTAGGTATTGTCATACACACCCATAGAATCAAACTGGATTTCCAGATGTTCCATATTGTCTGAGTGATTGTGTTTTGAAAGCACCTGCCAGGTCAGTGTTTCTTTCTTTGCTGCTTCTTCAGAAAGCTTTGCAGCTTCCTCTGCACTTGCAATGTGATCGTTATTTATAATGAATTGTTTTCCCTCATGTAAGGTTACCATATATGTACTCCTTTCGTTACGATTCGTGCCAATCGAATCATTCTCATTTTTCTGCTAAAAATCGGCTTTTCAATTCAAAAATATCTCGTTTTTTTCTCTACCGGGTCTTAAATACTATGCAGACTGGGCTCTCCGTTTCTACTACCACCGGATTTTCCTGTAAACTTCCATTCTCATTTCTCTTGAAGCATACAATGGTGTCTGTTACCTCATTGGCTGCAACAACCCACTCTCCATCCGGACTGACAGTCAGAAATCTTGGCTGTTCACCGCCGGTCTTAATGTTCTGCATCCAGCTCATCCGGCCTGTCTCAGCGTACAGATGGTACACGCTCACGCTGTCATGCTTGCGGTTCGATACGTACAGGGTCGTTCCCTCTGCATCCATATCGATAGCGCTCGCCCAGCCGTCTCCGGCATAGTCCTCCGGCAGACTCGTCAAAATCTGCATCGGCTCCAGCGTTCCCTCGTTCTCATCAAACCGGTACGCCGCTACCGTGCTGTCTTTCTCATTCACGCAATAGCAGAAACGATTGCTCGGTGCAAATACGCAGTGTCTCGGCTCTGCCCCTGTGCGTCCCTTGATGGCAAAATGCTCTCTCAGTGTTCCTTCTGTTCCGTTTGTTTCAAATAATGTAATTTTTCCGACACCCTGAAGCCTTCCCTGGGATGGAACTGCCAGCCAGCGTCCGCTCCGATCAAGCATCGTCTGATGCGGATGGGAAATATAACCCGGACCGCCGTTACCGGAAATGAAATACAATTCCTTGATTTTTCCAAGACTTCCATCCTTCAGCACCGGAATCAATGAAACTGCACCGGTCTGTAAATTTGCCACATACAGCCATTTTCCGCTTCTGTCAAGCACCAGATGCACCGGATTCGTTCCGTGTGTGCCCACTGTATTGCAGTAGACAAGATTTCCATCCGGCTGGATTCGATAAGCGCTGACTTCGCTGTAATCACCATGAATGGTATACAGCATGTCCTGTGCTTCATTCAGACAAAAATAGGACGGATTCACCGGACCTTCTAAAAGTCCAACCGGTTTCCAGGTTCCATTTTCTATCTCAAAAATACGGATGCCTTTGCCGCGGGCGTTGCGCTCCTTGGTGGTGCGGCATCCTACATATGCGAACTGTTTCATGGTAGATTCTCCCTATCCTTTCCTTAAACTTCCACTTAACGATTGTTCAGAAACCTGCCTGTTCCATTTTCAAAACCAAATCCATTCAAAATGGCATTCCGGTTTCTGAACTTCCGCTTTCTCCTCTTGGCTCTGTCAATTATCCAACAAAACTTGTCACTCCGATAAAGGTCAGTACACACACAATCACAACGACCGTCGCGGACAGCGCGAACAGAGTACCGAACATCTTCTGCTGCTCCTTATCGCTGCAGTCCGTCTCCTGTGCATAGCTTGCCAGAATCAGGCTGCCGCCGGTTGAAAGCGGGCTGATACCTGCAACGGTTGCGCTGCACACGATTGCAGTGATAATCTGCATGACGGATGCACCGCCCACCTGGGATGCGATATCCGGAACCGTCGGAATCAGAGTCGGGAATACAACGCCGTTTGCACTGGAGAACCAGGACATTAAGCCTGCCGTAAAGCCCATGATCGAACCAGCCGTCCGCTTCGTCATAAAGGATGCCAGGATGGAGGAAAGCAGGTCGATGCCGCCCATTGTCTGGGTAATATTCATCAGGACATTGACGCCTGCAATCAGAATCAGAACACTCCACGGAATCGCCTTGATCGCTTTTTTCTCATCTGCTGTACCAAGTAAAATCAGAATCATTGCCAGTGTGAAGCAGAGAAGTCCTACATCATAGGAGAAGCCGACAACCAACACAACCATGATTACCAGAGCAATCAGGCTGAGCCACTGATTCCGCGTAAATTTCTCCACCTTTTTCTCGCCGCTCTCTGCATTTCCGCGCAGCTTGTAGCCGCCTAAAAGGATATACATCGCAACTGCACAGACAAAGTTGCTGACGCTGACACCGATGAAAATATTGTTGATGGAACCTTCAATTCCCATCTCTGTCATCATATCACCTACGATAATACCTGTCAGGGCAATCGGGGAAGCCGTTCCGCCGACCGCACCGAGAATCGCCATGACACCCATCAGAATCGGACTTACCTTCATCTGTACTGCCAATGCGACTGCAAAAAGGACGGTAACCGACTGCACGCTGATCGCGCCCGGTCCGGCTGCAGATAAACCAAAACTAACTACATAAATGATAATCGGTACTAAAAATAAATGTTTCCCGCAAAGTCCTATTAGACGATCCGATATCTTTTCCAGAGTTCCATTCTGCTGTAAGAGGCTGAAAAACAGCATCGTTCCGAGCAGGGTTGCAAACAGCTTAAATGGAAATCCTTTATAGATATCTGACGCACCTATGCCGCCAATTTTTCCCAGTATCAAAGCCAGACCGAAGCAGACCAGACCTACATTTGTTTTCTTCACAAATCCAAGTACAATCGCCCCAATCAGGCATCCAAGTGCTACTACCTGAAGTCCCATAATCATTCTCCCTCTTCTATCTTGTGTTTGTTGCCAGGTTACCTTTATTCTTTTACGACGTCCATTGCAATGTGGCAAAGCTTGCTTTTTTACTTTTCCAGCTATCTTCCATTTTCATTTCTTGCATTAGTCTCTCACATACACCCAGCCGTCCATGATACGTCTCGCCGTCCGTGTCACGCCGCCCTTGATGACTTTTTCGCCGTCCATCTTAACATCCACTTCGGTCACGCCACTCGCATGTCCCAGACGGATAATATCCTGATCCGGCGCCGGGTTGACAATCTCATTGACGATTGTGCCTGAAATCCGTGCTGCTGCGCCTGTTCCGACTGCTACAGTCATCGGGTACGCCTTGTGAAGTGCGCCGACCGAGATCGCCCGGCAGCAGAGATCCATCGTATCCGCTTTTACTTCATTTCCATCCATATTGATGTAGTCTTGCGGAGCAGAGACGATGGAAACCTTCGGAGCCGACGTCGATTTCGTCCGCGCGTCCTCCCAGTTCTCCACGAAACCGCATTTCACTGCCGCCATGCCGCGGATACGCTCGATGTGTTCCATCACATCTTTATTCTGATTCAGTTCCGTAAGCTCGGATCCCTTAATTCCCAGATCCGATGCTTTGATAAATACCATCGGGTTCGAACAATCAAGTACAGTCACTTCCGCCGGACCATATCCCGGTACATCGAATACCTCTTTTTTCTGCCCGGTCGGGAACAGCTTTCCGGTCTTGGAACCAGCCGGATCCTCAAAATACATATCGATGCGGGAACCTGTTCCCGGAACCCCCTGAATCACCTCGTCGCCGTGTACCATCGCATGGCCATCCTCAACGCGGACATGTTCCTCAATGATCTTATTGGTGTTCGTATTTAACACACGCACCACCGTGATCGGCTCAACCGCCGGAACCAGACCTTCATCAATCGCAAACGGACCAACCGCCGATGAGATGTTTCCGCAGTTTGCACTTCCGTCCACTCTCGGAATCACGATATCCACCTGACGGAATGTGTATTCCACATCCACGCCCGGCTTGTCGGACGGTGCAATGATCGCAATCTTGCTGGTCGAAGAAACCGTTCCTCCCATGCCGTCAATCTGCTTCACATCCGGGGTACCCATGACTTTCAGGAAAATATCATCCCAAAGACTCTTATCCTCCGGCAGATCCTTCTCGTGGAAAAATACCGCTTTGCTGGTACCTCCTCTCATGTAGACACATGGATATTTTTTCATGTACATAATTCTCCTCCTTCTCCTATAATGCTTATTTTCATTGAACCTTCTTTTTTGTTTCACTGCTTCTATGTTGTGTTTTTACTTTCACATCTGCAGCTGCCCTTGTGCTGTGTTTTGAACGGAGTTTTCCTTGGCTCCTGCCCTGTATCGCACGAAATTTTCAGTTCAGAAAATCCCCACCTGTGAACAGTTACAAATTCCTGCTGCCACCACGTTTTCTTACGGCACTTTCGGTTCCAAAAGTGCCTACCTGTGAACAGCAACCAACTTACTATTAATTTTTTCTTATACATACTATAACTCATTGCCCCATCCGCTGTAAAATGGTATGATCTTATCAAACTTCATAACGATTTGGAATGATAAGGAGTTCGATATGGATAAACGTGACTATGAACTGCTGCTGGCGCTCGACCAGCACAAAAATATAACAAAGGCGGCGCAGTCTCTCTATATGACACAGCCTGCCATCACCAAGCGGATTCAGAAGATGAAAGAAGAACTGCACTGTCCGCTGCTCATCCGCTCCAAGCGCGGCGTGCTCCTCACCCCGGCAGCCGAAAGCCTGCTGCCCTGCGCCCGCACGATCCTAAAAAATATGGAGCAGATGGAAGAACTCGCTGCCGCCAGCCAGGACTATATCTGCGGCACGCTGCGACTCGGCTGTTCTCTGAACTACGCCCACTACCGCCTCCCGGCAATCCTCAAGGACTACACAGACCGCTATCCCAAAGTAGAGGTGCATATCACGACCGAGCAAAGCCGCCAGCTCTACAAGATGCTTTGCAAAGAAGAAATCTCCCTCGCCATCCTGCGCGGCGAATATAACTGGGACGGCAAAAAGATTCTTCTCGCCTCCGAACCCATGTGCCTGATCTGCAGCCGCGAGGACGCAGGGCGTCCTCTGACCGACTATCCGTACATCAGCCACAACACCGACTCCGGCTTAAATTCCCAGCTTTTCTCCTGGTTCGAAGCGCGTGGACTGACCGGCATCCGACGGAATTTCCAGATCGACAGCATCGATACCTGCAAGGAAATGGTGCGGTATGGGCTTGGCTGGAGTATCCTGCCGTCCATCTGCCTGAATAATTTTGACGGCTACACCGAGGCACTTTTCTGGCAGGATGGCACACCCTTTGTCCGCAATACGTATCTGCTCTGCCAGCCCACCAGTGATCGGCTTCCGCAGGTCAAGAAGTTTCTGGAACTTCTCTAAATGCCACCCTGCTTCGCTCCCGTTCAGGGTGCCTGCTGTAAAACGCCGCCTCCTTGCCTACCCAGGTAAAACGTTTTTTCTTCTGCCATCCCGCCAACTTTATGGTAAACCAGACAAGTTGCACAAAATATATGTTCGACTTTCTTATTGTCCACATTATCCACATTTTGTCCCCAGTTTTGTGGATAAGTTTTGCACACCCATTTTCTCCCTTTTTTAGGGAAAATGGAGTTTTACACCGACTTATCCACATTATCCACAATTTCCATCTGTTCACGAAGCCCCCGTTTTCCCCGGCGCATTTTGATTTCTTTTTTGTTCAGATCTCATAAACTTGCATATTTCTTCCAAAAATACAAGCAGATCTATTGACAAATGAAGAACCCTCGCATTGCCTCCAAACCCCCGTTTTTCCTAGCTTTTTCGACCTTTTTCTGTTGCAAAAACACACCCATTCCGCCCTATCCTGCAAGACTCTTTTTTAATATTTCATTGTCCGCCGCACAAACCGCGCACAACTCCCTTATAAAACAACAGTAATTCGTGAAAAATCAAACGACACAGTATTTCGACCTGTTTTCCAATTAATTGTGTTGACAATTTTGCGAAAAAGGTTGAATTTAACATCCAAAAGTGGTATACTATAGCCATCCCAATAAAAAGGAGCGATGATTATGCGTTATAAGATTACTGGAAGAAATATCAATGTTACCCCGGGGTTAAAAGCAGCTGTAGAGGAGAAGATCGGAAAGTTAGAGCGATACTTTAATCAGGACACCGAAGTGAATATCACACTTACGGTTGAGAAAGATCGTCAGAAGATCGAGGTTACCATCCCTGTCAAAGGCACCATCATCCGTGCCGAGCAGGAAAGCAACGATATGTATGTATCGATTGATTTGGTAGAAGAAATCATCGAGCGTCAGCTCAAAAAATATAAGAATAAAATCGTAGACAAGAAACAGGCAGCCGTTGCATTCTCTGACCTCTTCATAAATGAAGAGTATGATTCCAACGACGAAGTAGATATCGTCAAAGTAAAGAAATTCGCTATGAAGCCGATGGATCCGGAAGAGGCTTGTGTACAAATGGAACTTTTAGGACATAGCTTCTATGTATTCCTGAATTCCGAAACCGAGCAGGTCAATGTTGTTTACAAACGTAAAGGCAACACCTACGGATTGATCGAACCAGAATTTTAATTCATCGCTTCGTACTATAAGTAGACAAGTTTCCTGGCAAAAAGGGGAGCTGCCATGTGGCAGTTCCCCTTTTTGCATTATGTTAAGTTCCATTCATATTCTATTTCTTTTCTTAAAACAGACCCGTGATCCGTCCATTCTCATCGACATCGATCTTCTCTGCCGCCGGCACCTTCGGAAGTCCTGGCATCGTCATGATATCGCCGGTCAGCGCTACGATGAAGCCTGCGCCCGCGGATACTTTCAGGTTGCGGACAGTTACCGTAAAGTTCTTCGGTGCGCCGAGCAGCTTCGCATTGTCCGAAAAGCTGTACTGCGTCTTCGCCATACAAATCGGATAGTTAGCAAATCCAAGCTCAGTCAGGCGTTTTGCCTGTTTCTTTGCTGCATCCGTGAGTACAACGCCGTCGCCGTGGTAGATCTTCTTCACGATCGCATCCAGCTTCTCCTCGATGGTTGTATCGGTCTCGTAGCAGTAGTGGAAATTGCTCTCAGTCTCGCACAGGCGGATGACTTCTTTTGCCAGCTCCTCGCCGCCTTCGCCGCCTTTCGCCCATACTTCGGACAGAGCCACATTGACACCGACCTCATGGCACTTGTCCTCGATCAGCTTTAATTCTGCCTCGGTATCCATTGGGAAGCGGTTGATCGCTACGACACACGGAAGTCCATATACCTTGGTAATATTTTCTACATGCTGCATCAGGTTCGGAAGTCCCTTCTCCAGCGCTTCCAGATTCTCTGCGTTTAAGTCAGCCTTCGCCACGCCGCCGTGATGCTTCAGAGCACGTACCGTCGCTACTACAACGACCGCCGACGGTTTCAGCTCTGCCATCCGGCACTTGATATCCAGAAATTTCTCCGCACCCAGGTCGGCGCCGAAGCCAGCCTCTGTGATCGTGTAATCACCCAGCTTTAATGCCATCTTTGTCGCAATGACGGAGTTACATCCATGCGCGATGTTCGCGAACGGACCGCCGTGGATAAATGCCGGTGTATGCTCTAAGGTCTGTACCAGATTTGGTTTCAGGGCATCCTTTAAAAGAGCCGTCATCGCGCCCGCTGCTTTCAGATCACCGGCAGTGACCGGTTCCTCGTCATAGGTATAACCTACGATAATCTTGGAAAGGCGTTCTTTCAGATCCGTAATATTGCGTGCCAGGCACAGAACTGCCATGATCTCGCTGGCAACCGTGATGTCATATCCGTCCTCACGGGTCACGCCATCCACGCGGCGTCCCAGACCATCTACGATGTTGCGGAGCTGACGGTCATTCATATCGACAACACGCTTCCAGGTAATACGCTTCGGATCGATGCGGAGTGCATTGCCCTGATAGATATGATTGTCCAGCATCGCTGCCAGCAGGTTGTTTGCTGCGCCGATCGCGTGGAAATCACCGGTAAAATGGAGGTTGATATCCTCCATTGGAATGACCTGTGCATATCCGCCGCCAGCTGCACCACCTTTGACACCAAAGACCGGTCCCAACGACGGCTCACGAAGCGCTACGGTTACCTTTTTGCCAAGACGTTTCAATCCGTCTGCCAGACCGACCGTGGTCGTGGTCTTTCCTTCTCCGGCTGGAGTCGGGTTGATCGCGGTCACCAGAATCAGTTTTCCATCCTTGCCCTCGGTCTCCTTCAGAAGACTGTAGTCTACCTTTGCCTTATAATTTCCATACTGCTCCAGATACTTCTCGTCTACGCCTGCTGCCTGTGCAATCTCACCGATTTTCAGTGGATTCGCTGCCTGTGCAATCTCAATATCTGTCATCATTACTCCTGTACCTCCCTGTTTTTGCGGTTTTGCCTGTTCCGGTCAGTTTCCACACAGTGAATGTTATCTGCTTTATCTGCTGTAAAGATGATCCCCCCCTGTGAATTTCCCAGAAAGGCTGTGAATGTTATCTATTATATACTGTGTCTGACAATTTGGAAAGACACAAAATTGATTTTTCACAAAAAATTGCATCCGATTCCAGTTTTTCTACTCTTTTCTCAAGTTCTGATACATAACTTTCGTCCTTGATCGATGCCAGATTGATCTTCACATTAAAGAGGGCACCCACAACCGCTGTCCGGGCTAACATCGCCGCAATCAGACCGTCAGAAACGGCACCTTTATTGCCTCTCTTTACGACCGCTTCCGCCATCGGAAAAATCTTTGCCGCTGACTCCGCAATCGCAAGCGGCGCTTCGGTTGCCTCTTTTAACCCCTGCTGCAGGGCGGCAGTGCGGATTTTTTTCTCCTCCTCCGTCTCCTTCGGAAGCTTCAGCGCTCTCATATATCCATTGAACGATTCGCTGTCCTTTTTGATCCCTGCCAGCAGCTCCTCATGCAGCGCAGCGCCCTCAGCTGCCAGCGCCTGCATTTCCTCCTGCACCCCGGCATATTTTTCCTTTCCGATGGTCAGATTTGCCACCATTTCCATCAATGCCGCACCCAGCGCTCCCACCATCGCCGACACGCTTCCGCCGCCCGGTACAGACGCCTTCGAAGCAGTTTCTTCTACGAACTGGTTTACGGAAAGTTCTCTTAATTCTGCCATGATTTTTCTCCTTTTTTATGAAAAAGAATGTGCCTTGGCACATTCTCGCGCCTCGCGCGGTCGCCTGCGACATAATTCTTCTTCGCGCGAGTGCACACATTTTCCTATGAAAATGAAAAAATACCGCAAAATTGCTTGTCTCACCGATCAGAAATCTTCTGCCCCGCTGGCAACGTAATTTTGCGGTATTCCCACCGCGCCCTACGGATATGAAATCGTTCCGTAAGAACCGATATACTCCTTTATCTGCGTTTACTAATTTAAGAATGAAACTGCCTTACACGGTGTTCGGTAGTTAGACGGCGAAATCTTGATGCCGCTCTTTGCCGTACTTGCGTGGATAACCTGTCCATTGCCTATGTAAAGTGCTACGTGATTGATATAATTGCCGCTCGCATAAAAAAGCAGATCGCCCGGCTGTACTGCGCTGACCGCAACCTCCTTGCCCTTTGCCGCCTGATCTCTCGAGCTTCGTCCGGTTGAAATACCGAAATGTGCAAATACACTCATTGTAAATCCGGAACAGTCCGCGCCGTTTGTCAGACTGGTTCCGCCGTATACATACGGATTTCCAAGGAACTGCTTTGCGTATGCCACAACCGCAGAACGAGTAGCATTTGTTACTTCATTTCCAGAAGAGGACGTACCGCCTGTGCCTGGTCCGCCGCCCGGTCCAACGCCGCTTGCAGTGGTCGCTTTCGTCGCTGCCGCGGTAGTCGGCGCTTTCGTCTCAGCTGCCTTTGTCGTCTCCTTGGCTGCCGCTGTCGTCCCAGCTGCCTTGCTTTCGCTCGGATTCGCCTCTATTGTTCCGCTGTAGGAAGTCTCCGATGCTTTGGTCGTCTCTTTGGCAGCTGCCGTGGTTTCCTTCGCCGCTGCCGTGGTTTCCGCTGCCCTCGACTCTTCCTCGGCTTTCTTCTTTACCTGTTCCAGGTTCTCGATCGCCGCATTCGCTTCCTGTTTCAGTTTTTCTTCTTCAGCTTTCTGCTGCTGTTCCTCAGCTACGGAAACTGCCTGTTTAAAGTCTACCTGTGTCGTAATATAATCTTTATACACATATCCGACCAGATCATTATCGACGGAAATCTTGGCAAAATCGCCCTCTTCTCCGATCACCTCATACTCTGCATCGGCAGAAAGAAGATCCAGCGTCTTGCCCTCTAAGCTCGGCGTCTCTCTCAGGCGAAGCGTAGAGGTATTTGTAACCTTCGCGTAGGTTGTGCCGACCTCCCTGGCAATCTTGGACGCCTCCTCGCCAGTCACAAAATACTGTGCTTTAATATAACCGGTCACGGACCCCGACTGGATATGGTACCATTTGCCGCCCTCGCCGTCCACCGTGTCCAGAATCGTCGCCGCACAGTTATTGTAAATCTTTCCGACTACCTCGCTGCTGGTGCTCGCCTGTGCGCGCACATTGACATAATTGGTCACACGGGAAATCGCGATATTATCGTAGATCGACTTGGACATCGCGCGGACAACCGCCTCAGTCTCGCCAGTTGTCTCCTTTGGCTGGGCTTTCGTCTCTGCTGGCACCTGTGCCGGTTTGGCCGTCTGCGCGCCGCCTGCCACGCCTGTCTGACCGGCTCCCGCCACTGCCAGAACTTCTTTAGAAGCAAATGCCTCCGCCAGCTCTTTTTCCGGGTTCAAGCTGCTCGCATAGTAATTATTGATCGCCACTGACGCACCAGCGACCGGGGCATCCGTCTCCAGATTCATCGCCGCCTGGGCGCTCATCTGTCCCGTCCCTGCCATCACAAGGCACGCTCCTGATGCTATCAGAAATTTCAGCGTTTTTCTCATAAGAACCTCCTACTCTTCTGTCCGTTCTGTTCCGTCGTTTTATCTCAAACTGTAACTGTTCAGTACCTTCACAGTCACGCGCAAAAATCCATTAAAAATTGCCTACGGCAATGGGATTTTTGCCTGCTGACCCATGTTTTCTTCTATGTTAAAAATGAGTTATGCCTGAAGATATCGCTCTGCAGATGCCACGCAGTTTGCACCGTCCGATGCCGCTGTCAGAATCTGGCGCAACGCCTTGGTCCGGACATCTCCGGCTGCAAATACGCCCGGAACGCTCGTCTGACCGCTCTCATCCGCCCGGATGTAGCCCTGCTCATCAAGCTCTAACTGACCCGCATACAGCTCACTCTCCGGTGCGATTCCGACCGCAATAAAGACGCCATCCACGTCCAGCCGCTTCTCTTCTCCGGTTTTGGTCTGTCTCAGCCGCAATGCCTCCACCTGACCATTTCCTTCAATCGCAGCCGTCTCGCTGTTCCAGACAAATTCAATATTTTCAAGCGCCTGTAAGCGCTCCTGCAGCCGTTTTGCCCCGCGAAGCTTGTCTCTGCGGTGGACGATATATACTTTTTCACACATCCGTGCAAGAAAAATTGCATCTTCCAGCGCCGCGTCGCCGCCGCCCACAACGGCAACCGTCCTTCCCCGGAAAAATGCCCCGTCGCAGGTCGCGCAGTATGAAACGCCTGCCCCGCGAAGTTCCTCTTCTCCCGGCACCTCCAACGTCCTGTGATGTGCTCCGGATGCCAGAATCACACAGCGTGCCTCATACGTCTCTTCCTCGCAGACTACTTTCTTCACATTTCCTGAAAGCTCGACCTGCACGACCTCATCCTGTACAACTCTTGCTCCCAGCTTGTTTGCATGCTCCCGGAACTGTCTGGAAAGCTCAAAGCCGGTCACACCCGGAAATCCCGGATAATTGTCCACCTCCCAGGTATTCAGCACCTGTCCGCCGCTGATTCCATTCTTCTCTATCACAATCGTGTCCAGACATGCCCGCTGTGCATAAATCGCCGCACTCAAGCCAGCTGGTCCGGAACCAATGATTATTATATCATACATGGTATACAGTTCCTTTCTTCCGAATCTGTTCGGTAATTGATCCGCTCTATCGCTGTGTCAGATCCATTTGGTTTTAGTATAACACATTTTGGCACTTTCATACAATGCTGTAAAACACTCAGAACAGCAAAAAATGGATGAAAATTTCTTACGATTTTATGACAGGCGGAAAAATGAAACTATTTCATGAATTTTAAATACATGCTATAATTCAATCAAATATGATGTTGGGGGCAAAAGCTTTTGACCCCTCTAATACCGAATTGCTCTGCACTGCGTGCTCCCGCAATTCTCAAAAACATTCGCAATTCGCTCATTTTTCTTTGAAAAATGGCTACTTACTCATGTTTTTGGCGGGTCCCAAGGTCAAAAATTCTCCTGCAAGCAAGCTTGCGTCGAACTTCTGACCTTTTGACCCTGGTATCATCAAATATACGCATATAAGGAGTTTACTGCCATGAATCATAAAACTATCCTCGTAACCGGCGCTTCCCGCGGAATCGGGAAAGCGATTGCATTAACCTACGCTAAGAACGGCTGGGATGTCGTGATTACCTGCCTAAGGCGGGAAGAAGAATTAAAAAAGACCCAGCGCGAAATCGAAGCGCTGGGCGTTTCCTGCCTTGCCTGGATGGGCGATGCGGGCGATTTTGAGAGCTGTTCCCGCCTGTTTGGCGCGATCCGGGAGCGCTTCGGTTCCCTGGATGTCCTCGTCAACAATGCAGGGATTTCCTACATCGGTCTGTTCCAGGATATGACGCCGGACGAGTGGAACCACATTCTCAATACCAACCTCACCTCCGTCTTCAACTGCTGCCGCCTCGCCGTTCCGATGATGGTGTCACGCAAATCGGGACGCATTCTCAATATTTCCTCCGTCTGGGGCGTCTGCGGCGCTTCCTGCGAAGTCGCCTATTCTGCCACCAAAGGCGGCATCAACGCCATGACGCGCGCCCTCGCGAAGGAACTTGCGCCGAGCAGCATCCAGGTCAACGCGATCGCCTGCGGCGCTATTGACACCGAAATGAACCAGTTTCTCGATGAAGAAGAACGGAATGCCCTGCTGGAAGAAATTCCAGCCGGACGTATGGGGCGTGCCGAGGAAGTCGGAAAACTGGCATACCAGCTGGGGAGCGAGAACTCCTATTTAACGGGACAGATAATTCAACTGGACGGCGGCTGGATCTAAAACCTGAAATAAATAAACGGATTATACGTGCTGCTGACGAGATACATGGTACACAAAAACAGCAGCACAGCCATAATCACAATATCCACTGTCTTTGTCACTTCTTTCTCATACAAATGCTCCCGCAGCTTCGGGCATATACTCTGCACGATGCCCGAAAGCAGCACGCCCAGCACCGCAAGAAAAATCACCTTCCGATTCACGAACAGCGACGCCGGATAGATGCCGTTCTCCCAGGTAAACATCTGATGCAGGATCACTTTCGCATCCGCCAGCGTATCGGCGCGAAAGAACACCCAGCCAACCACTACAACCAACGCCGTATAGATGTGATTCAGTCCCCGGAAGCAGTTCTTCTCCAATAGCTTCCCAAGTCCCATGCGTTCCACCACCAGAAACAGCCCATGGTACAATCCCCAGATGATAAAGGTTGCCCCAGCGCCATGCCAGAGCCCGGTCGCAAAAAAGACAATCAGCAGATTAATATACGTCCGCACCTGCCCTTTCCGGTTGCCGCCCAGCGGGATATAAAGATATTCCCTAAACCAGGTCGAGAGTGAAATATGCCAGCGTCTCCAGAACTCGCGGATCGAGGTAGAGATATACGGATAATTGAAGTTCTCCATAAAATCAAATCCAAACATTCTTCCCAATCCGATCGCCATATCCGAATATCCCGAAAAATCAAAATAAATCTGAAGTGTGTACAAAACCGCCAACATCCACGCATTGACCGTTCCCAGCTGTGCCAGCGGTTTCTCCATCATCCAGTCTACCGTCGCCGCAAAGGTATTAGCAAACAACATTTTTTTCGCCAGTCCGTAGGAAAAGCGCTTGATTCCATACGCCATCCCCTCCGCCGTACACTGCCGGTTCCCAATCTGTTCGCAGACATCATGATACTTGACGATCGGTCCCGCGATGAGCTGCGGAAAGAAAGAAATATAAAGCGCCAGATGAAAGATATTTTTTTGCGCCTGAATCGTCCCCCGGTACACATCCACCACGTAGGAAAGCGCCTGAAACGTGTAGAAGGATATTCCGACCGGAAGAGCAATCTCGCGGAAAGAAAGTGTATGTGCGCCGCCCGCAAAGCGGCTTAACAGAGAATTTGCAATCTCGACTGCGAAGTTAAAATATTTGAAATAGCCCAGAAGAAGGAGGTTTAAAAACACGCAGGTTGTAACAGCAAGGCGCATTCTGTGTTTACTCTGCATCCTCCCAATCCACAATCCAAAGAAATAATTCAGCCCGATCGAAACAAGCATCAGAATCACATACTTCGGCTCGCCCCACGCATAAAAAAAGAGGCTGGCAGCCAAAAGGACGCCATTGCGGATATGCAGATTTTTCGTTATAAAATAAAGCAAAAATACCGCTGGCAAAAAATACCATAGGAACACAAGGGAACTAAATAACATAAATCATACCATCCTGTATTTGTTACTGTTCACGCATACGTGCCCAGTAACGGAATTTGCCGTGGCTTCTCTTTTAAATACGGCAAATTCCTGCCTCCACCACGTTTTCTTACGGCACTTTCGGTTCCAAAAGTGCCTACCCGTAAACAGTAACCTGTATTTTCTTATATAGCAGATAAATCATATCTATATTCCAGACACTCTATTATACGGGTAATCCCCCTTAATCTGTCAAGTGTTTTTGACCAGAATAAAGAATGTGCCTTGGCACATTCTCGCGCCGAGCGCGGTCGCTTGCGACATATTTCTGCTTCGCGCGAGTGCGCATCCTCGCGGAGCGTTTTTTGTTTCATAGGACGCAATTTCCTATGAAACAAAAAACCCTGCCTCCCAGGTTCATCACCTCGGAAACAGGGTTCTCTTTACTCGCTGGCACGGGACTGCGGAGTACTGGGCGGATTCAAGTCGAACGTTCGTGAGACTTGGCGCGTGATTCTGGTCAGCGAAGCTGACATATTCCTATCAGAATCACTGCGCATCCTCGCGGAGCGTTTATCTCAGTCTTCTCGACTGAGATAAATCCGTCCAGCCGGCGCTGTCTCATATATTTATCAGAGAAAAATATACAAAACTCTACTGCTTATTTATTGTAAGAAGATATCTCTTCCTGCTTTTAATTAGTTGTTCTTAGCTGCTGCTTTAGCTTCTTTGATCTTCTCAGTCAGCATCGGAACGATCTTGTTTAAGTCACCTACTACGCCGTAGTCAGCAACATCGAAGATCGGAGCAGACTCATCTTTGTTGATAGCAACGATGATGTCAGACTCTTCCATACCTGCCAGATGCTGGATAGCACCGGAGATACCGATTGCAAAGTATACGTTCGGACGAACAGTCTTACCTGTCTGACCTACCTGAAGATCCTTCGGTTTCCAGCCAGCATCTACAACTGCACGAGAGCAGCTTACGGTACCGCCGATAGCCTCTGCCAGATCATCCAGAATCTTGAAGTTCTCCGGGCTTCCTACGCCACGACCGCCGGATACAAGGATCTTAGCATCCATGATATCAACGGTGTTGGATACAGCCTTAACAACTTCCAGAATATCAACATATTTGTTGTTCTTTGTGAATCCCGGATTGAACTCAGTAACAACAGCTTTTTTGCCAGCTTCCTTCGGAGCCTTCTGCATAACACCCGGACGAACGGTTGCCATCTGCGGACGGAAATCCGGGCAAGCGATGGTAGCGATGGTGTTGCCGCCGAATGCCGGACGAGTCATAAGCAGCTGATTGTGCTTTGTCTCTCTACCCGGAACCGGATTCATCGGGAAATCGCCGATATCAAGTTTTGTACAGTCTGCAGTCAGACCTGTATGGATTCTAGCGCAAACACGCGGACCAAGGTCACGACCGATTGCAGTTGCACCGATCAGGAAGATTTCCGGTTTGAACTCTTTGATAACAGATGCGATTGCATGTGTGTACGGCTCTGTACGGTACTCTTTTAATTCCGGATCGTCTACAACGATAACCTTATCTGCGCCGTACTCTGCTAACTGATCTGCAAGACCCTTAACGTCAGAACCAACTAAAACAGCGGTTACTTCTACTCCTAAATCTTTTGCTAATTCTTTACCTTTGCCAATCAGCTCATAAGCGATATTGCTGATAACATTATCCACCTGCTGTGCAAAGACAAATACGCCCTTATATGCTTCTAAGTTGTTCATCTTATTCACCACTCTTTTCTATAAAATAATTAGATAATGTGTTTCTCTGCCAGTTTGCCAACGATATAATCTGCGGAAGCTGCCGGATCAAGTTCTACTTTCTCGCCAGCACCCTTTCTTACCTTATCGGAAGCTTTTGCGATCTGTGTCGGTGATCCCTTCAGACCAAGGTTGGAATCCTCAACCTCTTTCAGATCTTTTCTGCCCCAAACGGTGATCTCTTTTGCATATGCATCAAAGATTCCGCCCGGAGTCATATAACGCGGCTCGTTTAACTCTGCAAGAGCGGTTAAAAGACACGGAAGCTGTGCTTTTACTACATGATATCTATCATCATACTGACGCTCAACTACGATGTATTTCTCAGCTTCGTTTACTTCACGAATCTTCTGAGCGTAGCTGATTACCGGAAGGCCAAGGTGCTCGGAGATCTGCGGACCTACCTGAGCGGTATCGCCATCGATAGCCTGACGGCCAGTAATGATTAAGTCATAATCCAGGTTGCGAAGTGCGCCTGCGATTGTCTGGGAAGTAGCCCAGGTATCTGCACCACCAAGTACACGATCAGTTACAAGAACACCATTGTCTGCGCCCATAGCCATAGCCTCGCGAAGAACCTCTTCAGCCTTCGGAAGACCCATAGTAACTACGGTAACTTCTGCACCATACTGATCTTTTAAGCGAAGCGCTGCCTCCAGACCTGCTTTATCATCTGGGTTCATGATTGCCAGCATTGCGCTTCTGTCAAGAGTACCATCCGGGTTAAATTTAACTCCGCCTTTGGTATCCGGAACCTGTTTTACACAAACTACAATTTTCACGGTATTTTCACTCCTTATTTTTTTCTTTTTTCTCTAGGACTGAGATTGTTCTGATTTCTCTGCAGACTGAATTATTTTAACAGATCAGCGGAGATAACCATTCTCTGAACCTCAGATGTACCCTCGTAGATCTCAGTGATCTTAGCATCACGCATCATACGCTCTACGTCGTACTCTCTCGTGTAGCCGTAACCACCGTGAAGCTGTACAGCCTTGGTTGTAACTTCCATAGCAACCTCTGCTGCATACAGTTTAGCCATAGCTGCTTCTACAGAATAGGTTTTCTGTGTCTTCTTAGCAACGGCTGCTCTGTAAACAAGGAGCTGAGCTGCTTTAACTTTGGTAGCCATATCTGCCAGCTGGAACTGAGTGTTCTGGAACTGACCGATAGCACGACCAAACTGTTTTCTCTCTTTTACATAATCAACAGTTCTCTCAAGAGCGCCCTCTGCAAGACCAAGTGCCTGGGAAGCGATACCGATACGTCCGCCATCCAGGGTATGCATAGCGATGTGGAAACCTTTGCCCTTCTGGCCAAGCAGGTTCTCTTTCGGGATACGGCAATCTGTGAAGATCAGCTCGTATGTAGCAGATCCACGGATACCCATCTTCTTCTCTTTGGTACCGAAGGTGAAGCCCGGAGTTCCTTTCTCTACGATAAATGCAGAGATCTCTTTTTTCTTTCTGCCCTTTACTTCAACAACGCCTGTTACAGCGATGATAACGTAAATGTCAGCCTCTTTACCATTGGTAATGAAAACTTTGGAGCCGTTTAATACCCACTCGTCGCCGTCTAATACAGCCTTGGTCTGCTGACCCTGAGCATCTGTACCAGCACCCGGCTCAGTAAGACCGAAAGCACCAAGCTTCTCGCCCTTAGCAAGCGGAACCAGGTATTTCTGTTTCTGCTCTTCAGTACCGAAAGTCTGGATCGGATCGCAGCACAGAGATGTGTGTGCAGATACGATAACGCCGGTAGTACCACAAACTTTGGAAAGCTCCTCAACGCACATAGCGTATGTTAACGGATCACAGCCCTGTCCGCCATACTCCTTCGGAACCGGGATGCCCATGAAGCCAAGCTTCTGCATCTTTTTAACGGTTTCCTCCGGGAAGTGCTCTGTCTCGTCAACTTCCTGTGCCAAAGGTTTTACTTCGTTCTCGGCGAAGTCATGGAATAACTTTCTCGCCATTTCATGCTCTTTACTTAATGTAAAATCCATGTGTCTATTCCTCCATCATTTTCTTATATACGCTTAAGAGGCGGCTTTAAGCGCCGCCCCGTTGCGGTTCTTAAAAATCTGGTACTCTATTATGTTTTCATCTGGTCAAGAAGCCAGACTTATGTACATATTAGTTGTACTTGTAGAAGCCTTCGCCAGACTTACGGCCAAGCTTGCCGCCGCGAACCATCTTTCTAAGAAGCGGCTGCGGACGGTACTTCGGGTCACCAGTCTCAGACTGAAGTACTTCCATGATAGCCAGAACAACGTCCAGACCTACCAGGTCGCCCAGTTCAAGCGGTCCCATCGGATGGTTAGCACCCAGCTTCATAGCGGTATCGATACCCTCTACAGAAGCCTCGCCCTCAGCGTAGATACCGATAGCTTCGTTGATCATCGGGATGAGGATACGGTTTACTACGAAACCAGCGCCCTCTTCTACCTGTACCGGGATCTTGCCGATCTCTTCAGAGATCTTCTTAACTTTGTCAACAATCTCTACCGGAGTGTTTAAGCCTGCGATAACCTCAACCAGCTTCATAACCGGAGCCGGGTTGAAGAAGTGCATACCGATAACCGGGCGGTCAAGACCTGCACCGATCTCAGTAATGGACAGAGAAGAGGTGTTGGTAGCGAATACGCAGTCTGCCTTGCAGATAGCGCCCAGCTCTTTGAAGGTCTGTTTTTTGATCTCCATGTTCTCGATTGCTGCCTCAACTACGAGATCGCAGTCGCTGCAGATAGTCTTAACGCCGGTATGGATTCTGGCAAGGATCTTGTCTGCATCCTCTTTTGCCATCTTTCCTTTTGCTACTCTCTTCTCAAAGTTCTTGGAAATTTTCAGTTTGCCGTTGGAAGCAAACTCTTCGTTAATATCACACAGGCATACTTCATATCCATCTACCTGGGCAAATGCCTGAGCGATTCCGGAACCCATGGTTCCTGCACCAATAATACCAACTTTCATGACAAATCCTCCTGAAATTATACAACTATAATTTAACTAACTATCTATTGTTAAACTGCTCCACTTTCCGTTTCTCAAGGAATGCCTGCATACCGTTCTTCTGATCTTCTGTCTCGAAGCATCCGCCAAACAGTTTTTCCTCGATCACGATAGCCTGATCCATATCAGTCTGAAGTCCGTCGTTCATCGCCTTTTTGCTGTTTCTGACAGCGATCGGAGCCATCTTTGCGATAGCGCCTGCCAGCTTCTTCGCAGCCAGCATCAGCTCTTCCTGTGTATAAACAGCATTTACAAGTCCGACACGGTATGCCTCGTCCGCTTTGATGTTGCGGGACGCAAATACCATCTCTTTTGCCTTGCCCGGTCCGATGAGACGTGCGAGTCTCTGTGTACCGCCGAAGCCTGGTGTGATACCCAGACCTACTTCAGGCTGTCCGAATAATGCATTGTCCGAGCAGATACGGATATCACAGCTCATGGCAAGCTCGTTGCCGCCGCCGAGTGCGAAACCGTTTACTGCCGCGATAACTGGAACCGGGAAGGTTTCAATCTTGCGGAAAATATCGTTGCCGAATTTACCGAAGTGCTCGCCCTGCTCCTTGGTCATCACGCTCATAGCAGCGATGTCAGCACCGGCTACGAAAGATTTCTCTCCTGCGCCGGTCAGGATAATTGCACGAATTTCGGAAAGGTCTACTGCATCAAATGCAGCTTCAATATCCTTCAGCACATCCTCGTTTAACGCGTTCAGTGCCTTCGGACGATTAATAGTTATGACTGCGACGTGTCCGTCTACCTCATAGTCTACAAATCCCACTTCCAGTTCCTCCTAAAAAGCTCTTGAATTGAAATACGTAAAACCAGAAACAGCCGGAGCGCCGGGGATAAGCCCCGACGACTCCGGTTCTGCGTCAGAAATTAGTCTCTCTCAACGATCGTTGCGCAGCCCATGCCGCCACCGATACACAGAGTAGCCAGACCCTTCTTAGCGTCACGTTTCTGCATCTCGTATAACAGAGTTGTCAGGATACGGCAGCCAGATGCTCCTACCGGATGTCCGATAGCGATTGCACCGCCGTTTACGTTCAGGATGTCTTTGTTGAAGCCAAGGTCACGAGCTACAGCGATAGACTGAGCTGCGAATGCCTCGTTTGCCTCGATCAGGTCGAAGTCTTCTACCTTCCAGCCTGTCTTCTTCAGAACTTTCTTGGTAGCTGCAACCGGTCCAATACCCATGATGCTCGGATCTACACCGCCCAGAGCGCCTGCTACCCATGTAGCCATCGGTTTGATACCCAGTTCTTTTGCTTTCTCTTCGCTCATAACAACTACAGCTGCTGCACCATCGTTGATGGAGGAAGCGTTACCAGCTGTTACACGTCCGTCTTTCTTGAATGCCGGACGAAGCTTGCCAAGAACCTCTACAGTGGAACCCGGACGCGGACCCTCATCGGTATCTACGATAACAGTCTCTTTTTTCTTCTTAACTTCGATCGGAACGATCTCGTCTTTGAAACGTCCAGCCTCGATAGCTGCGCAAGCCTTCTGCTGGCTAGCTGCTGCAAACTCATCGAGTTCTTCTCTTGTGATACCCCACTGATCGCAGATATTCTCAGCGGTGATACCCATGTGGTAATCGTTGAATGCATCCCACAGAGCGTCATTTACCATGGTGTCGATCATGGTCGCATTGTTCATACGGTATCCGTAACGAGCCTTCATCAGAGCATACGGAGCTGCGGACATGTTCTCTGCACCACCAGCTACTACGATGTCAGCATCGCCTGCAAGGATCATATCTGCTGCTGCGTTTACAGCATTCAGACCAGAACCGCAAACCACGTTCAGGGTAACTGCCGGAACTTCTACCGGAAGACCAGCTTTCAGAGACATCTGACGTGCTACGTTCTGACCAAGACCAGCCTGGATAACACATCCCATGTATACGTGATCAACCTGCTCCGGAGCAACGCCTGCTCTCTTCAGAGCCTCCTTGATAACTACGGCACCCATCTCAGCTGCTGGAACAGTACTGAGCTGGCCACCCATAGAACCTACTGCGGTACGGCATGCACTTGCAATTACGACTTTCTTAGACATTGAAAAAATCCTCCTTGAAAATGATCCACCACGTAAATAACACAACTGCAGTAAATAGTAAAATAGTGATAAATATGATAGTGTATTTGTATCTTAACACCCCACGCGGCTCCTGTCAAATAATTATCAATGGATTTATAAAGATTTAAGATTCTCATTTTTCCGCGTACAATCCACTTATTTCTACATCGTTTTGATCGCCTTTAGGCGGAATGCACAATTTTTTTCTTCTGTTTTCTCAATAAAAGTGGTCTTCTCTGGCATTATAACCAACACGGTATTTTGTTTGTGAATTAATAGACAAACTCGTTTCTCTTCCATTTACATATGCTTATATCTGTAATTCATAAATATGAATATGTCGTCATTTTCCCCTATTTTGTCCTCCGCCTCTTTCGTTGACAAGGGGTAGTGGAGATGATACACTGATAAACAACGGGGGATGTCCGAATCACGCATTTGTACGGACTTCTTCATATTATTAAAAAGGACAAGGTGAATAAGTATGGATTACAAGAAACTGTATGCAGAAAAGCTGGTTTCCGCTGAAAAAGCTGCTTCCGTCGTTAAATCTGGCGACTGGGTTGACTATGGCTGGACCACCGGCACTCCGGTAGCAGTCGATGCTGCTATCGCAAAACGTCTTCCGGAACTGGAGAATGTAAACTTCCGCGGCGGTATCCTGATGTGGGTACCGGAGATCTTCAAGATCGAAAACCCGGCAGCTCATATGACCTGGAACTCCTGGCACATGAGCGGTATCGAGAGAAAGGCAATCGCACAGGGATTCAGCTTCTATGCTCCGATCCGTTATTCCGAGCTTCCGAGATACTATCGTGAGTCCGCAACCAAACCGGATGTAGCTGTATTCCAGGTCGCTCCGATGGATGAGCACGGTTATTTCAACTTCGGACCAAATGCTTCCCATATGGCAGCCTGCTGCGAGACTTCCAAGGTTGTCATCGTAGAGGTCAATGAAAATATGCCGGTCTGCCTCGGCGGATTTGAGAACGGCGTTCATATCTCCAACGTAGACATGATCGTAGAGGGCAGCAACCCGACCATCGCAGAGATGGGAGGCGCCGCAGCAGCGACTGATGTCGATGAAGCAGTTGCAAAACTGATCGTAGACGAGATCCCGGATGGTGCCTGCTTACAGTTAGGTATCGGCGGTATGCCGAACGCAGTTGGTTCCCTGATTGCGAAATCCGACTTAAAGGATCTGGGTGTTCACACCGAGATGTACGTTGACGCATTCGTTGATATTGCCGCAGCCGGCAAGATCACAGGCGCTCACAAAGCACTGGACAAAGGCCGTCAGGTATACGCATTCGGCGCTGGTACCAAGAAACTGTATGACTACTTAAACAACAACCCGGCCTGCATGAGTGCTCCGGTTGATTACACCAACGACGTCCGCACCATCGCAGCCCTGGACAACTTCATGTCCATCAACAACGCGGTTGACCTCGACCTCTTCGGTCAGGTAAATGCAGAGTCCGCAGGAATCAAGCACATCAGCGGTGCAGGCGGACAGCTTGACTTCGTTCTGGGCGCTTACCTGTCCAAGGGCGGAAAGAGCTTCATCTGCTGCTCCTCCACCTTCAAGAACAAGGCTGGCGAGCTGCAGTCCCGTATTCTCCCGACCTTAAATCAGGGTTCCATCGTAACCGATACACGTGCAAACCTGCACTACCTGGTAACCGAGTACGGTAAAGTAAACTTAAAGGGTCTTGCAACCTGGCAGAAATGCGAGGCTATCATCTCCGTTGCACATCCGCAGTTCCGCGATCAGCTGATTAAGGAAGCTGAGAAGATGCATATCTGGAGACAGAGCAATAAGATCTGATAAGAACTCAAGATCTGATAAAATCGGCAGGATTCGGAGACAAAATCCAGCAAACCATCTATGGTATCTGAGACTCCCGGTTCTCCGATACATCAGATACGTTTATTTTCTAAAAAAAGTGCTTTTCCTCTCAAGAAATTTTCTTCGAGAAGAAAGGCACTTTTTTATTTATACTTTTTTTTTTATAGTTTTTGTTCTACAAGTCTCTGTCTACCATCCGCTACTGTTCCAGAGACTTCCACCGGAAGTTCGGAATCACATCCGACCACTTATTAATTCCGATGATTGATTTTGCAAAATTCGAAGTTTCCAGCGTGTATCTCTTCTGATCAATGTCGTGGAAAACTCTCCAGAGCTTTCGATCCTTTACCGCTACAATCTCATTGCCCTGATTCATATCACAGGACCACAGACCGAAGCTTAAGCCTGCCCTTACCTCTGACGGCGCATCGACCTGACGACTCAGAATGTACGCGTCGATATACGGGTTGCTGTCCACGATATAGTAAGAATATGCAAATGCCGCCGCCTGGATATCCGACACATCGCCGCGCGTCAGACTCTGTGCAGTAAATCCTTCCTCCGTCAGAATGACATGGCGCACCTCGCCAGATGCTGTCTTCATCGAATCCTGATTCAGATAATCGGTCAGTACATGCAGGTTTGCAAAGTTGACAATCGGTGAATCTGCACTCTCGGTTACCAGCCCCGTTGCCGGATCATCCCAGAATTCCGATTCCGTCATCGGGTACGGATACGGATGGTAGGCAATGCCCCAGTCCATCTGGCCTTCCGTCACTGCCAGGGCGTTAAACGTATCAACAATGCCTTTGCCCGTATAATGCACCTGATCGTTCAGGTTCTCATACGGAGCTCCCCACCAGAAATCAAGTGAAAAATAAACCCGGTCATTCGCACTTGTGCTCTTGATCGCCGTGTAGAACGTGCGGAATGCCTGCTGATACGTGGATACATATGTATTCAAATCTGCCGGTCCCATGTAGTTCCAAATCTGGTTGTTGATCTCATTGCCCAGAATCCAGTTGGAAATCTTCGCATAATTTGAATTATGATTCTTGCCGCTGTAACGATCCGCCAAAAACGCGAAGATCGCACGCGTTGTCTCAAATCCTTCCTGTGTCTTCGTGTTAAACATATAATAATTGGCGCTCGAAGATTTCGCAGTTCCCGCATGAACCAGTTCCGGGTGCGCGTCATTCCAGTCATTTAAAACGATCGCCGTCACAGATATATCTTTTCCGATATATGTACTGATCACCTTGTCATAATTTTCAACCACCGACTTATTAAAATGATACGTTTTTCCATCGTACTCATAATCAATGCCACTCCCTAAAAACTGGGAAAATGCGATATTGACCGCCACATGTTTGACACCCAGTGTAAATGCATCGTTGAGCATATTTAACTGGATATTCAAGCCCTTTTTCGTCAGCGGCGTCTTAAACGCATCCTGATTGGATGCAACCACCTCCGGATTTGTGATATAATGTGCCGCGCCAACTGCCGTAAATGTAGTTCCGTCAAACACTGCCGGAACAAACCGGCTGTAAAGGCGGTCCTGGGCAGTTCCCTTGTTTAAAGGAATCGAGACGGTCCTCGTTTCCCCTGCGCCTACGCTGCTGACATAATCAGTCCGGCTTCCAATCTCCGACTCATACGGCCGCAATTCAAACAGATAAATCTTTCCGTCCGTCCCCGTTATATCACCGTTGCTTGAAAGTGAAATATCCACTGTATTCTGCCCCGAACCAATCAGACAGGAGCCGATCGAAGCGGTTATCTGAAACGTCTGCGCCGCCAGTGCTGTGAACGCAGCCGCCACACTCAGGCAGACCGCTGCAGCCAGGACAAGCGCCGTTTTCATCCATTTTTTCATCCTGTTCCTTCCTTTCCGTCTAATATCCTATGGTATTTGATCATACTTCATTCTTCCGTCAGATTCAATTACTATTTTATTAAGGATTATTACAACTATTTTGGAAATTCTGTATGATTCCCAGCATTTTATCTTTCCCAAGCCTTGATTTCTTTCCTATTCCTATTCTTTTACCACTTGCAAATATTGGTTTTATATATAAATCCCTTAGAGCCGCAAATTTAAAAAGCTACAGTTTCCGGAACCATCAAGTATTCCTTCCGCCATAGCTTTTTGATATTACCGATTATTTAGTTCTTAATGCCCTCATCGCATTTAAAATTGCAATGACGGAAACACCGACGTCCGCAAACACGGCTTCCCACATATTCGCCACTCCAGCCGCGCCCATCAGAAGCACAACTGCCTTAACCGCCAGGGCAAACACGATATTCTGGTGCGCGATTGCCATTGTCTTGCGTCCGATTTTAACCACACCTGCAATCTTCGCCGGGTTATCATCCATCAGGACAATGTCCGCCGCCTCGATCGCCGCGTCACTTCCCATGCTTCCCATTGCAATACCGACATCTGCGCGGGAGAGAACCGGTGCATCGTTGATGCCGTCGCCGACAAATGCCAGCTTCCGCTTTCCGGTCATCTCCGCCAGCATCTCCTCGACCTTCTGCACCTTATCCGCCGGAAGCAGCTCCGTGTACGCCTGATCGATGCCAACCTTCGCAGCCACCGCCTCGCCGACCGCTTTCCGATCGCCCGTCAGCATAACAGTACGGCGGATTCCAGCCGCCTTCAGTCCACGGATCGCATCCTCCGTCTCCGGCTTGATCGTATCGGCAATCAGGATACTTCCGGCAAATTTTCCGTCCTTTGCCAGATAAATCACAGTGCCGATGCCGTCGCATTCCTGATACGGTATATTTTTACTCTTCATCAGGCGTCCATTACCCGCCAGAACTTTGTGACCGTCGATCGTTGTCTCGATACCATGACCGGAAATCTCGTTGGTTTCACCGATGCGGGTTAAGTCGATCAGGGGTTTGCGTACCACTCCCTGCACACCCTCTTTGGACTGCACCTCTTTTATTGTGTCATTGTCAGCATCCAGAACGATTTCTGCTGTTCCCGCATTCGCCTTTTGAGTTTCTGCTTCTGCCAAACTGCCTTTTCTCTCACGATACGCCTCCCGTATCGATTCCGCGATCGGATGCGTCGAATAATTCTCGGCATACGCCGCCAGCTCCAGAAGCTCATCCTCACTGATTCCCGCCGGATGCAGCTCCGTCACTTTAAACTCGCCCTTCGTCAGGGTGCCTGTCTTATCAAATACAACCGTATCCAGCTCCGAAACTGCCTCCAGATAATTGCTTCCCTTGACTAACACACCGATGCGGGATGCAGCACCAATGCCGCCAAAGAAGCTAAGCGGAACCGAAATCACCAGCGCACACGGGCAGGAAATTACCAGGAAAATACAAGCTCTCTGAATCCACTCGCTAAATTCTCCGCCCAGCACAATCGGCGGCACAAATGCCAAAGCAACCGCCGCGATCACGACCACCGGCGTATAATATCTGGCAAACCGGGTGATAAAGTTCTCCACCTTCGCCTTCTTGCTGCTGGCATTCTCCACAAGCTCCAGAATCCGCGCCACCGTCGAATCATCAAATTCTTTCGTCACGCGCACCCGCAGAAGCCCGCTGCCATTGACACATCCGCTGATGATTTCATCCCCGGCTGCCGCACGGCGCGGTACCGATTCACCAGTCAGCGCCGAGGTATCGATCATCGATTCACCCTCTACCACCACGCCATCCAGCGGAATCCGCTCTCCCGGCTGTACCACGATGATGTCATCCACTTCCACATCATCCGGATCGACCTGCTCTATTTGTCCATCTTTTTCAATATTGGCATATTCCGGACAGATATTCATGAGATCGCTGATCGATTGGCGCGAACGGTTGACCGCATAACTCTGAAACAGCTCGCCAACCTGATAGAACAGCATAACCGCAACCGCCTCAGAAAACTCGCCCACACCGAACGCCCCGAACGTCGCTACTGTCATGAGGAAATTCTCATCAAACACCTGACCATTTTTAATCCCCCGGAACGCCTTGTATACAATATCCCATCCAATAATCAGATACGGAATTAAAAATACGACTAACTCTGTCCACGGCTGCGGCATTCCGGCAAATACATTCATTTTTTTCGCTGCTGCCGCCGCGATATATACGATTGCCGCCGCGACGATCCGCTTCAGCATCGTTTTCTGCTTCTGATTCATAAAGCCTCCCTTCATTCTGGAAACACATTCCCAGAAAAAAAGATATAGGAAAATGTGCCGGCACAGCTCATTTGCCTATATCTTTTTACTTTGCCCTTCTGTGCATTACACAATCTGATTTTATTCTTTTAAAAAGCAGCTTTTGATCCGATTATGCCTTTTTCAATTTTACATATTAATAATGCAGTCCGGTTCCACCTTCTTGCACACTTCTACAACCTCTTTCATGATCTCGTCGAAACGTGCGTCATCTGCATCGATCGTCATTTTCTGCATCATAAAGCTGACACTCGCATCATTGACTCCATCCAGCTTCTTGATCGCATCCTCCATCTTTGCTGCACAGTTTGCACAATCCAGATCAGTTAATTTAAATTTCTTCTTCATGATAATCCTCCTCTTTTTATTGAGTTATAAATTTTTAATATTTGCTTTCCGAGACCTGCAATTTTTTCTTTACAGATAGCACCGCTTTCACATTCATTCAATCCATTATCATCATTCAAGGAACTTGCTATTCTTTAATATGCTCAAAGCCCTGGTTGATAATCCGGTAAACGTGGTCGTCTGCCAGCGAATAGAACACCGACTTTCCGTCCCGGCGGCTCTTGACAAGCTGCGACTGCTTGAGAATCCGAAGCTGATGCGAAATCGCCGACTGCGTCATATTAAGCAGCTGTGCAATGTCGCAGACACACATCTCCGACTCAAACAGAACAAACAAAATCCGGATCCGCGTCGAATCACCAAATACCTTAAACAGCTCCGCCAGATCATACAAATCATCGTCATCCGGCAGCATTCCCCGGACCGACTGCACAACCTCATCGTGAACAGCACACTCCTCACAGCACTCTACATCATGAATTGCCATCCGATTTCTCCCTTCATGCTACGCGTTTCTGCCCTGCTTCACTGCTTCTTTCGTGAAACCAGTTTGCAGGATTTTATCAAGATTTCTTTGAAATATTTTTATTTATATGAATCATTGTTCATATGTTCATTATATGAATGTAACTGGGAAATGTCAAGAAATATTTGTGGGAATTTAAAAGGAGTAAATGAAATGTTTTCTCAATTATAAAATGCTGCAAAAAAGACTGTTCATACAGACAAAATCCACTAAGTAATGCGCGTAAATGTGCTTCTTTCTGCCCGGTTTACAGATGATACTCTGTAAACCGGCACAGTTCAAATATCTATTCTCTACATCCTATGCTTTTTTGTCTATTTATGAACAGTCCGTTCTTTTTTATTCATTATTATATATCTTTTGCAGTTTATTTTTCGACACTGCTTGAGCTATATTATCCATTGGTATATTATCCATCGTCTGATGATCTTTTGCCTCTTTCTGCAACCCCGACTTAGACTTCTAATAGAATCTCTCCTCGCCCGGAATCGCGTCCAAATGTTCCTGCCATTTCTCAGCCGGTACATCATGAACCGATACCGTCACAACCTTCGGATCCTTCTTTAATTCTTCTGATACCAGCGTTCTGACCTTCTCAGCCAGCGCTGCCTTCTCTTCCCGGCTCCGTCCCGGGTACATAGATATTGCAATGTGTGGCATGATTTTCCTCCTTTGTACTAATAGCACTCTTCCAAAATATCCAAGATTTCCGCGTGCGTCAGCTGCCGATACCCGCCGTCATTGCGGATACATGAATCAGCAATCGTTTTCAGCAGACTCTGATCTGTGATTCCCAGTTCCCGCAGCGTCCCCGGCAAACCAATCTCATGAATAAACGCCTGCAATGCGTCAATTCCGCCAAATGCCAGTTCTTCCTCATCGCCGCCATCTGGTGACATTCCCCAGACATTTACAGCAAATTTCACAAATTTCTTGATGCCGTCCCGGCAAATTCGACGATAATACGCCGGATGGATCACGCCAAGTCCCATGCCGTGGTTGCAGTCCGTGTAAGCCCCCATCTGATGTTCAATCATATGCGCCTCAAAATCACACTGTTTTCCTAATTTGATAATGCCAATCTCCGCCATCGTGGACGCCCACATCAGGTTGCTGCGCGCCTCATAATTTTCCGGTTCCCGGATCGCCACCGGCAGGTTCTCAATAATACTCCGCATCAACGCCTCCGAGATCGCATCCGAAAGATTATCCTCATCCGGTGCACTGAAATATGTCTCCATCACATGGCTGAGCATATCAAAACCGCCCGCTGCCGTCTGGAGTGGAGAAACCGTGTAGGTATATTTCGGGTCCATCATCGCAAACACCGGATTGCAGCGCGGATAATTCCGGCTCGTCTTAATTTTCTGTTCCTCATGGGTGATTACACCCTCGCCGTTGACCTCGCTTCCAGTGCCGACCACGGTCACAATCACGCCCACCGGAACCGGCTCAAAATCAATCTCGCCCTTTTTGATCCAGTATTCCTCCCAGACGTCCTTGTCCGTCGCAGCCGCCATTGAGATCGCCTTGCTGCAGTCCATGACCGAACCGCCGCCCACTGCCAGAATCAGATCTACCTGATTTTCCTGTACGACTTTTTTCCCTTCCATTACCTTGCTGTAGGTCGGATTCGGCATGATGCCAGAAAATTCTATCACCTGTTTTCCAGCCAGCTTTAAGACATCCATCACTTCCTGATAAATGCCATTCGTCTTGATCGAGCCGCCGCCATATGCCAGCATCACCGTTTCCCCATACGGCTTCACCGCCTCCAGCAGGTGCTCTTTCACACAACCTCCGCCAAAATAAATCTTTGTCGCATTTTCAAATGTAAACGCCCGCATCGTTCCCTGTCCTTTCTGAACCCGTTCCGGCAAATGCTTTTGCATCCGCCTGATGTTCTGCCTTCTTCTTTGTAGATATGTTTTTTTGAATCTTTATTTTGATTATTTTTCTCCTTTATCTCAGATTCATCAAATGTTCAGCTATAATTCACACTAGATTTGACAAGTTCTCTGTAAGTGTTCATATTATATCACGATTCGCATCTTCGATGCTTACCGCTGCTGACGCAGCTATCGTGATCGCCATTCGCCGTTCGCCATAAATCTGCAAGCAGCTCTCTGGCTCACTTGCGCTCATTATATCATATTACCTTTTTACATTCTATCTATTTCAGAAATTTCACGCATATATTTTCATTTTTATGAATAAAATTGCACAAACTTATATCTGCGTGTCATTTTTATTCCCCCATCCACTTCCAAAATATTTTCCGAAATTTATGATTTCTTCACATTCCGAACATACTTTTATCACATTTTTTCGATATAGTAATACGCGTAAAGGCAAAAGACCTTTCATAATATACTTTTTCATACCTACGCCGGCAGGAGTCCGTTCCTGTCGGCTCCTCCTATTTTAAGGGATATATCTACTCAAGCGGGCAGTTTCATGATAAAATAAACACACAGATAGAATCATCTCTCAAACACAGATTCTATGTTAAATTTACAATAAAAATAGCTGCATGAATCACATATATTAGGAGGAACTTCTCATGAAACACGAACTGACGCAGGAAGAAATCCTGGTTGAAATAAAAGACATTCTATCAGAATACGTAGAAATCACCCGCCCGCTGACATCGGCTGACCGCCTGATCGACGATCTGGGGCTGGATTCATTTTTGATCGTATACTTTATCACAGAGATCGAAGACTGCTTCGAGATCGATATTCCGGAAACGGATTTTATCGAGCTTGTCACGGTCAAGGATCTCTGCGAACGGATTCAGCTGGAAATAAAAAAGCACTCCCCTTATTAATACCAGCGTGTCATCGGCAAGTCATTATCAATTCCTTTTGTAAATAAAATCTGGTGCAGACGCAGATTTTCCACATCCAGGATATAAAATCCATCTGCTGAACCACAAGAAATCATTTCCCAGAGACTTAGAACCATTACGCCCGGGAAAATATATTTTTTAATCCACGAATCGCCCGGATGTTCCTCCAGCACACTGATAAATTGCAACAGAAACAGTCCGTTCCTTCCATCTTAACCTGAAATGGATACTCATCAAACTTTTGGTTATATCTGTCCCTGTTCTTTCAGATATGCCAGAAAACCCACACAGCCCTCCAGAACATCTTCATACGTCGCGTCAAAATCACCCGTATACCACGGATCCGCGATGTCACGGTCTGAACCTGCAAATGTGAGGAATTTATATATTTTCCCCTCCGGATCGCCTTTCAGCATTCGGTTTAAATTTCGGATATTGGCACTGTCCATACCTATGATATAATCAAATTTCTCATAATCCGCCCACGTCACCTGCCGCGCCCGGTGCGGCACCAGAGGAATTCCAACCTTCCTCAGCTTATTCACCGTCCCCCGGTGCGGTGGATTGCCGATTTCTTCGGTGCTTGTGGCGGCGCTGTCGATAAGGAAGTGGGCGGAAAGCCCTTGGGATGCGACTTTGTGGGTGAAGACACTTTGGGCTAGGGTGGAACGGCAGATGTTGCCGTGGCAAATAAATAGTACTTTAATCATCTTTTCATATCTCCATTTAAGTCTTGTATTTCTTCCCAAACGCTTGATATTTCAGGGTTTTCCGACTTTTGAGTTGTCCTTTCTTTTCAAGGTATCTTCTCAAATCTTCTCGTATTTTCTTATGTTTTTCCCTGCAATCTTGGTAAATCCGTTGGTAAAGCAAGCGTCCTTACCAACGGGCTTTTTTAACTATTCGCTATCCGATACACTTCTTCCTTTGCATCATCAAAATTCACATGGGTGTAAGTGTTCAAGGTTACACTGATGTCTGCGTGACCCATGATATACTGCAAGGTTTTCGGATTCATCCCGGATTTTGCCATATTAGAGCAAAAGGTGTGCCTACATACATGAGGGGTAACTTTCGGCATCTGGATACGGTAAATCCTGTTGTATTTCTGAATGATATGCTCCAGATACTTTTCCCAGTGAAGGGCAACCATCGGCATATCGTTTTTATCCAGAAACAAAAATCCTGCATATCCTTCCACCATCGGTTCAACTTTTGGTGTCTTGCGGTTGGCAATGATTCTGCGAAAACACGCTGCGACAGCTTCCGTCATCGGCACATAGCGGATGCCTTTGTCAGTTTTTGGCTCTTCAATTACATACTGCATCTGTGCAGTACGCTGTAACTGATGGTCTACCTTAATACGCATTTCTCCAAACTCGATTTCTGAAACCGTCAATCCACAGAACTCTGAGATACGAAGCCCTGTGTGAAAAAGAATATAGATTGCATCATAGTATCTGCTGAAATGTTTATCTTCCTGAATAAACTTCAACAAATCTCTCTGCTGCTTTCGGGTGATCGCTTCTCTGGTAACAGAATCATTGACAATGACGGAGGCAAGCTCAAATTCAAATGGATTTTTACGAAGCAAATCATCATCTACCGCCATCTGAAATGCCGGTCTGAGAACTCCCCTGATAGAATGAATGGAACTATATCCCCGCCCATCAATTTGTTGGAGCTTAATCAACCATGCCTTGGCGTCTGACAAACGCACCTTATCAATTCGCAGATTCCCAAAACTCTCTTTTTTCAGCATATTGATGACCGTTTTATATCCGGCAACCGTATTGTGACGAACTCCTGTTTTCAATGAAACATACTTTTCTACCAGTTCCAAAACAGTATAGTTGCCACCGTTGGTTACGATACGGTCAAACAAATCCGCTTCAATCTGTTTTTCTTTCTCACGCAGGGAAGGCTCCCGCTTCTTCCCCTTTGGCATTGGGTCATTCTTGTCTAAACGCCAACTGTATACATTTTTCTCTTTTCCGTCCTCATCAATATAGCGGAACCGATACCTCCCATCTTTACGCTGGTACTCGCCCTCTCGCAAAATCCGATTACGGTTATCTCGTCTTTTCTCACTCATCGTGAACTCTCCTTTCAAAAAAGAGAGCCAGACTTGCGCTCTTATCATAGCACAAATCCAGCTCTCCGCATAGTTATATCATGTGAAATCGGTAAATCTGTCAGCTCTGTTTACACAGCAGTAGCCTGATCCAGATACCTCTCAAATTTCTCACGCTTAATGAGGGCACGATTGCCGTTCATCACATAAAAATCCTCATTGGGATGTGTGTCAATAAGCGTTCTCAATTTTCCTTCGCCGATATGATAATATCTGGCTGCTTCCTCAATGGTAAGCGTATATCTACGCCACACCGGAATATCCGAGTAATTTTTTCCTTCAATATTCATCTTATTATTCGCCATAGGCAGTTATCCTCCATGCATGAAAATAGCCAGACAGAGGGTGTCGGCAACGAAGTCCGGCAACGGGCTTCAAAAGACCTTGCAAACAATCTCAATCTGGCGATGGTTACTATTTATATTTTTCTTTTATTTTTCTGTTGTTTTGGTTGTCATAGGGGAGAAAAGCCGATAGTTTCGGGATTTTCCCCGGCAACCGGCTCGTCAACGGGATAGCAACAGGGGGTGCAACGGGCTGTCATTTTCAGAATGGAAGCTCCATCTGTTCTGTGACCTCCACAAAACCGTCCATCGTTTTTTCAGACGGGTTGCCGGAGTCCGTTGCCGGGTTTTCACGCTCCCAGCCCTTTTGTCTGCCATACTCGGAAAACATTCTTGGATTCGGGAAGTACCGCCAGCGGTCAATGCATTGGTTCATAATCTCGTTGATTTCCCGGATTTCCCATTGCTTCGGCTCGTCAAAGGCATGGTTCAAAGCTTCCTTGTAGAGCTGCTTGGAGCAGACCATGCTCCCGGTGTACCTATCAAGATACGCCTGTATCATTCCGGCTTTGGTGTCCTCCGGCATAAAATCCCGCTGGTGTTCTTTGAGATACCGCTGCATGGCGGGGCTGAAAGCCAGCTTGAACCTGCCGCTTCGGTAAATCTCCATAGCTTCTGCCCACATCTGCTCGATATAGGCTCTGGAAGCAGCTTCATCCTCCAAAATGTGAACCTCGGCTTGTTCCGGGTACACCATGACGGGGATAAAGCGGCGATTGCCGGAACGGTCAAGGGGCAGGAAGTCAAGAGCATTGGAAGTGCCGCCAAACACGCACTGGCGGGGGCGGTCTGCCGGGTGGGTTTCATAGGGTATCTTGTAGACCTCCTTCTGCCGGCTTAAAAATGACTTGATTTCTTCGATGCTCTTGGCGTTTGCGGTTGCCATCATTTCCGACATTTCGATAATCCAGTGACCTTGCAGCTTGCGGTACACATTGTCATCGTCCAGCTTCCGCAAATCATCGGAGAACCACTCGTCCCGGACTGCCAGCAGACGGAAGAAGGTGGACTTGCCAGCCCCCTGACCGCCTACCAGACAGAGCATGATTTCAAATTTGCACCCTGGCTGAAAGGCTCGTGAGATTGCACCCAGCAGGAACAGCTTCAACGCTTCATAGGTGTAATCGTCTGCGTCAGCCCCCAGAAAGTGCCGCAGACAGAAACGGATTCGTTCTGTCCCGTCCCACACAAGGGCACTTAGGTAGTCCCGGATGGGATGGTACTTGTTTTCATTCGCCACAATCCCGATGGCGTTATCAATCTTCTTCTCATTGGTAAGCCCGTAGGTTTCTTCCAGATAGAGAAGCAGATACTTCATGTCCGTATCGTTCAGGGCGGTGCTTTCCCTGTGGAAGCCGATGGGCTTTATGATGTCCTTGCGGTCGGTCAGGATGTTGTATGCGATAGCCCCGGAAAGCAGCGGGTCACGCTGGAATACGGTCAGGCAGTTCCGTATGCTCTGACGGACACCGCCTTTCTCGGTAGTTTCCAGCCCCGCCTTGATTTCCTCAATGCTCTGGGGCGGCTGCATGGCGTTCATGGTGTTTTTTAGTTCTTGCTGCGTTTGCGGCGGCAAGCTCTGCCATTCGCTTTTCAAGCTGTATCACATCCTTTCCGTAGTCCGTAATCAAAGCTGCTTTTTCCTCTGTCTCCCCAAAGAGCAGCACATCCAGCAGATATTCCACTTGGTCTTGCTTCTGTAAGGCTTCCACAAACCGTGGATGAAAGGCTTCCTCCGGGGAGTGCGGGGCATAATCCTTTCTCCATGCCCGAAGCAAGTGAAGATAATCGGCAAGAATACGGAAGCAGCGGCTCTTTGCTTCCTGAAACTGTTCCTCCTGGGATTTCTGCCGGGGCTTGGGCTTTTTTACCTTCCCCGGCGGTTTCCAGTCCTCATAGGAAAGCCCGAAGTCCTGTGCCAGCTGTACGGCGGCTTCTTTCTTTCCCAGCCCATACAGGGCGGCGGCAAAATCAATCACATCCCCATCCGCACCGCAGCCGAAGCAGTGGTAACGCCGATCCAGCTTCATGCTTGGGGTTTTATCGTTATGGAACGGGCAGCAAGCCATCCCGTTCCGGCCTACACGGATTCCATAATGCTCCGCAGCCTGTCTTGTTGTGACGGACTGCTTCACAGCTTCAAATACATTCAAAGCTATCCCTCCTTGAAAAAAAGAAAAGCACCTGACATTCTCAATCTGAAAATGGCAAGTGCCTGTTAAAGTTCCATATCCTGTTGTTTGTGTTTTGTCTGCACCGGGGCAGTTCTTTGTGCTTTTTTCTCGTCAGCCTTATCCTGCAAGACTTCTTTGATAGGCTGTTTCTTGGGCGGCTCTTTGCTTTCTTCTGTGCCGGGGGTGGCTTTCTGTACCCAGTAGCGGATATCCCGCAGCTTCTTCAAATC
>NZ_QUIH01000020.1:0-534 GCF_003479985.1 Clostridium sp. AM43-3BH
TATGATTACCTCCATTCCTCCGAAGATAATCTGTGGAGTATCCTGTATCTTACCGGCTATCTGACGCAGGCTCGCATCGATAACCTTCCAGATGGTTTAACTGCCCTGATGATTCCGAATGCTGAAATCCGGGAAATCTTCGAAAGTACCATTTTAAAATGGTTTAACGACAGCGCCAAAACCTGGAATCGGGAACAATTATTTTATGCTGTATGGCACGGCAACACCGACCTGCTCACACAGGAGATGAATGCCCTGCTGCGTATGACAATCAGCTACCATGATTATAAAGAAGATTTTTATCACGCCTTTTTAGCCGGAATTTTTGCCGGAGCCGGATATGTGGTAGAATCAAACCGTGAGCATGGCGAAGGACGAAGCGATGTGGTTGTATATGATCTGCACGGTGGACGAATGGCGATTTTCGAGGCGAAATATTCGAAAACATTTGAAAAACTCAGCGATGACTGCGACAAAGCCCTGCGCCAGATCGATGAACGCATGTATGCAAAAGAATTTGAGGGAAATTATGAT